>NZ_PDHT01000048.1:0-23189 GCF_002917135.1 Methylobacterium sp. V23
CCCGGACCCTTCCGCTACCTCCTCTACAAGGACGTCAACCGACACCCCGCGCTCGACCCCATCCGGGCCCGCCGATGAGCGGCGGAGGGCGGAGCGCGGTGCGGCGCCCTTCTGTCGCCCGACACCGTTTCCGACCGTTGCGGCCCCCCCGCGCGCAGTGCGCGCACAGGCGATCAGGACACTCGCCCACCCAGCCCTGAGCGCCTTCTCTGCGCCCCGGGACGGCATGGCAGCTGCGGTGCCGGCAGCCACCGAGTTTGTCGATCTCGGTCGGCGCGTCTATTGCGTCGCCCACTGGACGCCGGTTCGGAGCTTTCCGCACCCCCGTGCGGGGAGCTCTCGCCGAGACGACGGCCGCAGGGACGTTGTCGGGCTGTTCCCCCTGCGCGTGAATTCGAGAACGGGCGGTCGACATCGGCGGTTGGCTACGACCGCAGCCGGTGGCATTCCAGCGCAAACCTTCCGTGAATGGATCGAAGATGGATCGAATGGATATCGGCGGCCTCGCCGTCGCCCGTGTGCTGTACGACTTCGTTGCGGAGGAGGCCCTGCCCGGGACCGGCATCTCGCCCGAGGTGTTCTGGGGCGGCCTCGGCGCGATCGTCCGCGACCTGACGCCGAAGAACCGGGCCCTGCTGGCCAAGCGCGACACGCTCCAGGCACAGCTCGACGCCTGGCACCGGGAGCGGGCCGGCAAGCCGTTCGATTCGGCGGCCTACAAGGCGTACCTGAAGGACATCGGCTATCTCTTGCCCGATCCGGGACCGGTGGCGGTGCGCACGGAAAACGTCGATGACGAGATCGCCCGCATCGCCGGGCCGCAGCTCGTCGTACCGGTCTCGAACGCCCGCTACGCCCTGAATGCCGCCAATGCCCGCTGGGGCTCGCTCTACGATGCCCTCTACGGCACCGATGCGATCTCGGAGGAGGGCGGCGCGATCCGCAGCGGCGGTTACAACCGCACCCGCGGCGCCCGGGTCGTGACCCGCGCCCGCAGCTACCTCGACCGCTTCGTGCCACTGGCCGGCGGCCGCCATGCCGACGTGGTCACCTATGCGGTCGAGCAGGGCGGCCTCGTCGGCAACATGAACACCGGCGAGACCGTGCCGCTCGCGCGACCGGATCTTTTCATCGGCTATCGCGGCCGGGCCAGCATGCCCGCTTCCCTGCTGCTGCGGCACCACGGGCTGCACGTCGAGGTCGTCCTCGACCGGACGCATCGGATCGGTCGCTTCGATGCATCCGGCGTCGCCGACATCCTGCTGGAATCGGCCGTCTCGACGATCATGGATCTCGAGGATTCCGTCGCCACGGTCGATGCCGACGACAAGGTCGTCGTCTACCGAAACTGGCTCGGCCTGATGAACGGGACCTTGACGGCCTCCCTCCAGAAGGACGGCCGCACCCTGGAGCGGCGCCTCAACCCCGATCGGCACTACATCGCGCCGAACGGCGGCGAGGTGGTGGTGCCGGGCCGCTCCCTGATGCTGGTGCGCAACGTCGGTCACCACATGGACACGGATGCGGTGCTCGATGCCGAGGGCCGCGAGATCCCCGAGGGAATGCTCGACGCCGCGGTCACCGCGATGATCGCGATCCACGATCTCAAGGGGGATTCCGGGCTCCGCAACAGCCGGCGCGGTTCGGTCTACATCGTGAAGCCGAAGATGCACGGGCCCGAGGAGGTCGCTTTCGCGGTTGAGCTGTTCGGACGCGTGGAGGCCATGCTGGGTCTCGATGCGAACACCCTCAAGATGGGCATCATGGACGAGGAGCGCCGGACCACGGTCAACCTCGCTGCCTGCATCGCGGCCGCGGCGGAGCGGGTCGTGTTCATCAACACCGGCTTCCTGGACCGCACGGGGGACGAGATCCACACCGCGATGGAGGCCGGCCCGGTCATTCGCAAGAACGACATGAAGGCGACGCCCTGGATCAAGGGATACGAGGAGAACAACGTCGATGTCGGCCTCGTCTGCGGCCTGCTCGACCGGGCGCAGATCGGCAAGGGCATGTGGGCGGCGCCCGACGCCATGGCCGACATGCTGATGCAGAAGGGCGCCCACCCGAAGGCCGGCGCGAGCACCGCCTGGGTGCCGTCGCCGACCGCCGCGACCCTGCACGCGCTGCACTATCACGAGACCGACGTGCGGGCGCGTCAGGTGGAACTGGCCCGCCGGCCGCGCTCGGCCCTCGACGAGATCCTCGAGATCCCGCTGGCCCGCTCGAACTTCGCCCCCGACGACGTGGCCCAGGAGATCGACAACAACGTCCAGGGCATCCTCGGCTACGTCGTCCGCTGGATCGACCAGGGGGTGGGTTGCTCGAAGGTGCCGGACATCCACGATGTCGGGCTGATGGAGGATCGCGCGACCTTGCGGATTTCGTCGCAGCACATCGCGAACTGGCTGCATCACGGCGTCGTCAGCGAGGAGCAGGTGATGACGGCGCTCAAGCGGATGGCGAAGGTGGTCGACCGCCAGAACGCCGGCGATCCGCTCTACCGCCCCATGGCTCCCGACTACGACGGACCGGCCTTCCAGGCGGCCAGCGACCTCGTCTTCAAGGGCCGCGCGCAGCCGAACGGCTACACCGAGTGGATCCTGACCGAGCGCCGTCGTGCCGCGAAGGCGGCCCGCTAGACCGGCATCGGATCCGCCCGAACCGGGCGCGACCGCATACGTGCGGCCGCGCCCCGGACCGGCCCCCTGTCCCGAACTCATGTCGGGCAGCGGGCCGGCGGACGTCCCCCGAGACGCCTGCCGGCATCGCTCCCGTCGACGACCGCCCACACGCGGGCGGCGTGAACTTTCGCGCCCTGCGGGTTCCGAACGCTGCGCCGACCTGGGCCCTGCCGACCTGGGCCCTGCCGACCTGGGCCCTGCCGACCTGGGCCCTGCCGACCTGATCGTCGCGGTACGGACCCATACGAAGGTATGTCGCGGTCCGGCATCCGTATGAATGCTTGGGCCCACACGCACCGATACGCTCTCAAGCAGTCGAGAAGGCTTGCCGGAGAGTGACGATGACGGACCATGCGAAAGGTGTTGCGCTGATCACGGGCGCATCGGGCGGTATCGGTGCAATTTACGCCGAAGAACTCGCCAAGCGCGGCTATGATCTCATCCTGGTCGCTCGGAACGCGGATCGCTTGCATCAGACTGCGGACGCGCTGCGCAGCGCGTCCGGTCGAAACGTCCGGACGGTCGAGGCGGACCTGAACGACGGCTCGGACCTTCGACGCGTCGAAGCGCTGCTGGGCAGCGACGCGTCGATCACCATGCTGGTCAACAATGCCGGGTTCGGCTCGGCGGCCCCGCTGCTCCAGGCCGAGCCGGACGAGATGGAGCGCATGATCGGGGTGAACGTCACAGCCCTGACCCGTCTCGCCTACGCGGCGGCTCCGGCATTCGTCGCGCGGGGCCATGGCGCGATCATCAACATCGCCTCGACCGTCGCCCTCGCGCCCGAACTGCTCAATGGCGTCTACGGCGCCAGCAAGGCCTACGTTCTCGCCTTCACGCAGTCGCTGCAGCACGAACTGTCGTCGAAGGGCGTGCGGATCCAGGCCGTACTGCCCGGCGCGACCGCGACGGAGTTCTGGGCCGTGGCTGGTATCGGCGGCCATCAAAACCTTCCGGCCGGCATCGTCATGGCGGCGGGCGATCTGGTCGCGGCCGCGCTCGCCGGCTTCGATGCCGGCGAGGTCATTACGATTCCGCCCCTGGAGAACAACGACGCCTGGACCGCCCTGGATGGCGCACGCCGCGACCTGTCCACGCACCTCGCCGCCGCAACGCCGGCGAGCCGCTATCGGATGGTCCGATCCGCGGCGTAGACCCCGGAGAGGCGAGCCTGGCCGATGCCGTCAGGCCCGATCGAGCGGCAGGCACACGGAAAACCGGGCCCCCGGTTCTCCGTGGCGTGTCTGCGCTTCGATCGAGCCGCCATGGGCCGCGACGATGGTGCGGCAGATCCGCAAGCCCAGGCCGAGCCCCTCGGCGCGCGTCGTGAAGAAGCCGTCGAACAACCGGTCGATGGCTTCGTGCGCGAGGCCTGGCCCGTTGTCGACGACGTCGATCACGACCGCATCGTCTCTGCGAAACGTCTCGATCGTGATTTCCGGCCTCGGCGTCTGGGCTTCCCGGTGGATCTGGATCGCGTTCATGAGCAGATTGACGAAGACCTGCTGCAGCTGAACCCGGTCCGCGAAAACCGTCGCGGACGGATCGCCGCAGACGATGCTGAACGTCACGTTGGTGCGGTTGAGGTCGTGCAGCACGAACTGCACGGATTCGGCCAGGACCTCCGCGACCGAGACCGAGACCTGCACGCTGTCGCGCTTGGCGGCCATGCGCCGGGTGCGGTCGATGATGTCGCCGGCGCGGGCGACCTGGTCGACGATGCGCTGGCATTGACGCCGGAGGAGGTCACGGTCGACGGGCTCGCGATCGAGGAGGCGCAGCATCGCCCCGGCGGTCATGCCGATGGACGCGAGGGGCTGGCCGATCTCGTGCGCGATCGAGGCCGAGAGTTCGCCCAGCGTGGAGATGCGCGAGACGTGGGCGAGTTCGTCCCGCAGGGTATCGAGGGATGACTGCCGCTGCACGTCTTCGGTGATGTCGACGAAGGAGGCCAGCCACAGTCCCGACGTGGCGCCATCCGCCCGTGGAACGACGCAGAACAGCGTCTCGAAGCGCGACCCATCCAGCCGGACGCTGTGCGCCTGCTGCTGGAACGAGGTGGCGCCGGCCGCGAAGGCCCGCGCGGAGTTCACCTGGGCCGTGCAGAGCGGATCGAAGAAGCGCTGCGTGCGCTGCCCGATCATGTCCGAGCGAACCGCAGCGCCGAACATCCGCACCGCCGCCTCGTTGACGTCGAGGATGACCATGCCGCGTCGCAGTCGGTCCGCCATCACCGGATGGGCGTCGAGATATCCGGTGATCTCGGTGATCCCGGCGGCGTGGAGCTCCTCGATGGCGGCGACGCGTTCGCGCGCGTCGACGACGACGAACCCGATCGTCGAGACCTTCATGCAGACGAGGTACCAGGCGTCGCTCCAATCGGCTTCCGTTGCCACGACGATCCGGTCGAACGTCGGCGCAAGACCGGGGCTCATGTCCTCGACCCTGGGGCGGGGACGCCTTGCCTGCGCTCCACCACCGGCCGCTCGATCCACACACCGGCCGGTTTCCGTGCCCGGCTCGGCACCACCCCGGTGCTCGTCATCGGAAAACTCCGCTCTGGGTCCGCAAAACGGATAGGTCCGGGCATCGGCGGCGACAAGTCTCCAACCTGCAGGTCTCCAATCTGGAAGTCTCCCACCTGCAAGTCTCCAATCTGGAAGTCTCCCACCTGCAAGTCTTCACGTGTCGAAGGGCTTTGTCTTCGCGTGTCGACGGGCTTTGCCTACGGGATCGGCACATGCGGGACCGGCACATGCGCGACCGTGATGCGCGTGGTCGATGCCGACGCGTTCATGACTCCATCTCCGTGGCCGGTGAAATCGATGGCCGCCGAGGCCCCCTCGTGGCCCGAGAAGCGCGGCCGCCTCAGCCGCTGAGAGCCTGCAATTCACCCCGCACGATGCCCGCCGCGGTGCGGACGGTGAGGGCGCCGATCAGCCCCGTCGCGAACGCCAGGAGCAGCAGGGCCATTCCGTCCGCGAGCCCGGTCTGCACGTAATCGGCATAGCGCAGGGCCGCCACGGCCGTCGCGGCAACCGGGAAGCTCACCGCCCACCACGACACCCGGAAGGGGCAGCATCGCGGCAGGTCGCGCAGCAGCCCGATCAGAATCACGAAGACGAACAATCCGACCAGAAACAGAGCTTCCGCGAAGGCATCGATCCGACCCAGCGTCGCTGCGTAGCTGGAGAAGCCGACGACGAAGGGCGCGACCAGGATCATCAGGGTCGGGCGCAAAGCCGGGGCGAGCGGCTCCTCGAAGAGGAGGCGCGTGAAGACGAGGGTGAAGAGCGGAACGGCAAAGAACAGGCCCACGCTCAGAGAGAACAGGGTCAGCGTTCCGGTCTGCGGCAGATTCAGGGAGGGCGCGGCGAGCGGAATGTCGAGGAGGCCGACGACCGGCACGATCCAGGCGGGCGTCGCATGCATGAGCTGCTGCCGACTGCTCATCCAGCGGCTGACGATCACCACCGCGAACAGCACCATCCCGGCGGTGGCCAGGATCCAGAGGCCCTGGGCCAGGACGAGGCTGAAGCGGGCGATCACCAGCGGCAGGAGCAGCAGGCTGATCAGCATCGTGCCGAACAGGTTGCCGGCGATCGGGTGCCGGAACTCCGCCACCACGGCAGGCCAGGCCGTCACCGCCTTGAGCCCGTAGGCCAGGGCGAGGGCGAGGAAGACCGCCAGGGCGATCCACCCGATCGCGTCCGCCACCAGGACCGGCGCACCGAACCGCCTGGCGGCGAGCTGCCACGCGGCGCTCAGGCCCGTCAGCCCCATCACGGAGCCGAACAGGGACACCGGCAGGTAGGCGAATTGCGGGCCTTTCGGGAACCACGCCCCCCGAGGAGTCCGTGCGGCAACCGTCGTCATCACGAGCACTCCCGTTCCGATGTTCGTCTCACGCCCCCGAAAGGCGCGCCTTGCCGAGGGGCAGGCTGCGCGGGCGCTGGCCGGTGAGCACCGCCACCGCGTTGACCACGGCCGGCGGAACGCCGGGCAGGCCCGGTTCGCCGATGCCCCCCATCGGCGCGCCGCTCTCCACGATGGTCACGTGCACCCGCGGCATCCGATCCCGGTCGAGGATCGGGTAGGCATCGAAGTTCCGCGCCTGCCGCTGGCCGCCTTCGTAGACGACCTGCTCCAGGAGGGCGGAGGAGAGGCCGAGAGCCGCCGCGCTCTCCACCTGTCGCTTCACGATCGCCGGATTGACCACGGCACCCGGATCGATGGCGATCCAGAGGTCATGGACCCGCGCCTCCCCGTCCTTGAGCGACACCTCCGCGATGGTCGCGGTCTCGGAGCCGAAGGGGGAGGCCATGGAGACGCCCCTGGCCCGGCGCGTGCCGTCGGCAGCCGCGAACGGCCCACGCTTCCAGCCGCCGGCGAGATCCGTGACCGCATTCAGCAGGGTGCGCTGCCGGGGACTGTCCTTGAGCAGGGCCAGACGTAGGGCAAGGGGATCCTTGCCACCGGCCTGGGCCATCTCGTCGAGAAAGGATTCGTAGAAGAAGTCGTTCATCGAGTGCCCCACCGAGCGCCAGAACGCGATGGTGACCGGATGAGGCACCTTCACGTAGGTGAGCGTCCGGTTCGGGATCGCGTAGGGCTTCTGGTCGAGGCCCTCCACCACCGACGAATCGACCGGCGACTTGAACAGCGCGCCGAACCAGCGCCCGATCGGCCCCTCGCCCACGGCCCGGATCTCCAGTGCCACGGGCATCCCGTCCGGCCCCAGGGCGGCACGAAAGCGCGCGAAGCTCAGCGGGCGCAGGGCGTCCATGCCGAACTCCTCCTCCCGCGACCACAGCACCCGCACCGGCTTGCCGGTGGCCTTCGCGAGCAGGATTGCCTGCGGGAAGGGGGTGGCCGACCCGTAATAGAAGTGGCGCCCGAAGAAGCCGCCTAGCAGCGGCGAGTGGATCCGGACCTGATCCGGCTGCAGCCCGGCGGTCTTCGCCGCAACCTGCTGAAACAGCTCCGGCATCTGGTTCGGGAGCCAGAGGTCGAGGCTGCCGTCCTCCGCAAAGCGGGCGATGGCCGAGGGTGGCTCCAGCTGGGCGTGGGCGAGGTAGGGCGCGTCGTACTCGGCCTCGACGACCTGGGCTGCGGCCTGGAAGGCGGTGGCTGCGTCGCCAACCTGCTCGGCCGGGACGCCGGGCTCGGTCGCTCCCTTCAGGGCCGCCAGCATCGACGCCGAGGAGAAGCTCTCCGAGACGGTCGCGATCCCCTCCGGCAACGGCTTGGTCCAGGTGACCTGCAGGGCTTCCGCTCCCTTGCGCGCGCGCCACCAGGTATCGGCCAGAACGGCCACCGCGCCGGGCAGCCGCTGCACCGCCTGCACGCCGGGCATGGCGCGCACCGCGGCCTCGTTGGCGATGGCCTCGGGCTCGGTGCCGAGGTGGGGGGCATGCTGGACGGCGGCATGCAGCATGCCGTCGATGCGGAGATCGATGCTGTAGGCGGCCCGGCCGGTGGACTTGTCGCGCATGTCGAGACGGGCGACGGGCTTGCCGATCCAGCGGAAATCCTTGCGATCCTTCAGAGCCACGTCGTCCCGCGGCTGCAGGGCGAGGGCGGCGGCGGCCAAGGCGCCGTAGTCGAGCGACCGTCCGCTAGCGGCGTGGATCACCCGGCCATCATCCGTCGTCAGGCTGTCCTGCGGGACGGCAAGTCGCGCCGCGGCTGCGCGGAGCAACATCTCGCGGGCCGTAGCCCCGAGCCGCCGCATGGCCTCGAAGCTGGAGCGGGTGGAGAAGCTGCCGCCGGTCATGCGCAGACCATTGACGACGGCGTAGTCGGGACCGGGCGGAGCGCACTCGACGGTGAAGCGCGCGGGATCGAGGTCCAGCTCCTCACCGATGGTCTGGGCGAGCCCGGTGTTGATGCCCTGTCCACCCTCCACGAAGGGGCTGAGCAGGCGCACGCGGCTGTCGGGGCCGATCTCGAGGAAGGCCGCGACGCGGGTTCCGGGCTTCGGGGCGACCGCCGCCGGGCCTTCGGCACGGGTCTGAGCGGCCGCTGGATCGAGGCGCAAGCCGATGCCGAGGAACAGGGCACCGGAGGCGGCGCCCAGGAAGCCCCGGCGGGAGAGGTTGCGGATCGGCTCGCGGCGGTCGGTGCGGTGGAGGGGCGTCAGGTCGGTCATCGCTTCCTCCTCAAGCCGCGGCCTGCCGCACGGCGGCGGCGATGGCGTTGTAGGTTCCGCAGCGGCAGAGGTTGGTCATGGCGCCTGCGATGTCTGCGTCGGAGGGCTTCGGGGTCTGCTTGAGCAGGCTGGTGGCGGCCATCACCTGCCCGGACTGGCAGTAGCCGCATTGCGGCACCTCGATGCCGATCCAGGCCGCCACGACCTTCGCGCCGACCGCATCCCGCTCGATTGCCTCGATGGTGGTGATCGCCTGCGCGCCGATGCTCTCGACGGGGATCTGGCAGGAGCGGGTCGCCTGCCCATCGAGCAGCACCGTGCAGGCGCCGCACTGCCCGATCCCGCAGCCATACTTGGTGCCGGTCATTCCCAGGCTGTCACGCAGAACGAAGAGCAGCGGCGTGTCGGGCTCGGCCTCGACCTCGTAGGGGTGCCCGTTCACCGAGAGCTGGACCATCGTTCGACCTCTTTGAAAGCGTGGTCACAGGATCTGACGCCATCATCCGTGGCCCTGGCCGCCCCGACGGTCTCGGCGGGAGATGGGATCGCGGTTCGCCTGCTGTCCGAACAGGCCTACAGGCCCGCGCCCTGGCTCGGAATCATACGAAGGTTAGGGGTGCTCACCCCAAGCGATGATCCCCGGGAGGCGTCGACAACCCTCGTATGGGCGTCCTCCCCGAAGGGGCGAGCGCGCCCGGCACGACGCGCGATCCGGTGGTGACGGAGGCCGATGGGTCGACACCATCGCCGCGGAGACGCACGCGCGCGCACGCGGAGGCTCCGGATCGGCCCGTCCCGGTTCGCCTCCCGATGCACAACCGGGTCGGGGGACGGGGCCTTGGCCGAGGCAAGCTTTGGGCTCGAGACGGGAGCACCTCCCGGGGCGGGTGGTCTCTTGAACGGAGGCCGGCCCGATCCGCGTCAGGTTTCCGTCATCGCGTCCAGGCAGCGGATGAGGTCGTCGGCTGCGAGAGGCTTGCGCAGGAGGTCCCGGGCGCCTCCGGCGAAAGCCCGGCGCCGGACCGTCTCGTCGGTCAGCGCGGTCATCATGACGATCGGCAGGGCCGGTCGCGAGAGCCGTACGCGATCCTGTAACTCCAAGCCGCTGAGACCAGGCATGTTGATGTCAGTGAGGAGACAAAAGACCTCGCCCTCGACGCCTGAGGCAAGGAACGCCTCACCCGAACTGAACGATCGCGTGTCATAGCCCAAGGCCTGAAGAAAGCAGGACGTCGCGTCCAAGACGGCTTCGTCGTCGTCAACGACAGCGACGGCTTTCTTCTCGACCGACACGAGTCTTCCTTTCGTGGCTCCCTGTCGGCGGACGATATCCGCCTCCATAAGCCCATAGATCGGACCGGGATATCATACGTTCGTGTAGTCCGGCCGCTCGGGCTCCGGCGCGACTCCCACCGGCCGAGGCACCTCGAACCGTCGGTGGAAGACCGCGCGCGGAAGGGGAGCCGGCCGAGCGATCCGGGATCGGTGCACGACGTGGTCTCGGACTGCGGCGGCCAACGCGTGCGCCGGAGCCCTCGTTCCGCGCTCGCCCGGGTCCGTTCCGAGACACGCCCTTCGCGGAGACCCGGCGCTCGTGCTCCCCGCCCGATCAGTTCACGCCTGCCGCCTTCAGCCATTCGGTCTTCCGCACGAGGTCGGCGACGGAGCCGGCCCCCATCTTCCGCATGACGTTGCCGCGGTGAATCTTGACGGTGATCTCGCTGATCCCCAGCGCATGGGCGATCTGCTTGTTGAGGAGCCCCTTGACCACCTGCTGCATGACCTCGGCCTCACGCGCCGTGAGGGTCCGGGCGAGGGCTTCGAGTGCGGCCATACCCGCGCGCTCGGCGCGGCGCGCCCGATCCCGATCGATCGCGACGGCGATCGCGTCCAGCATGTCCTGATCGCGGAACGGCTTGGTCAGAAAATCGAGCGCGCCGGCCTTCATGGCCTGGACACTCATGGGAATGTCGCCGTGACCGGTCATGAAGATGATCGGCATGCGATTGCCCAGGGCGATCAGCTTCCTCTGCAGATCGAGGCCGCTGGCTCCGGGCAGCCGGACATCCAGAACCAGGCAGCCGGGGCGATCCGGCAGGGCGGCGGCGAGCAGGTCGTGCGTCGATCCGAAGGCCAGCGTATCGAGTCCGACCGACCGGAGCAGGTCCTGCAGGCCGTCGCGGACGCCCTCGTCATCCTCGACGATGACGACCAGGGGAGCGGTTTTGGCGGCGGCAGTCGGCCTTGAAGAACGGCGGATATCGCTTGCCATCGTCATCAACGAGACCTTGGAACCCGCGGGCGTGCGTCGATCAAGGTCGTGCTTACCGAGATTTCCGCTGCCTGATCAAGCGCGCTTCAGCGGGCCAGAACCGATTTTCTTCTTTCGCTTACCGAGTCATCGAGCCACCGGCGCCCAGGCATGACCCTGCTTGGCCGCAAAACACCGCATCCTCGTCGATCGGAGACTGATCCAAAGCGGTCTTCATACTTGTCCGATTCTTGTGGTCCCGGTGGCGCCGGGCATCGGCGACAGCGGAAAGAAGCGGTTCTGTGCTGGCTTCCACGCGCGGCAGACCGCCCTGTCGGGGCAAGGGCACCGGCTGCCGCGGCCCGTTCGCGGGATCTTCGCAGGCGCAGGATCGTGCCACCGCGTCGATCGCGGCGCATGCCGCCCCCGCGCAGGACGGTTGTCGCCGAAAGCCGCCCATGTGTGACGCGTGCAGCGTCGTCAAGGCGTCAGACAGGATCGCCATAGCGGAGCCTTCGGAAGGGAGCCCGCCGCCATGTCCTCCTCGTCCCGTTCCAGCCTGACCCGCCGTCCGTTCCTGACGGGGGCTGCCGGCCTCATCGGGCTCGGCACCGGCGTTTTCCGGCCCGGCCTCAGCCGGGCCGCAGACCGCCCCGTCCTCACCCACGGTCTGCAATCCGGCGACGTCGACGGCACCTCCGCCGTGGTCTGGGCCCGGGCCGACCGCCCCTGCCGGGCGATGATCGAGTGGTCGACCACCGAGCGCTTCGCGGACGTTCGCGGCGGCGTCTTCGCCGATGCACTCCCGGCGAGCGACGGCACCGTGAAGGTCGCCCTGACGGACCTGCCGCCGGGCCAGGACGTGTTCTACCGGGTCCGGCTGCAGGATCTCGCCGCGCCGACGATCCTCGGCGCGCCGCAGGTCGGGCGCTTCCGCACGGCCCCGGCCGAGCGCCGCTCGGTCTCGTTCTGCTGGTCCGGCGATACGGCGGGCCAGGGCTGGGGCATCGACGAGGCCCGGGGCGGGATGACGATCTATGCAGCCATGCTGCGCAACCGGCCGGACTTCTTCCTGCATTCCGGCGACACCATCTACGCCGACGGCCCGATCGTACCGGAGGTGCGCCTGCCCGACGGCACCCTCTGGCGCAACCGCGTCACCGAGGCGGTGTCGAAGCCGGCCGAGACCCTGGAGGAGTTCCGCGGGCGCTACCGCTACAACCTGACCGACGCGAACGTGCGGGCGATGAACGCCGAGATCCCGATCTTCGCGCAGTGGGACGACCACGAGGTCACCAACAACTGGTGGCCGGGCGAGCCTCTGACCCGGGCCGAACATCTGCGGAAAGCCTATCGCGCCCCGAACGTGCTGGCGCTCCAGGTCCGCGCCACGCGGGCCTTCCACGAGTACATGCCGATGCGCTTCGCGCCGTCGGAGCCCGGCCGGGTCTACCGCAAGATCTCGCATGGGCCGCTGGTCGACGTGTTCCTGCTCGACATGCGCTCCTATCGCGGGCCGAACGGCGAGAACCGGCAGACCGCCTACGGGCCTGAGGCCCATTTCCTCGGCCCGACGCAGATCGCCTGGCTCAAGCGGGAACTTCTCGCCTCCCGCGCGACCTGGAAGGTGATCGCGGCCGACATGCCGATCGGGCTCGTCGTCCCCTACGAGTCCCAGCCGCCCTTCGGCTCGGAGGCCATCGCGCAGGGCGACGGGCCACCGCTGGGCCGGGAACTCGAGATCGCCGACCTCCTGCGCTTCCTGCGCGATGCGGGCATCCGCAACACCGTCTGGCTGACGGCGGACGTGCACTACGCGGCGGCGCATTACTACGACCCGAACCGGGCGCGATTCCAGGATTTCGAGCCGTTCTGGGAGTTCGTCGCGGGCCCGTTGCATGCCGGCACCTTCGGCCCCAACGCCCTCGACGACACCTTCGGACCCCAGCTGCGCTTCGCGAAGGCGCCCCCGCCGGGCCAGACCAATCTCTCGCCGGCCGCGGGCTACCAGTTCTTCGGCCACGTCGCGGTCGAGGGCGCGACGGAACAGATGACCGTCACCCTGAAGGACGCCGCCGATACCGCGCTCTGGTCCGTGACCCTCGATCCCGTACGACCCTAGCCTGCCGGACCGGATCGCCGGGCACCTTCCGGCCAGGCACCTTCCGGCCGGTACCCCCGTCTCGCGCCTCAGTGATGCCCCGCCATGTGCCGGCCGATGCTTCGGGCGTCGGCCTCGGCGCGGCTCACCGCGTGCACGATGCGGCCGTCGGACATCACCACGATGCGGTCCGAGAGCTCGAGGATCTCATCGAGATCCTCGCTGATCAGCAGAACCGCCGCGCCGGCGTTGCGGGCCGCCATGATCCGGGCCCGGATCTCGGCGACGGCGGTGAAGTCGAGCCCGAAACAGGGATTGGCCACGACGAGGAGGTCGACCGGATCGGTGAGCTCGCGCGCCAGCACGGCCCGCTGCACGTTGCCGCCGGACAGGGTGGCGATCGGTGCTTCGGCGGAGGCGGTCTTGACCCCGAAACGCGCGATGAGGTCCCGGGCGCGGCGGCGCAGGGCGCCGGTGTCGAGCCAGACGGTCGACCGGCCCGTGACCGCGCCCCCCGCGGCGGCGGCACGCTCCGCGCGTCGGTCGAAGGCCCGGAAGGCCAGGTTCTCCGCTACCGACATGCGCGGCGCGCAGGCATTGCGCAGCGGCTCCTCCGGGATGACGCGCACCCGCCGCGCCCGGCTCTGGGCGCGGCGTCCGTCATAGGCCTTGCCTGCGACCTCCACCCGGCCGCCGGTGGCGCGGATCTGGCCGCCGAGCACGTCGGCGAGTTCCTTCTGGCCATTGCCCGAGACCCCGGCGACCCCGACGATCTCGCGGGCCTGCACCGCGAGGGCGTCGACGGCGAGGTGACGCAGGCCGGAGGCGTCGGTGGCGCGCAAATCCGCGATGCGCAGGACCACCCGGCCCGGGTCGGGCCCACCGACGCGGTTGGTGGCGGCGCGCACCGGCCGCGCGCCCATCATCATCGCCGCCATGTCGTCGCGGCTGAGTTCGCCGACCCGTCCGCCGCCCGCGAGCGTGCCGCGGCGCAGGACGCTGACGCTGCGGGCAAACGCCTCGACCTCGCGGAACTTGTGGCTGATCATCAGCACCGTCAGCTCGCGCCGGTCCGCCATGGCGCGCAGGAGGCCCAGCACCTCCTCGGCCTCCGCCGGCGTGAGCACCGAGGTCGGCTCGTCGAGGATCAGGAATCGCGCCTTGAGGGAGAGCTGCTTGATGATCTCGAGCTTCTGCTTCTCCCCCGCCGCGAGCTCGGCCACCGGGCGATCGAGGTTCAGCCGGAACGGCATCCGTTCCATGAAGGCGGCCAGCGCCGCGCGCTCGGCGCGCCAGTCGATCACCGTCGGCACCCGGGGCCGGGCGATGACGAGGTTCTCGAGGCCGGTCAGGGACGGCACCAGGGTGAAGTGCTGGTAGACCATGCCGAGGCCGCGGGCCTGGGCGCCCTTTGGATTGGTGATCGCGACCTCCCGGCCATCCACCAGGACGCTGCCCGCGCTCGGCGCATAGAAGCCCATGATGCACTTCACCAGGGTCGACTTGCCCGCGCCGTTCTCACCCAGCAGCGCGTGGAAGCCGCCGGCCTCGATCTTCATCGAGACGTCGTCGAGGGCCGCGAAGGTGCCGAAGCGCTTCGTCATGCCGATGGTCTCGACCGCGAGGGCGCCGGGCGGCGGGGCCTCGAGCACCACCGGCGCCGCGCCTCCGTCCCGGGGCACCGCCGTGCGAACCGCTTGCGAGAAGGACACCATCGCGGATCATCCCATCGCCGCCAGGAGGGCCTCGGAGGTCGCCACGGCGCCGAAGACGCCGCCCTGCATCGTCACCATCTTGAGGGCAGCCTCGTGGTTGCCCCGGTCGGTGGCCGCGCAGGCGTCGGAGACGATCACGCACTCGAAGCCGCGGTCGTTGGCCTCGCGCATCGTGGTGTGGACGCAGACATCCGTGGTGATCCCGGTCAGGATCAGGTTGCGGATGCCGCGCTGCCCGAGGATCAGCGCCAGGTCGGTGGCGAAGAACGAGCCCTTGCCGGGCTTGTCGATGATCGGCTCGCCGGGCTCGGGCGCCAGCTCGGGGATGATCTCCCAGCCGGGCTCGCCACGCACCAGCACGCGCCCGCAGGGCCCGGAATCGCCGATGCCGGCCCCGATCCGGCGCGAGCGCCAGCGCTTGTTCTCGGGCAGGTCGGCCAGGTCCGGCCGGTGACCCTCGCGGGTGTGAATGACGCCGTAGCCGAGACGCCGGGCCGCCGCGAGCAGGCGCCCGATCGGCGCGATCGGCGCCCGGGTCAGGCCGATATCGTAGCCCATGGTGTCGACGTAGCCGCCGGGACCGCAGAAATCGATCTGCATGTCGATGATGACGAGGGCGGTGTTGTCGGGCCGAAGGGCTCCGTCGAAGGGCCAGGGATAGGGCTCGGCGACGGCGTAGCGCGCCGCATCCGGCGGCAGGCGAAGGGGCGCCGCGCTCATTCCGCCGCCTCTCGGGCGTCCGGGGTCTGTCCGGCGCCGTAGGACCGGGTGGGCGCGGCAAACCCGCAGGAGGTGCCGTCGACCACCTTGACCCCATCCTCCCAGGGCAGTCGGTAGCGGCCGGCGGCCAGGTCCTGCATGTAGGTGTAGGGGCAGTCCCCAGCGCCACCCTTCACAGCCGTGTAGCCGCGGTGTCCGAGCTGGTAGATGTTGTTCTCGACGCCCCAGTGGAGGCGCGCCTCGCGCACGAGGTCGGGACGGACCTCCGCGGTGATGATCTCGTCGACGCGCCCCGTGGTGCCGTGGGCGATGATCTGACCGTCGAAGTTGACGATCATGCCCTCGCCCATGGAATCGAACGAGCCGTCCGAACCGCACATGCAGACGTTTGCGGTGACCATCAGGTTGCAGAAGGCATTCGACTGGTTGGTGAAGCGCCAGGACTCGCGGATCGGCGCCGTGTAGCCGGCCGTGCGGATCATGATCTCGGCGCCCTTGTAGGCGCATTCCCGGGCCATCTCGGGGAACATCCCGTCGTGGCAGATGATGAGGGCGATCTTGGCCCCGCGCGGCCCCTCGATGACCGGGATGCCGATGTCGCCGGGCTCCCAGGGCTCGACGGGCACCCAGGGGTGCATCTTGCGGTAATAGAGCTTCACCGCGCCGGTGTCGTCGATGATGATGCCGGTGTTGAACGGGCTGCCGTGCGGGTTGAACTCCATGAGGGAGAAGCAGCCCCAGATCCGGTTGTCGCGGCAGGCCTGGGCGAAGGCCGCGACCTCCGGCCCGTCCATCCGGCACAGGATGTCGGGGTTGGTCTCCATGGACAGGCCGTGGAGGGCGTATTCGGGGAAGACCACGAGGTCCATGGTGGCCAGGTTGCGCCGCGCCTTGCCCACCAGGGCGACGATGCGCTGCGTCTGCGCGGCGAGGTCCGTCCTGGTGACGACGGTCGGCAGCTGCAGCTGCACCAGACCGAGCACCACGCCGTTCGGGGATTTGTTGAGGCCGCCAAGTCCGTTCATCGGAGATACCTGTCTGCTCGGGCTTACTGTTTCTGGGCTTGGTTGTTCTGGGTTTGGTTGTTCTGGGCTTACTTCGCTTGGCCGAGTTCGCCCGGCGCTCCCGCCAGGGCGTGGTTCGGCGACGAGGTGGCGATGAGGACGCCGAGGGTGAGGACGTAGGGCGCGGCGTAGAACAGGTAATAGCCCTGCGAGACGCCCACCGACTGGAGCGCCGGCCCGAGGGCTCCGGCCCCGCCGAACAGCAGCGCGGCGCCGAAGCAGGCCAGGGGATTCCAGCGGGCGAAGACCACGAGGGCGACGGCCATCAGGCCCTGCCCGGAGGAGATGCCCTCGTTCCACGAGCCCGGATAGTAGAGCGACAGGTAGGCCCCGCCGATGCCGGCGAGCACCCCACCGGCCCCGGTCGCCAGCAGCCGGACACGATCGACGTCGTAGCCCATGGCCCGCGCCGCCTCCGCGCTGTCGCCGACGATGCGGACCACGAGGCCGGTGCGGGTGTTGCGGAACGCCCACCACAGGAGGACGCTGAGCACCGCTCCGATCAGGAACAGCACGTTGACCTGGAGGGCGGCCCGGATCTGAGGCACGTCGGACCAATTGCCGAAGGGGAGCGCCGGCAATTGCGGTGCCGAGGGCTGGATGAAGGCCTTGCCGAAGAAGAAGGCGAGGCCCGAACCGAACAGCATCAGGGCGATGCCGAGGGCCACGTCGTTGACCCGCGGCAGCCGGCAGATCCAGCCGTGGGCGAGGCCGAACAGGCCCCCCGCCGCGCCCGCCACCGCGACGCCGGCCCAGGCCGAGCCGGTAAGCACCGCCGTGGCGTAGGCCGACATCGCCCCGAACACGAGGGTGCCCTCGAGGCCGAGATTGATCCGGCCCGAGCGCTCCGTGATGGTCTCGCCCAGACTGACGAACAGGAACGGCGTCGAGACACGGATGGCCCCGCCGATGACCGCGATGAGGACGTTCCAGAGGCCGAGGTCGCTCATAGGGGAGGCGCTCATAGGGGGGCGCTCATAGGGGGGGCGCTCATAGGAGGGCGCTCATGGCACGGTCTGGGCCGCCGCGGCGCGCTTCTCGCCCCAGAGATGCGGACTGAACAGCTTGAAGCGCCCGTACAGGGTCTCGCCCATGAGGACGAGGAGGAAGAGCAGCCCCTCCAGCAGCAGGATGGTGGCGTCGGGCAGGTGCAGGCGGCGCTGGATCAGGCCGCTCGAGGCCTCGATTCCGCCGAGCAGGAAGGCGACGGGCGGGATCGCCAGGGGGTTCTGGCGGGCCAGGAACGCGATGAGGATGCCGGTGTAGCCGTAGCCGGCGATCAGCGAGGCGTTGGCGTTGCCGTGGACGGCGGCGACCTCGAAGAATCCGGCCAGCGCCGCCAGGGCTCCCCCGAGGGCGGTGAAGCCGGCGATCAGGCGCCCGACCGCCAAGCCCTGGATCTGGGCCGCGCGCACGTTGCCGCCGGCGATCCGGGCGGCAAAGCCCAGGGTGGTGCGCTCGGTCAGGAGCCAGGCGAGGAGGCAGGCCACCACCCCGACGCCGAGGCCCCAATGCACCTCCAGGCCCGGCATCGGGCCGACCCGGAAGGCCTCGTCGATGGTCCGCGTCGACGGCTTGTTGAGGCTGCCCGGGTCGCGCAGCAGGCCCTCGATCAGGTGGTTGGCCAGCGCGATGGCGATGTAGGACATCAGCAGGCTGGCAATGGTCTCGTTGACGCCGCGCCAGGCCCGCAGGGCGCCCACCGCCCCGAGCCAGAGCGCCCCGGTCAGGAGGGCGGCCAGCGCCATGGCGGCGATGCCGAGGCCGGAGGGTGCCCCCGACAGGGGCGCCGCCACCGCCGCCGCGGCGAGGCCGCCGAGCACGATTGCGCCCTCGCCGCCGATGACCACGAGGCCGAGCCGGGCGGGCAGTGCCACGCACAGGGCCGCGAACAACAGGGGCGCGGCGCGCTGGAGGCTGTTCTGGAGGGCGAAGGCGGAACCGAAGCCGCCCCGGTAGACGAGGTCGAGGAAGGCCGCCGGCGACTTGCCGAGGCTCAGGAGGAACAGGCTGAACAGGCCGAAGCCGAGGGCGAGCGCCCCGAGCGGGATGGCGAGCGCCTCCACCCGGCGCGCCGCCCAGGCCCGCAGGGGCAGACTCGCCGAGGGGCGCGGCACTGCCACGGCCATGTTCGACGGAGCAGTCTCGGCGACCAAGGATGTTCCTCCCGCTGGCGGCGTGCGTGACGGACGTTTCCCTCAGGCCGAGCCCCTGACACCCTCGACGAGGTAGCCGGTGCTCTCGAGTTCGGGCGCATTCTCGGGGAAGCCCTTGCCGGCCTCGGCGATCGCGTTGCCCTTGTTGTCCTTGAGCGGCCCCCGGATGATGGCGAACCCGCCCTTCATCATTTCGGCCTTGACCGCGTCGGCGTTCTTGCGCGCCGCCTCGGAGACGGCGGGACCGTAGGGGCTCATCCGGACGAACCCGTCCGCGAGGCCACCGCGCAGGAAGTTCGGGGGCGCCTTGCCCGCCTGCATGTCGGCGACGAAGCCCTTGTAGATCGGGGCCCAGTCCCACTCGGCACCGGTGAGGTACCGGTCCTTGGCCAGCGCCGACTGGTCGGCATGGTAGCCGCAGACGTAGGCGCCCCGCCGGGCGGCGGTCTCGACCGTCACCTTCGGGCTGTCGACGTGGCAGGTGATGACGTCGGCGCCGCCGTCGATCAGCGCGTTGGTCGCCTCCGCCTCCTTGACCGCCAGCGACCACTCGCCGGTGAAGATGACCTGGCAGGTGATCGACGGGTCGACGCTGCGGGCGCCGAGCAGGAAGCCGTTGATGTTGTTGAGGACCTGGGGGATCGGCTTGGCCGCCACGAAACCGATCTTCTTCGACTTCGTCGCATGCGCGGCCACGATGCCGTTGAGGTACTGGCCCTGCGCGATGTAGCCGAAATAGGAGCCGGCGTTCTTCGGGTTCGCCGCGGTCCAGAGGCCGCCGCAATGGCGGAACTGCACCTTCGGGTTCTTCTTGGCCTCGATCAGCACGTGGGGATCGAAGTAGCCGAAGGAGGTCGGCAGGAGCAGGCTCGCCCCATCCATGTTGATCATGCTCTCCATGGTCTTCTGGACGTCGTTGGTCTCGCGGACGTTCTCCTCCTCGACGACTTCGACCCCGGGCAACCCTTTCAGGGCCGCGGCGCCCTTCGCATGGGCCTGGTTGTAGCCGTAATCGTCCTTCGGTCCGACGTAGACGACCCCGACGGTCATCGGCCCGGCCGCCCGGGCGCCCGTCGACGCCAGGGCCGAGAGGCCGAGAACGGCGGTGCCGCCCAGGAGGGTTCTGCGCGAGATCGACTGATGAGCCACGGGGCCTCGTTCCATCGTTTGGCAAGCGATGGGAAAGACCTTTGCAAGGTCTGGGCCGCAGCGCGGGCGCACCACCCCTGTCTTCGTCATCCGGTCGGACGTCGGCCGCCACAATCCACGCCGGCGCAACGAGGCTCCGAGGGATGCCCCGGCCGCGGCGCATGCGCCGGGGCGGAGTGCGCGCGCGTCTCATCGGGTCTGCCGGTGGCGCCGGCTTTCGAGACCGGCCAACCGTCTCGTCAGCCGCTCCTGCGGGAGGTCCACCGGCCCGAGCCGCGCAAAGGTCCGGACAGGGTCCGGTCACCGCGGCCCTCCGCGGCGCGCAGCCGGCCTCGGACAGCCACGCTCGCCAGACCGCGACGGATGATCCCGACGATGCGCCCGACCGCTCCGGCGCCCGGCCGGAGGCGTCGACGACACCGTGGCGAATGACGATGGGGCATCGGTAAGGCCCCGGGCATCCACCGTCGTCGACGGTTGCCGTCACGGACCAATGGTCGTCGAACCGGGTGGCAGCTTCGGCGGCCGAGACGCTCGCGGCCGCCAGACGCGTCGCGAACCACCGTGAAAAGCGTGTCGCGGTCTCCTCTGCGGGCCGCCCGCTTGGAGCGCGTCAGCGTCCCTCTGGGTCTCGGGCCAGGTAGAGAACCATCAGTTCGCCTGTCGCCCGAACCGCATAGGCCGCGGCCGTCTCGCCGACGTGCGGCGGAACCACATCCGTCACGGAGCCGCCGTCCAGGAGGGCGGCGAGTTCCGCGCGCGTCATCCCGGACTCGACGGCCTCCGGGATGGCGCTCGCGTCACAGGCCCGTTTGTCCGTGGCCCGCGTATCCGCGGCGGGGGACCGGGTGGATCGAACGGACGTCAGGCGACCGCCCCGGCACCGGCCGGACCGCGGGGAAGCGCGTCGGAAGCGGCCTCGCTCGGGGTCTCCTCGAATGGGGCCGAGGGTTCGTCGGCCCCCAGCGGACGCTCGCCCGGATAGGGTCGAGGCGGCATCGCGGGCGGGGTGTCGTCCGCGATGCGCCCGGGCCTGTCGGGATCGGCCGTGCGGCGCTCCTGCGCTTCTGCGAGGCTCTCTCCTGCCATGATCTCTGAAGTCTCTCTTCTCGGAAACCGGCCTCGCGGAAACTGGCCTCTCGAAGCCTCGTCTAGCGAAGACTCGCCTCTCGAAGCCTTCGATGAGGTCTGGGATCCGGACGAGGCCTTCGGGCCGGGCGAGCGCCCGGAGTGGCGCGGTGCCCGGCCCTGCGGCCATGCCGAACCTGATCGGGGGGACATACGAGGTCCGGCATAACTCTGCGAATAGCTTGAACGCGATGGATGTTACGCCGGCAACGGCGATGACGTCGAGATATGCACGCCATCGGTGCGCTCAATGATGCAGATGCATCATTTTTCTCGAATTTTTACCGGGTCAACCGCGATTCCCTTGCTTGCTCTGCTCCGAGTGCGGATGGGGTTCCGGTGGCGGGATGCATGGGGGCGGGAAGGGTGGACCCGGCGCGCCGGCTCGAAGGGTGTGGGCGCCGGGCCATCGCGGCGTCGATCGTGGACCGGGCCAAGCCGACCCGTGTCGTCGAGCCGGCCCGCGGGCGGGGTTGGTCGCGGGGAGGTCCGCGCCGCTCAGGCCGCACCCATGGCCTTGACCAGACGTTCCCGGGCGCGGCTGACGCGGCTCTTCACGGTGCCGGTCTGACATCCCAGGACGACCGCGGCCTCGTCGTAGAGCAATCCATCGACCATCACGAGGAGCAGCGTCTCGCGGTGTTCGGCCGTCAGGCCGTTCAGGGCGGCCTGAAGCTCGATCAGTCCGACGCGGTGCTCCTGCTCGGGCTCCAGGCGCAGGGTTGCCGCGAACGCACCGTCGACGTCCTCGACCTCGCGGCGAAGCCGCTTGCGCTGATTGAGGAAGGTGTTCCGCAGGATCGTGAACAGCCAGGCGATCAACCGGGTCCCCGGCTCGAACCGTGCGCGGTTCTCCCAGGCCCGCATCAGGGTGGTCTGAACGAGGTCGTCGGCCTCAGCGGCGTTCCGGCACTGGGACCAGGCATAGCGGCGAAGCCGCGGGACGGCGGCGATCAAGTCGGTCCGGAACGTATCGGGCACCTGTCCGTCCGCCTGCGCCGCGGACAAGGCGCTTCGGAGCCGAACCAGGACCTGGCCGAGACGGGAATCCGGCGCGACTTCACCCGGGAAGGGAAAAATCTCGTTCAGTCTTCGGCCGATCAGATCCTGAATCGGTCGTGGCAATCCTTCGTTGTCCGAAGAGGAGCTCAGCACTCTGACATCTGTCTGCACGGATGATCGCCCTCTTGTCTGGGACAGACGATGATTTGCTCGACGTCGGAGACGCCGACGCAGTCGGGGGCTTGTGATTGGGCAATCACATTCACGTCAATGATCCAGATATACCAGACAATCGATTATCCGACGCGGAACTGCGGTCCCACGCACTTGTTACGACCGGGACTTGGCAAGCGGCGCGATGTGCCATGGGGAGTTCCAGTGATACGCGGCGTCGACAGGCAGTCCCGCACACAGACGCGAGCCGGCCCGGGAAAAGCGCGGCGCGCGGGCATGCGTGACGGACCGGGACATCTCCTCCGGGATCGCGGCCTCCGGGGCGGTCGCTGCACCCCCGTTCGGATGGCGGCGTCCGGGTAGAAAAAACCGGCCTACCGGTACGTCTGTATCATTGCTGGGGATTCGTCGGGGACCATCTGAGGGGTCAGCCGAGACGCAGGGCGCCTGCGGCCGTGTCCCTTCCGCCCCTGGCCCGCCTCGGTCCCGTTCATCCCATCCCGGAGGATCACGTGAGTTCCACCAAGCCCTCCGCACCCGGTTCCGCCCCCGCTTCGAGCGACGCGGTCAAGGGCTCGGTGAAGGAAGCCATCGGGAAACTGATCGGCGACCGACAGGTCGAGGCCGAGGGTCGATCCCAGCAGGATCCTCCCGTGTCCGACGATCCCCCGGAGGCCCGCCCGAAGTCGGACGGGACCAGCCCCAAAACCAAGACCAACCTCAAACCCTAGCTTCGGCCGCGCGCCGCGCGACGACCCTCATCCACGAACACAGGAGATTTCAGCATGGTCGACACGGATCGCATCACGGGGACCGCCAAGGAGCTTGGCGGCAAGGTCCAGGGCACGGTGGGCGACCTCACCGGCTCGAAGCGGGACGCGCTCGAGGGCCGTG
>NZ_PDHT01000049.1:0-23058 GCF_002917135.1 Methylobacterium sp. V23
AGAGCGTTGCCCTCCGAAGGCAAAGGTCACACGTTCGAATCGTGTCGGGTGCGCCATTTCCGTCCAAAACTGCGAACCATGGGCGCGGCTCCGGTTTGGTTCGCCGCCACGGCCTGCTCCAGACTGGTTTTGTCACCGACAATGCGGATGACGGTGTCGTCCACCTCAATGCGGTCGACGATTGCCTGCAGCCATGCCTTGCGGAACGGGATTGCGCCTCCCGTGACGTTCTCGCGCATTAGCCGGCCGAACTGCTCAATCAATTCCGGACCGATCACTGCGGGCGGCTGTTGCGCAACGCGGATACGATCAAGGGCGGTGCGCGCACGGTCCCGGTCGAGCCGCAAACCGGCGAGGCGGTCGCGCAGGATGTCGTCGAGTTCAGTGAGACCGTCCTCGATCAGGCCGTAGAGCCGTTTCAGCTTGTCCTCGGCCGTTCGCAACTCTGTTTGCAAGGCAGTGATCCGCCCGTCGACCTCCGCCGCCTTCAGCGCCCTGCTGGCCCACAACGACGCCAGCGTCGCTGTGAGCCGGTCCGGCTGAAGAAGCCGCTCGACGAGGTTGTCGACCACCAGCGTGTCGAGCGTGTCCATGCGGATCGCCCTGCCCTTGCAGGCCGACTTGCCCATGCGCCCGCTGGTCGAGCAGGTGTAGTAGCGATGCACCTTGCCCGAGCGCGAGGTGCCGGTGCGCAACGTCATCGGGCCGCCGCAGGTCGCGCAGGTGGCGAGCCCGGTCAGCAAAATCGGGCCGGTCACCACGCGCGGCGCCGTCACCCGCGGGTCGCGCGCCTGCAGCGTCGCGGCGACCGCATCGAATGCGGCGCGATCGATGATCGCCAGCACCGGGATGGTGATCTGCTCGGCCTTCGGCTTCTCGCACAGGGTTTTCGAGTCGCGTCGGTTGAACACCCACTCGCCGATATAGACCTTGTTAGTCAGGATGGTGTGGATTGTCGCGACACCGAAACGGGCGCCTGAGCGCGTGCGATGCCCGCGCTCGTTCAGCCATGAGACCACCTTCTTGATGCCGAGCGGTCCAGACGTCCCGTCACCCTGCAGGTACAGACGGAAGATCAGCTTCACCGTCTCAGTCTCGACCGGATCAAGGACCAGACGCTTCTTGATCCGAGTGCCGCGGCGCTCGACCTCCTGCGTCCGGTAACCGAGCGGAGGCCGGGCGCCATTGTAGAAGCCTTGCTTGGCGTTCTCCTTCATCGCGCGCAGGACGTGCTTGGCGTTCTCGCGACTCTGGTACTCGTCGAACAGGGCGATGACCTGGCGCATCATCACCTGGGCAGGGTCGTCGCCAAGTTCCTGAGTGGCCGAGACCAGCCGCACGCCGACCTTGGCGAGGCGGCGCAGGTACATCTCCAAGCCGAAGGCATCGCGGAAGAAGCGGCTGTAGGAATGGACAAGGATCGCGTCGAAGGGGTGATCGCCGTCGCAGGCCCGCTCGATCATCTTCTGGAACTCGGGCCGGTTGTCGTCGGTGGCGGAAGCGCCGGGCTCGACGTACTCGGCGATCAGCGACCAGCCCTTGTCGCCGCAGAACGACAGAAGCTTGTTTCGCTGGTCAGGGATAGACAGGTCCGACTCCGCCTGTCGTCCCGTCGACACGCGGATGTAGGCGGCAACCCGCAGTGCTCCGCCATGGGCCTGTACAGCGTGGGACTGGCGGATATGCATCGTCATACGGATCACTCGATTACGCTGCACGGAGTCTGATTCGTTCGCGGCGCGCTCTCAAGAGGATACGGCCAGCAATCCCGGGATTTTCCCGGCGCGCCAGAGGCGCGACGGGAGGATCTGCTCGGAAGCCGATCAGGTCGTGTCGTTATAGTGCACCTCTCCCCGAGATGCTGGCCCGGAACGCGTCATTGTAGTCCTGAGCGGCAAGAAACATCGCGGCATAGCGGGCCTGCCATTTCAATGCGTACAGGTGTTCGCATTTCCAATCCTGCCCAATGAGGTATTTCGCATGGATGCGAACCGCGTCTCTCCTGTTGCATCGAGCGAGCGGTCCGACGTCGAACTCGACGAAGCGTGCGACGAGGTTCGCCCCGAGCAGGGCGACGATCTTCTCGGCATAGTATTCCTGCGGATGCAGCCAGTCGTCCGGCAGGAACTCATGGCTGCGGAAGGCGCGACCGGTCGCATGGATCGCTCCCTGGAACAGCGCGTCGGCCAGGAGGGCCGGACTGGCATAGGCAGCGCCGTCGATCCAGATGAGGACCTTCTGCCCGGGGACGATGAGGGTACCGCTGAGCCCGTGAGAGGGCCGCAAAGCTTCGTCACCGTGGATCGGCACCAACTCGACCTTGAACCGAGCCAGCTGATCGCACAGCCGGCGAATGCCGGCCGTGTCGACGGCGTCGAGCGCTTGATCGTCGCGACAGTCCTCAATGTATCCGCGCATCATCCGATAATGTGTCCGCAAGTTCGGCGGCTCGGCCGGACCGTGAAGCTCGATGTTGATGGTCTTGTCCATGAAAGAGTTCCTCTCCGCTTTTCAGGCGATGCCGCTTTCCGGCACCCTCATCCGCGCAGCTTGCGCAGGATTTCGTCGATCTGTGCGCCGAGAAAGGTCTCCAGAACATCGAGTTCCTGTTGACCGATCGTCGAGGGATCGAGTTGTTCGAGAACGACCTTGAGCCGATTGTCGGTGCTTCGTGAGGGTCGCTTTCGGCTCCCGACCGAAGCCGCGAGGGCGCGGACAGGCTCACGCATCGAGCGTGAGCCCTTTGCCGCGTCGGCGATCCCGCGACAGCCGACCGGCTTCCGGCTGTGCCTGCGCGACGGCAGATTCGAGCAGGTCGTTTGCGTCCTGTCGGGCTTGACTCGCAGCAGCGTAGTCTAGTGTCGAAGCCTTCTCGCCCGAGCGGGCAAGCAGGCGTGTCAGCGCCGCGCGCCGTTCCTCGGGTGAAACGGGGCGTACTCGCTCGCCTAGGGAGCGATCCTGTCGAACCGCGGCGGCAAAGCCAGCGACGTCCACGAACAGACGTGTCGTCTCGCGCGCCCGACTCGCCGCAACGAAGATATCGTGTCGGTCGAACCCGGCATCGACCCAGACCAGGGCCTTGTCCGTGGTTAGGCCCTGAGCCCCGAAGCAGGTCGTCGCGTACGCGTGACCGAGCCGCACGCGGCCTCGGTGATCGGCCAGTGCGTCGGGCGCGAAACCGACCTCGCGATCACCGACCCTGGCCGTCAGGCGCAGCCCCGTTCCGTCGGGACCGTCGTGCCGCTCGATCCCGGTGAGGATGGCTTCCGTCCCATTTATCACGCCGATTGCATCGAGGCGGGCGAGGAAGCGGATGCGGTCGCCGATCGCGAGACCGAGCCGGTGCTCGTGACCCGATGCGGTGACCGCGCTCAGGCTCGCGGTATCCTCAGCCGCAAGCCGGTGCTCGCTCCGCAGGCTCTCGCGCGCAGCCGCGTTCAGCGCCAGGACTTGCCCGTTGGTTCGCGCAATCAGGACCGACTCGGACGCGGTCTGGATCGGCCCACGCGCCGAGGCCCAGCAGGCAATCATCGCCGTGATGGTCGCGCGGGGGCCTGCGCACTCGCTGATGACGCCGTTGCGATCGAAGAGCGCCAGGGCCTCCCCCGCACGTCCGGCGCCGAGATGGGTCACCGCCTCCCGAGCCCAGGCGTGACGCTGACGCACGATGGTGTCGACGCGCTGCGTTCCGATCGCGTCGGCGACGATGCGCAGGCCCGGGCCACCGATCGGCTGCAGTTGCTTTCGGTCGCCGACGAGACGCAGCGCCACCTGCTCACCCCGAGCTCGGGCACGCTCGACCTCCTGCAGGATCCGATGCAACTGCCGGCTACCGGTGAGGCCCGCCTCGTCGATCAGAAGAAGCGTCCGATCCTGCAGGAAAGCGCGGCCCTGATCCGCGCCAGCCAGCCAGCTATCGATGGCGCGTGCCTCGATCGCGAGATCATCGCGCAGAGCGTGGGCGACCTTCCAAGCTGTAGCCGCACCGATGACGCGCCAACCGGATTCCTGCCAAGCCTGTGAGACAAGCGATATCAGCGTCGACTTGCCCGATCCGGGAGTGCCCTCGATGATCCTGAGTACTGGGGCAGCGGCGGCAAATCGCGCGGCTTGCGCCTGTTCCAGGTTGAGGCCGGCAAGGTCTAGGAGTTCCTCGACTCGCGGCGCAGCTGGAGAGCCGTCGACGCTGCAGACAGCAAGAGCTAGCGCGGCGGCCTGAAGCTCGCGCTCGACCGCGATCATCTCCGGTGTCGAATAGACCGGGTGCGGCCAGCGCGCGTCGTACCCAAGCGCCACGGCCTCGCCGGCCGCGACGAGCCGATCGACCTCGGCCGCAGCGCGCTCGGTCCCCGCGCCGGTGCCGACGAGAGCCGCAGCGACGGCGGCGATCAGATGCCGGTGCTCGAACAGGCTCTGCGTCTGGGTGAGCGCGCCTGGGACCGCTTCGACCCTCGCACTGATCAGGGCCTCCAGATCTTCATGCGACAGCGCAGGCCCCTCAATTCCTTGGTCGAGGGCCGCTTGCAGCACCGCCTCCGGCGCGAAGCCGCGCGCGGCGGTGCGCTCCCGCCAGAAGGTGTGACGATCTTCGCCCGCGAGTGCCGCCGGCTCCTTGGCCCGACGGGAAGCGCGCGCCTTGGCCGCTGCGAGCGCCGGAGCCTCGGCACTGCTGCCGATGCCAGCCTCGGCGAGCTCGTCCTCGATCTCGTGTCGGCGCGCCGAGAAGTACGCACACAGGTCGCGATCGACGCCGGCGACCTCGAACAGGCCGTTGCTGCCGGTGGGCTCGACCGCAAACCCGATCCGCTGCAGCCCTTGAGCGAGCTCGGCGTGGTAGACGGCACCAGCGGCCATCTTCCAGGCGAACAGGGCCTTGCCGTCGAGGGCGCCGAAGCTGCTATCCGCCCGCTGCGCCAGCGACAGCACGCAGGCGTGGTGATGCAGCGCGACGTCGGCGAAGATCAGGCCGTCTTCGTGCTCGGCCGGACGTGCCTCGCCATGCCGGAACAGCGCGACCGTGAGCTTGACCGGCTCGCGGACGCGGCCGCCCTTGCCGCGGCGGCAGAAGGCGGCGTTGCGGTCGAGCAGGCGGATCGCTGCCGCGACCGCATTCTCCTGCGCGGCCTCGACTGCCGTCCGCATCTCCGGATCCGCGAGCGTCCAGAGCACGGAGACGGATTTGGGAGCGCTAAACGTGATGTCGTAGCCGCCGACACGCGCCGTATGAGCGCAGCCGTTGGCGAGCAGCGGGCGTCCTTGCTCGTCGCGAGCTGCATGCATGCGCTCGAAGGATGCGCGTTCGACTTGCGTGCCGGCGTCGAGGCCGAGACTGGGGCCAACGGTCAGCCATCGCCCGGCGGGCTCGCGGCCGCCCAGATAGTACTCGGCTTGAGCAAGGTAGTAGCGCGCTGATGTTCCCGCTGCGATCGATGCGACCATGACTGCTTCCCGGATCGGAAGCAGCTCAATAACCGCGCTTTCGGGGGCGGCGCCTGGATTGTGAGAATGAAAATCTGGCCGCCGACCCGATAGATTTTTCGGTCTGCAATCTGAGCCGACCCGCCGAAACCGGTGTTTGATCCGCTTTTCCCGCGGGTCTCCGGCCGCGGCGCTGACAAGGAGCAGTCGATGCCAGTCAAACTTCAGAAGGTCGTCCAGCCCTCCGGCAACACCGACTCACGGATGTCGTCCGCCCCGACCAGCGCTCGCCCGCAATTCGTCACGGTGGCGAGCGGCAAGGGCGGCGTCGGCAAATCGACGCTGGCGACGCTGATCGCCGATCTCTGGACGCTGGCCGGACTGTCCTACTGTCCGTTCCAAGTCGACGACCAGCGCAGGCTCGAGGCGATGCTCGGAGCGCGCGTCGCCACCATCGTGCCGGACTACGAAGCCGCGATGCGGGCACCTCGGGCGCTGACCGGCCCCTTTGCGCCGCTCTACGATGCCTGCGCCGCCGCGCCGCGGACCGGCGCGTCGGTGCTGCTCGACGTCGGCGCGAACCGCGTCGAGCTGGCGGCGCTGTGGGCACGCAAGGCCGAGTTGCAGGAGGATCTGAGCGCTTGGAGCATGCCAGCCCTCGTGCTGGTGCCCGCGTTGGTCGAGAGCGAGTCGTTGCGTCAGGCGGCCGGAACAATCCGTGCCTTCGCGGGAGCCCTGCCGGAGGCGACGATCGCGTTCGTCGAGAACCAGCGCGACGGACGCTTGTCGGACCTCAAGCCGCGCTCGGGGGCCGTCACGGTCTGGAGATCCGAACTCGCCCCGCTCCTCGATGGGCCCGGACGGCACCACCTCACGATGCCGCTGATCGAGGCGGATGCCTGGAGCGCGTACGAGAACCACGCGCTGCGGTTCATCAAGGCCATGAGCTTGGCCCCAGTCGAGGCTGCAGCGCTGCTGGGTGAGGAGATCTCCGAGGCCAAGATCATGCGCTCGGCCGTGACCGCGTTCGTGCGCACGATGCGGGCGGAACTGGCGCCTCTGCTCTCGGGCGTCGTCGCCCCGGGCGACGCGTGATGTCCGCCGGTCGCGGCCAAGGTCGGCCTGAGGAGAATCGTCAGCCGCAGTCGAGCGATCCTGCCTCGCGCCCGCCGCGATCGGGATCGCCGCATCGTGCGCTCGAAGATGCGATCCTCGACGAGGGGCGGATCGCCCGCCTCGCCCTCGCGCGGCGGACCGCGCACGAGGCGCTGACGGATCCCAGGACCATCACTGCAAAACGCCTCAGCCGCCTCGGACCGGACGGCCGCGTCCGGTTCATCCAGGAACTGCGGCGGGGAGTGCAGACAGCAGTGAGGCATCACTTGACCGAGAGCGGGAGCCATGCGGCAGGGTCGGATCCGGCCAGGGTTCAACCGCGCCGGAACGTGAAGACCGCACAAGAGGTCGCGTCGAAGCCGAGCGTCGCGCGGATCGAGGGCTGGTGGCGGTCATGCCGGGAGGACGCTCCTGGTTTCGAGGCCCGGGCACGACGCTGGGGCTACGCCACTGGAGCGATGATCGCGGCAGCCTGCCTCGTCCTGCTCCGCCTGACCATGTTCTGACCACCCGAAGGCCCGAACCCGAACGCCGACGTCCTCGGGACGGCTGCAAGTTATCATCCTCGCCCAGGAAGCCGTAATGTTTGCCTTCCTCCAACCTAAGCTCGGCACCGCACCGCATCGTTCGCGAGCGCCGTCCGTGAAGACGGCCCTCCTCACCGCTACCGTGATCACGGTCGCGGTGCTGCCGGGTCTGACGCTCGCGGCGTTGCCCTACGACAGCTTCTTCGAAGGATCAGAGCGCATCCCTCTGCGCCACTTCTTCGCCTACCTCGATTACCCCTGGGTCGAGTTCAGCCTTCAGCGCCGGGCCGCTCTTGCCCTCGTCTGCGCGATCGGCGGCGGGCTGGTTGCCGGCTTGCGCGCCTACCGGACCACGCCGCTGAGCGATTGCGGCTTGGTGCAGCCGCATACGGATGAGCCCCGGCACCACCGAGACGAGGATGCCGGTCGCGCACTGACCAAGCGGCTGACGACGCAGTATGGCGCCTCTCGTGGGAAGGGCCTCTGGCTCGTGCCGGGCGTGCGTCTCCCGCCCGAGGCCGAGGGACTGGGTCTGTTAATCGTCGGCGATCGGGGCTCGGGCAAGTCGAACATCCTGCGTGCGCTGGCGAGCCAGGCCATGGCTCGCGGTGACCGCGTTCTCCTGCATTGCGTGAAGGGCGATGTGGCCCAGTCCTTCGGACCCGATGAGGCAGTCTTGATCGGCGCTCATCATGCAGACGGCTGGGCCTGGGATGCCGCTACCGACCTCATCGGCGACGCGGCCTATATGGATCTGGCCGCAGCCGTCATCCCAATGTCGGAGGGCGGCGCGTTTTGGGCGCTAAGTGCGCGCGCGGTGTTCGTCGATGTCCTGCACGATCTCGTCGCCGAGCGCGGCCGGGCCTGGACCTTCATGGATCTGTTCCTGCGTCTGCTCGAAGAGCCAGACGCGATTCAGGCTCGGGTCGCCCGGCTCGATTTCTCCGCAAGTCCGCTGCTTGGCCAAGGCGAGGACGGGGTCGGCAACACCACCTTCGGGATCATGGCAACGCTCTGGTCCGGTGCACTCTCCGGCCTGCGCCCGCTCGCCCTCGCCTGGGCCCTTGCGCCGCGGGAGCGACGCTTCTCGGTCAGGCGCTGGCTGCGCGGGCACGGACCGCGCACGGTCATCCTGCAGACCGCTCCCGAGTACGAGGAGCTGTCGCGGCTGGTTTCGACGATCCTGCTCGGCCGTGTGCTGGTCGGCATCAGCGATCCCAGCCTGCCGGTCAATCCGAAGAGACGAATAACGCTGCTGCTCGACGAGTTCGCATCCCTGGGCCGGATCCCGCGCATCGAGACGGCTTTGGCGCTCGGTCGGGAGAAGGGCTTGATGGTCAACGCAGCCGTGCAGAGCCTCGCTCAGATCGTTGCCGTGTACGGCGCCGAGAGCGGACAGGTCGTGCAGGATCTCTTCCGACTTCGGATCTTCTCGGCACTGGCCATGGGTGCCTCGGCGGATCGGGCCGAGGCGCTGATCGGACGGCGGACGCTCGTCTGGCGTGAGCGCAACGACGAGGCCGGACGCAAGGGTCCTTATCGTATCGAGCGCGGCGAGCGGCCGCTGTTGTCGACGACTTCGTTGACCCGCGATCTCGGTGTTCGGCTCGTCGGGACCGATCCGACGGATGCGAGCCACAAGCGCCTGCGCGCTGCCATCACCGGTCTCGGCGACGTCTACGAACTCGACTGGCCGCTGACGATCTGGCCGAAGAAGCGTGAGGGCTACGTCGCCGCGTCATGGCTGACCGCGTCACGAAAGGCACGCCGCAACGGATACACGGCGTCGGAGTCATGAAACGGTTGTCGGCAAGACGGCCATCGTTGCGGGAACCGAGCGAAAGCCGGCACCAGCCTCGGGTGCAAGGTCGCGATGGCGTCAGGCACGTACCGCTCGGGTCGGATTGGCGGCGCCGCGGGGTCTGTGATCAGCGTATGGGGCAGATGCGTCTCGCTCGGTGATCTCCGGACCCGAGCGTGAGAGCGGCCCCGCTTGGAGACCAGGAAGCCGTAGGCGGCGATGCATACCGGCACGCTGGTACAAGTCGCGCGCTTCGCTCCTCAACCGACCCGTCCGGAGAGTTCGGTCGTTTCGAACTCCGTCGCGACAGGAACTATGTCCAGTTGGTATCGCTCGTGCCGGGTGACTGCGCCCGAGAGGGCTCCACTTCGTTTCCAGGGTCGAGAATTGGGTCCGATGTCACCTGCGTTCGCAGCCGCACCGCAAAGGATGGTCGCCCGCCTACCATCTCATGGCGGCGGGCGGCGCAACTTTCATATGGCATACAGCCCGCGCGGCGAGATCGATCGCGCGTAGGCTTGAAGCTCCTTCAGACCCTCCACCGGCAGCAGAAGAGCTGGTCCGACGAGGCTCACGCGCTTCCTCGCGAGATCGACTTGGGCACCCGTCCCTCGATGGCCCTGATCGCTCAGTTGATAGGACATGTCGAACGACTCCGCACGATTGATAACGTGCGTGGCCGCCCTCTCAACGACTTCCCATCCGGACTTTCCGAGCAACGACTCGAAGATGGCGAAAGCCGACCACATGTCGGGGTCATCGAAGAGGGCTTGCAACGCACGCGACGGTCGGCTGAAAACGGCCAAGACGTCTTCGGCGATTGCAGAGTCGAGCTCGACGAAATTGGTGCGCCGTAGCAACCCTGCCCAGTGGGCGAGGCGTTCTATCCTCAGTCGCTCGCTTTGAAATGTGTGATGCGGAATGGCGCAGGTTCCGCCGTAGAAGGCGACCAGTACCCGATCTGCAAACGTCGGACACCAACGCTCAATCGTGACGTCATTCTGCTCGGGATCGATATCGTGCAGACCTTGTATCTGTCTTTTAAGCTTCAGATCCTTGCGCGCGTTGATCCTGCCTTCGTTGCGGTCGGGAGCATGCCTCCCCGCGAAGTGTCTGCGAACCGACTCGGCGGCCAGTCTCAGCCTCATGATGTTCTGGCACATGAATAGCGCGAGCGCGGGCGGATCGAAATCATCCCGACGCGCCATGAAGCAATCTGTAATTTCTCGCCGAAACTGACCTTCCAACTCGGTGGGGGGCAGGTCGTACCAACGAAGGCCGGGCTGGCGACCGTTCGAGAGAGCGGAGTCGGGGATGGCTGCAACAGCAGGATAGATGGTCCGACGACCTGAGAAGTCATCGCAGCCGAGCCAGAAATCTCCATCGCGAGTAACCCTGATCGCACTATCTCTATCTCTTCGATTTTCTCTGGATCCACAGACAGGATAAAGGATCTCTCCGACCTTGTTCTGCAGCCATTTCGGCAATGTATCAGCGGGCACAATGTTCTGAATTGCCATCAGAAGGGCTTCCGTCTTCGCCGTAAGGCCGTAGAAGCCATCGTAGTTGCACTTCAGGGCGTGTGTTCGCTCCTGGGTCGTTCCCAGACGACCTTCCTGAGGAATCCCGGCTGTTGTCTGGTTTGGAGCTCGTCGATAGCCATCCTCCAAAAATACGGCTTCTTCCGCGGTTGTCTTAAACGGAGTGCAGGCCATAATATCAGCCTGGGTCAGAGGCTCCAATCTAATCACCCGGTGGCGAGGCCAGATATCGGTCCTGACGCGCGCTTTGATATTCTCGAAATCAGTTTCTGCAATCTGATCATGATCATAGTAAACAACGCATTCAAGGCTGCTCCGAGCGGAAAGAATGACTTGTTCGTCGTTTATTATCTCGTATTGCTCCCAAGAGCGCAATTCGCAAATTTCGTTGTCGGCCAATGGATCGGATCGGAAACCCACGTCGATGTCCTTCTGTCGAGAGAAACCGCACTAAGTATTGTTACGAGCGAGGCGTGCTCGAACCGCCGCGAGTTCATTATCGGTGGGTTCCGGACCCATCGCACGCTCGGACCAATCCTCGCACGGGCTGCATGGCGGTTCGGCGGCCTCGAAAGTGTTCGGTCTGGATGCCGCAACCGCATCTCGCTCGCTGCCGGCCTTGAGCGAGAGCGATGCCATCGTCCGCATCTCGGTTGCCGTCTTCGAGAAGGCCTGAGGATCGGAAAATCGGAGATGGCGGGCAGCCCGTGAAAAGCTTGCACGAAGTTGATCGGCCGAGATGGCATTTCCATCCGGCCGGCGCGCTCCCGCCTCGGCAAGCAGGCGCGCGAGGCCCGACCAGCGCAACTTCGCTGCGCGCGCCTCTCGTAGGAGCGGCAGGTGCCGCGCAACCACGACGTCCAGCGCGATCGGCTGCCCCGCCAGAGTCAGATCGGAGGCGAACTGTGCCAAGCCCGACCGAAGTTGGTCCGTGTTCATGAGCCTCTGCTTAAGGCTCAATTCTTCCGATTGCCTCGCTCAGTCCGCTACAATTCGAAGCAATCCGAAGCCGTTCGGATTGCTTCGAGATGCTTCAAAACGTTGAGAAAATTATGCACACCTGTGCACCCTCGGTGCGATGGGAGCGAACTTTGCGCGACACGTGAGCTGAACTCACCGGCTGGCTTTAGACCGGGCTGATTCAGAGGATCAGCCGGGCCAAGGGGAGCCGAGGATGGAGCGGATCCAGGCGCGCTCGTAGGCTCGACACGCGGCTGCTCAGGACTACTGGCGCTCGGTATCATCGCGCAGCTGGACTTGACAAGGCTCCACCTGACGGCGGCCTCTAGCGATCATGATTCCACATCAGCCGCTCGACAATTATTGCGTCCTCGTGCGGGTAGCTGATGGAGACGAATTTGCGAACCGAGCCGTCATTCTAGTTTCTCGACATCCTCCGGAACAGCTCTAGGCGAGACAGCTGCCAGATCGGGCTCGAGCATCTGCGCGGCGAGCGAGCCGAACCAGGTCTTGACGTTCGGCGGATGCCCGTCGCCGGGAACCAGAGCCGGTGAGAATAGGCCCTCGGCGACGTGGACGCCAAGTTGCCGGTAGGCCTCGAATTGCTCCTCGTCGAAGAACTGATCCAAGGTCGTCTGGTGGGGGAAGTCCGGCTGGAGCAGGCGGTAGCGCTTGATGATCTCGGCCTCGTTCCCGGTGACCGAGAGCTTTAGGTAAAGGATCAAGCCATCGCCAGCCTCCTGGGTTGCGGTCTTCGGGTAGCGGACGTGGACCATCATGGCGTGGGTTTGGCTGAAGCGGGTGGTTAGATCTGGGCGCAGGTCGCGCAAATCTGGCTCCATCCGGATGCCGAAGTCGATCTGTGCATGGCGCACGAGCGTCAGGTGCCCCTGGAACGTGCTCAGAGGGTCGGCCTCACCGTCGACCGAGATGATGAACTTGCAGCGCCGTCTGAGCAGCTCGTAGATGCCCAAGTTTTCGATGTGGCCGCCGTCCGAGAGGCTGAGCCAAGCGGCCGTTTCACTCATCCCGACGCCTGTCATCTCCCGCAACAGACAGGCGAAGCCCGGCACGGCGAAGAGCGTTGTGGCACCGGGACGCCTGATCCAGTAGTTCAGTCGCACGTTGAGGAAGCTCAGAAGCGAGCTGAGGCTCGGGATAGAGCCGAGGCCCATCTGCGGCGAGACTGCCGCGCCAGAAATCGCCATCGCGGTGGCGAGGTCCATGCCGCGCCGGCCCGCGCGCCATTCCGAAGTCGGCCAATAGCCGATACTGGGCGAGCCGCACCAAGCCTTCGAGAACAGGAAGAAGTCGCTGCGCCGCTCGCGCAGCGCTGGGCTGGTGCCGGCGGGCAGATCGGCCGCCGCGTTGATCAGGTGGTAGGGCGCGTGCCCCGTGGCGTTTGTAGCAGCGAGGTCGACGTCGTTCGCGTCGTTCGGGTCGCGCCGCACAAAGGTCCGCGCCAAGCGGTCCCGGTAAAGTCGGTGCGGGCCTGTAAGGTTGATATCGAGCAGGACGAAGGCGATCAGCCCGAGTGCGATAATGAGGAGGCCGAGGAGGCCAGGGCCTCCGTAGCGCCGCGGGTCGAACAAGAGGGCGTCGGCATCGGCATCCACATGGCCGAGCCTCCACAGCCCATAGGTCGCCAGCACTGCGCCAACGGGGACAGCGATGCCGCCCAGCACGAGCGCTGCCTTAAGCAATGCATTGCGCGTCGCCGTCTTGCGCAGGACGGGCAAGAAGCGCAGCAGCGTCGGCGCCGCCGCCGCTGCTGCTGCAGCGACGCCAGCGACGGTGACATTCGTCGTCCATCGGATGCCCTCCAGGTGCAGGGCCCAGACAATGAGCGCGAGGACGGCGACAGCGGCCGCGAGCAGGACGACCCAGGCCAGCAGAGGACTGTCCCGCTCGTGCCTGCGCAGGCTCACAGCCTGTACCACGACACCGAGGAACAGGCCGGCGCCGACAAAGAAGAACACCCAGCGCCAGGGAACTACCGACAGGGCCGGACCCGCCGCGAGCAGCACGAACGCGCTCAGCGCGACGAGGAACAGAGGCGCCGTCCAGTTCAACACCATCCCAGCCAGACCCGCGACGACCATCGCCCAGCGTTCCTTGAGGTGGTCGGCCGAGAGGTACTTGGCGTGCTGGCGCAGGTAGCGCACCGCGTCGGTGTCCGGGCCGTGCGGGGCAGCGACCGCGGACTCGCCGGCCGGGTCGTCTAGCTGGCGTGTAAGGAAGGCGCCGACGTAGCCGCCGCCCGAGACGGTGCTTAGATAGTCGACGTCCCGCAGAAGCTTGCGGTCGGCTAGGACCTGGATAACGCCAAGGCAGAAAGAGGCGGAGCGGATCCCACCTCCGGACAGGCCGAGGCCGACCGCGTTGACCGGAGGGGCCTTGGTCTTGGCTTCGCCCCGGCGCAGACGGATCGCGGCGGTCTCTGCGGCGCTGATCTGGGCCGCGATATGCGCCGGGATCTGCTTGTCGGCCGCTAAGCCGAAGGGTAGGTCCGCCATGAGCTCAAGAAGGCCATCCTCGCTGAAAACCGGCGGCGTTAAGGCGTCGTTGCGCTCCGTGCCATAGGCCATCATGTGCAGGGCGTTTGCGAACGTGTTGAGCTTCAACTGGACGTCCGCTAGGTCGGCCCGGAACGCGTCAGCACCATCCCGGGAGGCGAGCCGCCCATCGGCGTGGGCTCGGTGCCACTTCGCCGTTACCGGCCGCAGGTCGACGTTGAGCATGTCAGTGGTAGCCTGGGCGAAGCGCTCACAGCCCGGGTTGTTCTTCATCGCCGCGCGGGCTTGCGCGAAAACCTCCCATAGGCTCTCAAGCGCCCGCGCCTCAACGCCGTACTGGTAGGGGAGCGGCTGTGTTGAGATTCGGGTGCGCAGTTCGCAGAGTAATTCGTGTGCCGCAGCCGCGTCGGCAGCCGCTCCGTCAGCTACTACGTCCCTGCTGCTCATAATTCCCTCCTTGATCGGTACCCTGATCTGCGTCCAATGATTCCTCTTACACGCGGCACCTCGTGTATGAGCCGATAGTGAGCCCAGGATAGAATTTATGCTTATATAGCAGCCGTTTTACACAAATCGCATTTTTATTTAGTGTTTTTGAGGGTATCGCTTATAGGCAACTATTGCAGCGCACGCGACGGCCTAACGCCGATCGAATACTCTCTAAAACTAGGATCTATCTTGTTGCGAGTCGAAATTCTCGCAAGCTCTATTTCATAAGCAAAACCTCCGCCACGGTCGACAACTTCCTTCGAAAGGGACTCTCGCAAGCCGTCTCCTTCACGCGGATCAATTATGTACTCAGAATAGTGGTCTCTACACCATTCGAATACATTACCGGTCATGTCGAAGAGGCCGAAACCATTGGGAAGAAATTTGCCAACTTCTGAGTGTATCATGTAAGGATCGGTGAAATTTCCGGCGGCAGATGGCCAAATCTCCTTCGCCTCGTTCCCTGCGAGATTGGCGAACCGGTTAAGCTGAGACTCATCCGATGTACCTGCATAGAGCATACTTGATCCCGCTCGGGCGGCGCGCTCCCATTGAGCTTCAGTAGGTAAAGCGAGTCCTAGTTGATGAAGAACTTGTGTAGCAGCGTGCCATGATATCTGCTCGACCGGATGCATCAAATTCACTACTTGCTTGGAGCGTTTGTTCAATCCAGGCGGATAAAAACTCGGGTTAGGTTCGTCCGTTGAACGCAACCACTGCCCTTGAGTCATTTCAAATTTTGAGATGAAATATGCTAATAGCCCGACCTCGCGAACCGGAGACTCATCGTCCCTTGCGCCCGGATCGTAATTCGGCGCCGCTATATTCTGCTTTTGCGCGCCCATCCAAAACTTTCCCGGAGGGACGAGGATGAGGATGATACCGGTATCGGAACTTCTTATCAGTTCACCACTGCTGTCTCTCCGAGTGACCGCTCCAGAATGGGATTGCCAATGGAGAAATTCCTCCAGTTTAGATTCTGGGTCGGGACCAAGTGGAATAAGTCCTAATTGTGGTGTAATAGATAGCCCCTTGTAGAGCGGATTTAAATGAACTCTCGACATGGCATCCTCCCATGCAGTTTGCCACTGAATAATAGTCGCATCTCTAACTGCCGTAGACAATTCGCGCCGCCTTGCAATTGAAGCTAACAAGCCACGACTAGTGTATCCAAAAACCTCAAGCTCAGACACCAGTTGCGCGAGAGCGTCGTGGCGAAATTGTGCGTTATAATCACTAAATTTCCAGGTTCTACGCTTATTAGCGGCGGTTTCCAACATGCTGATACTGGAAGACAAGGTCTCAATTCGCGCTTTGATGTCATTCCACTCTTCTGTTGTCGGCCGGCGTTGCAGAAGGGTCTCAAGATAATCACGGTCCCTCCGCGCCAAGCGTAGTTGCTCTGATTCGACGCGGATTTCGACCGCATGATCCTCCGCCGTGTAGGGATCAGCGCTTGCTCGAAGCTTTTGAAGGGCGCTTCTGTGTGAAGGCAGCCGCTGAGCAAGATCTGCGTACTTCTCTCGCCACTCATCCAGACGGGTTACCAAGACTGGGCTGATGGGCCAAAGGACATCCGCCTCCGCGCGTGCATTCGACAAACGCCTGCTATCGGCCAGCCGCTCATACTCAGAAAGCGCCGAACTTGATCTCTGGTACAAAAAGACAGCGATGCCTAGCAGCAGAGCGAGAGTGGCAGATACGCCGTTGCGGATCCACAGCGCGCGTTTAAACAGACGAATTTCCTCGCCCATCAAATCTTCAGGAGAAACATCCCGCAGTCGAGCAGAAATAGCATTTATCGATCTTTTGAACTTTATATCTTGCAGACTGAGCTGTGACTCGTTATTTACATAAGACAAATCAATAAAAAACGGTATATAGCGAATATATATTTCTAAATACCTAGGTAAAGCGTCCGTTTCATCCCAATCAATTTCTTTCGTTTCTTCGTTAAAAGCGATACTACCCTGAGATAAAACTATAATAAGATTGTCTTTGCGCTTTAGATCATGGCACCAATATAAAAGTTCGTCTTTGACCCAGACGGATCTGGCTGAGTCGGGATCGGCAATGAGGATCAAAAACTTTGACTGACGCAGCGCCTCTTTTATGACCTCCGGAAGTTCGTTGTTAGGAACAATCAGATCTTCGTCGCGAAAAATACGGGGCGGCAGGCGCAATATTGGCCATGCATATGACTTGATGCTTGAGGCCAATCGTGACGCAAATGGAATATTGGATCCATGTTTATATGATATAAAAGCAAGGAATTTCATTCTAAGGCCTGCACGAATTAAATATTATAAGACGGTTGATTGCGAATCTAGCGATACCTTCGAAATTCCATGTTTGCATTATTGTATTGAGCAATCAGCCAAAATCTTGGCAAGAAGCTATATTTTATTTTCGATCTGGCAGAATATAATATAAAAATGCCGACCAGCCAGTATGTAATCGCTGAAGCATTGAGCTTGAAACCTTGGAAGCGGTGCCGAGAGATGTACCAGCTTGTTGTCCTTTGCAGTATTAGCCGAAAGCGTGGTGGTTCTCAACACGCCGGGATCGTTATGTGATCATCTCGGTCTAGATTTGTAGGTCGAGCACGTCCAGATCAATGTAAAGCAACAGCATCTGGCGGCTAAATCAAATAATAAAATACTCGTCGATAATGACACGCCGTACTGGTCTTCAGGGTAAAAATGGGGGCAAGAAGTGGCACATTTAGCCTTGAATATGCAATCATTAAGGTTTGTTGTGGTGGAGTTAGAGCGCCCGGAGTTTTGAGCGGGCGCCGTATGGAGAAACGCCGGTCAGCCGCGCGGTGTCGACGGCAATGCGAATGGCGGCCTAACCCTCAGCCGACCAAACGGCCCATTATCCGTTCGAGCCGTGCCCTCTCATCTAGCGACGGTAAGGTCGCTGTCGTAGCTTGTTGCCACGGTGAGGATTAGCGGCTTGGCCGCCGGTGTTTGCTCGCTGAGCCGCCAGCCTTGGACGGCTTGGGCTCGACGTTCCCTGTGGCATCCGCCGCTGGCGATTCTGTCCAGGCCGCGATCACTTCAACCGCGCAGAGGGCGGCATGCTCCGTCCGGTCGTCGGAGGCGATGCTTCGGAGCCGCGCGCGCACATGATTCGGGATTTGCTCTGTCAGACCCGCGACCACATCCATTGCCGGATCGTAGGTATCGGCCTGAGGTCCGCGCGGGACGCGTTCCGACGCGTCCAGTAATCCGAGGGCGATCGCGACGTCTCTGGTGCTCCCTCCGTAGGCCGCCAGCGGCACGTAAGCCTTACCAGCCTGCAGCGTGACGATAGCCTCATCCGCGATTCCTGGCATGACGCCCTCGTAACGGTCCGCAGTGACATCGAGGAGCCCCATCTTGCCGCCTAGCGAGACGCGGCCCACTGCGGCTGTCGTCGCGATCCGCCTGGCTTCTGAGAAGGCCTGCGGCGCCGGCGCCGTGGGGAAACCGGCCAGCCAATCCGATAGGGAGGCGTCGTCCCCGAGCACAACCTGGCCTGCGCCGGGGTCGACGATGAGGGTTCCCGTGTCGGGATACACCCGCCGCATCCTCCCTCCCACGACGAAGACTGTGTCGGCCGTTCCCCGGCTCTCCGCCAGCCCTGCCCTGAACGTTTCGAACGATGTCCGCCGCACTACGGGCTCGGGAACGACGTGGACGAACGGGGTCATGCTTCGCCCAGCGTAGGCGCCGGCGAGGTGTCGGAACAGCTTGAACGTCCATCCATCCGGGCGAAGGTCGCCCGCATATTGGATCGTGGCCCCGGCCCTGATCAGGACCGCACAAAGTGTGAACACGGTCCTTTCAATTTCGCGGGCCGGATACCCCAGCTTCGCGCGGTCCGGCGCGTCGCTGACAGAGATGGCAACGACCTTGCCTTGGAGGATGGTCATCTGACCTCACTGAGTGTCGCGAGCCTCAAGGCCGGGGCGAGCGCCGTCGCGCGCTCGAGAATTTCGCGCTCGAGCACGCTGATCGGCGGATCCGGGTAAACGATCAACGACAGGGACGGCACGGCTTCCACCACATCGAACAGCTCGGGCGGCCGCGGCAGGATCAGCGCGCCCGATCGGTCCACTTCGGCGAGGGCGAGCGCCCGGGTGGCCTGCGCCTCGAAGATGTCGCATCGAAGGCCCTCGGACAACGTCTCGACGAGCAAGCGCTCCACCCAGGTGGTCTCGCCTTCCTTGGGCGTGATCCGAACCCGTGGGAGGTTGGCGCCGTACGGGTAGGTCCGGCTCGTCCTCACTTGTCCTACGTCTGCAAGGACGATCGGACGCCTCGCCCGCTTCGCAGTAGTCAGCTCGAAGACGCACCACGGGCGCGAGTCGTAGACGTCCGACACGATGGCCAGCAGGGTTCCGCCCCTGATAGCAGTGTCGAACTCCGCGGCGAAATCGTCGCCGGGTGACAGCTCCTTCGCGTCGTAGAAGGTCTGGAGCGGCACATCCTGATCGGTGGCGTTCACATAATCGACAATAGCCCGCGCTGTCTTGTCGCCGTCGGCCTTGGCGTGGCTGACGAAGAGGCGCTCGGACGCCTCCCCCCGGCCGAGCGTGCCGCGCAAGTGCTCCCGAACAGCGTAGAGGAGATGCAACAGCAGTCGGGCCTCCCTGGCCTCGATGGTTGGCAGGGCCTGCCAACGATCACGGCGCGCATACTGAAGATTTTCGTCGGATGACAGGAAGGCATGCCCACCGGGACTACCGAACGGCACGTAAAGATCAGCTTCGCCTCGGATCTCCATCGCCGTGCGAACGTCGCCGACATAGGTATTCCAAACGTCGCGGGCGAGGTGCGAGTAAAGGTCGTGCAGAAAGACGATGACGTTATGGGCGGCCTGACCCAGGTCGATCGGTCTCGGGTGCGATCCGGCCGGCTCCCATGGCTCGCTCCGGAACCGCACTGGAATCCGGTGCGCGACGCCATCGCGCTCCATCCCAATCCCATCGAAGTGCCGCGATATCAGCTCGGCGACGTGGGCCCCCTCCGCTGAGCCTGGGGCCCACAGCACATAGATGCGAACAAGATCGATCATCGTTGAACCTTCGCTGGCCGTGACGCTTCGCCGGCCGCACGGGAATCGACCCGAAGCTGCGCCTTCGAAGCACCGGAGAGCATCCTCAAATCCTCCCGACAGGTCCACAGTTGCCCGGCATGGCGCGACGCGGGCATTCGGATGCGGCGTTCACTGAAGCCCCGCGCGCCCCGTCACCGAGAGCATCGTCCCGAAAGATGCAGAGGCGGCGCATGCCTGGAGGAGTGCGACCGGCCGCAGCTTAACCCAGGAGGACTGTTCGTCCATGCTGCTCTGGCGCGATTACCATGACGCAGCCCGGCCAACTGATAACATCGGCCGTTCGGGTTTCATGGCACTCTCTCGGTCACTCAACAGCCAGGGAGCGCTATCGCGTCCCGGCCGCATTGATGACGCGGATCCTCGGCTTCACATGCCTCGGGGCTGTCTCGATAGGCATCTCGGGTGCAGCCGAGGACCTCGCAGCCGCCACCAGCGCGGCTCTCGCCCATCACGATCAGCCAGTTCTGACCACGGTCGGCGAACGTTCCGCATTCGAAGGTCGTACCGTCGGTTGCTCCAACGGCCCCGATGTTCAACAAGTGCGCGCGGACCGCCGCAAGCTCAAGCGGAAGGGCGGTGACGAAGAAGGCGAAGCGTAGCCGGCGCAGGCCCGCTTCGGTCCCGATGTCGTCGAGGGTCCGGTAGCCGCCTCCCTTCGACGCGACCGTCGTTGCGACCCCATCGCTGTCAAGATCCATCGCGGTCAACAAAGCCAAAGTTTGGCGCGGCGTCCCTACTGGCAGCGCCGGCTGGAACACGCGAGAGGCCAATGTACGGGTTTCTTATAAGGATCTCGGGGTTCCTCGGTCAGAGGGTGGGAGTTCGCTGCGGGAGCGGCGCAATTTTCGAAGCCGGGTTAGCGGCGGGTACCACCCCATTCGCGCTCGGGCCGATGCCAAGACTCCGGCCTTGGCTGATGTTGTTACAGCCAAGGAGCTAAGAATACCCGTCCAACTGATCTTAATTTTGACCGCATTGATCAAATTGATTGACAGAGAGGTCACATCTTATTTATGCTTACTTACCGTTAATTTGAGAGCAGGCTGAATTATTTCTTTGCCGGACTCAATTTTATCGCGCTCGGACGATGGCCCGGTATATTTACCAAACGTATGACTCCCTAAAGGCTCAAAATTCAGCGAGAACCCTCTTTGAGCACATAGCCTGTACAAGCATCCAGTGAGTGAATTTGGCATATCCTGATCTATGCCAATAAGATGAAACCGCTTCTCCCTATGTGAGCCGACGTTCCAGGCTTCGAGTACCTTCCCATACAGATGTAATTCATCTGGCCTAAGATATGACCGGTGATGACTCGAAATTTCCAACATTATTGCATCTATCTCAAATAATTCACCTTCTTCTCGGCGCGGATTGACTGGCGTAAACACATCTTCGCCTGATATGAGCATGTCAGCGACTGCTTCAATAGATACGAAATCCCGGTTCAGCAATGCTGTTGCAATCGGTAGGGGGTCTCCGCCGAACATACAAATATTCATTGATGCAATATACTTGTTGCCGGGCAATACATCTTGCTCTGAAAGCTTTACCGCTTGATCACTCGCCCAGGCTGCAATGGCTTCGCTCGATGGCAACAAGGTGCCAGCGCCCCTGCGCGGCCCGTCGGGTTCACGTCTAAGTGAACCTATGTAAGCTTCTGACATGCTCGACACAGACCGTGAATGCCCCCCAGCCGCAAACCCCCCAATGTTATCGAGTCCAAAGCTTCCGTTTGTGGTGTTGATTGCTGCAAGCCCGATCGGCGTACCGTCCGATGCCGGAATAATAGCTAGATTTCCAAGCACTGTACTGAAATAATTGCTAATCGTGTCATGCTTCCGATGGCTGTTTAAGATTACCTTATCTAGCCACGCTGCTTTATCGCCTTCAGCCCACTGCTGTTGGTGCGCGCATATAGACGTCTGATTGCCATATTTAACATAAACGTCACAGTCCAAAGTAGGGCATAAGTGAGCAATGAGATCCGGTAGAGATATGTTATCTCTTTCTCTCTGTTCCCGATCAAAAACAGTCATCATAGATTCGATTCGGTCGCGCTTCACACGTAGCTCGATCTTAGTATTTACCGAAGCACGCATTGGGGTTTGTGCGGGAGCAATGATAGGTCTTAGCTTCAGTGCATCTCGAAATATCAACGACTTTACAGACTCGCGGGATGATTTGCAGTTAACTGATGTGACCGTAATATGGTCCGACACCATAAATACTGAAAAGAAGCCGATTCCATACCGCCCAACCTGAGAAATCTTGGAACTGATTAACCCAGGGAACTCACGCATCAAAGCGTCTGAATTCCAGAAGCTTTTGCCAAACTCAAGCAACGGTCCAACTAATACGCCCTCAGACATACCTATTCCATTGTCTTCGACTGATAGTGTCTGGATACCGTCAGCGTCGGGGTCTGATATGGAGACGTCTATGCGGCCCCGGTATGCTTCGTCCTCTTCATGGACGCGACGCGCTCTGATCGCATCTGAGGCATTCTGAATTAATTCGCGGAGGGGTACGATTAGGTCATGCCCGTAGAGGCCGAATCCCCCAAACAGGCGAACTATATTATCAACATCTGAAATCTTTACTTCAGCCTTAACCGGGCTCCAACCTGTCGTTCTTATATGAACTGCAAGCTTAGACGGATCTCCGGCTACGTCTATCCTGTCAACTATAAATATTGGTATTGCCCTATTCTTCATAAATTGATAGCAGTCTCCTAATTCCTTGTTTGCTAAAGAGATAAGGTCATACGCAACCCACCAGGCGTCAGCATCGGGCAAAGCGAAATTTCTCTGGGAGGTAAAAATAAGCTTTCCAGGGGCTTCGCTGCCGACCTCGACCACCGGTTGCGCCATCTGCTGTGCTAGCCAGTGAAGGCGGGAATACCCGGTTGGATTATGTAATGCTAATTGGAAATGAGGGGTTCGTCTTTGATCGATCTGAATCGCATCTGCACATCGCAATAAGCATGCGATTTTAAGGGGATTCACTTTCCAGTCGGGAGGCAGATACCCTGGAGCTCCCTGAATCTGCGGGATTCTCTGTTCAACCTTAGCCAAGCTCCAGTTGTGACTTTCTGCGATTTGGCCGATAAGATCCGCCAGATCTGTCCTGAGTTCTTCATCGTCGAGGAGGTATTGATCGGTATCGTATAGTGGATCTGAAATAATGCGAGGTGCTTGCTCTGCATGTAATTGTCTCGCGGTTGCGAAGACCGCATTTTTTATATCAGCTGGCTCTGCCTGACTAAGGTCAACATCAGCAGATGTACCTCCTGTTCGATCCATTAATACTTTTGTCAAATTGTCTCTGTAGGTAACGCTTTGCTTGAGCTCCCTCTCGCCGCCTCTGTAAGTTGATAATGCGTGACCGGTGTCGTGAATGATGACGACTGCACCAAATATAAAGCATTCTAACGCATTTAAATCGTAATCGTTGCCGACAAGTTGGTGCGCGCGATCCCACACAGCGCACAAATGATTCTCGTCGTGCAATGTTAGGCTCTGGACCCATAAGTTTGGCTTAGCAGGTGTGTCTGTGATTCCTTCTGGGTGGAGGAGGCGCCG
>NZ_PDHT01000005.1:0-221427 GCF_002917135.1 Methylobacterium sp. V23
TTGAGGATGACCTGGGTCACCAGCGCGGTGACGGCGCCGGCGAAGATCGCCCCCCAGGAGACCTGGTTCAGCAGGACCGTGCGGGTGTCGGCCGAGGCCGCCGTGGAAGAGGTCGCGAGAAGGGGAGAGGTAGACACGTGACAGGTACTCCGGGTCGTCGGTCGTCCGAGAAGTTCGGTCGTTCCAAGGGGCAAGGTGTGAAGGGTCAGGGGCGGAAGGGTCGGTCGGGGGGCGTTCCCGGGTCCGACCGCGCCGTCCCGGCGCGGTCGGACCGATCCATCGCGGTGTCGGGGCGCGGTGCCGCGGTCAGTCGCGGCCGTGGATGAGCAGGCCGAGGCCGTAGCCGAGGAGGCCGGCCACGAGCAGCGCGGCCACGGGGTGCTCGGCGACCTGATGGCTCACCTCGCGCCCCCCCTGGCGCAGGGAGCGGCCGCCGTTCTCGTAGGCGTCCCCGGCCCGGTCGTAGGCCTCGCGGCCGGCGCCGCGCACGGCGCGCTCGGCCCGGTCGTAGGTGTCGCCGGCCGCCCCCTGGGCCCGGCGGGCCCGGTCCTCGACATCGTCCGACCCGATCAGGTTGCCCACGGTGTCGCGGACCTTGCCGCCGATCTCGCGGGCGGTGTCGGCCACGTGCTCGGCAGCGTCGCGCACGCCGTCCTTGGCCTGGCCGTACAGGTTCTCCGCAGCGCCCTGCGCCTCGCGGGCACGGCCCTCGAGCGCGTCCCGCTTCGAGCCGGTGAGGTCGCCCACCGTGCCCTGAACCTTGCCGCCAAGCTCCTTGGCAGTCCCCGTGATGCGATCCGTGTCGACCATGATCATTGTCCTTGTTGTGCGCGCTTCGTGACGCATGGGTGTGTGTCGGTGAGAGCGACTGGGAACGCCGCCGCCAATCTCCCTGGCCCCAGAACCGGATTGCTGGTGGGCCATTGCGAGCCCGAGCCGGGCTCCCGGTCGGCCTGTCGCCGATCCGCTGCGGATCGGTGAGGGCCGAGGTCTCGGCGGTGGAGCCCTCAGCCCCCTTGCCTGATTGGGGAGATGGCCCTTCTCACCAACGTATCAATAGTTAGAACATACCGGTAAACTGGGTTTTTTTACCCGGACGATGCCGTCGGGAATCCGTTGTTGCGCCCCCAGACAATGGCCTCGGACCGCTTGTGCACGTCGAGCTTCCGATAGAGGGCCGCCGCGTGGTTGCGCACCGTGTTCTTGGACAGGTTCAGCCGTTTGGCGATGACCTCGTCCGAGAGCCCGGCACAGATCAGGTCCAGGATCTGGCGCTCGCGCACCGTCATGTTGGGTGAGACCGCATCCTGATGGCCGGCACCGGGTTGGCGCAGATGAGCGAGCTTCTCGATCAGTCCGCGGCTGAACCAGGAGGTGTCGGCCATCACGGCCTCGATCGCCTCGAACAATTCGCGCTCGGTTCGCTTGCGCTCGGTGATGTCCTGCAGAACCAGGAGGACGAAGACCTCCGCGCCGATCTCGACCCGCTCCGCCGAGACCAGGCAATCGAGGCTGCTCCCATCCTCGTGGTGCAGACAGACCTCCAGGCCGAGGACGTAGCCGGTGCGCGCCAGGGCTGTCTCGAACCGGTCCCGCTGGGGCTCCGAGACCCAGAGGTCGAGGTCGCCCGGCGTGCGGCCGGTGACCGTCTCCGGGCCGAAGCCGAAGACGCGGGTGAAGGCCTCGTTCACGCCGGTGATCGTCAGACTCTTGGCGCGGGCCAGAAGGGTCGGCACAGGGGTCAGGCGGAACGCCTTGGCGAAGCGCTCCTCGCTCTGACGCAGCGCGGTCTCGGCCTTCCGGCGCAGTTCGAGGTCGGCGAAGGTGAAGAGCATGCAGGGCTCGTCGCCGAGTTCCATCGGCTGCCCGGCCACGATGACGAAGCGGGTGCCGCCATCGGGCAGGTCGAGGCAGGCCTCCATCTGCGGAATGGTGCCGCCCTCGTTGAGCCGGGAGATCGCCAGATCTCGGTTGCGGGCGTTGGCCAGCACGTCGACCTCGTAGACGCTGCGGCCGATGACGGCGTCGCGGGTGTACCCGGTCATCTCCAGGAAGCCGAGGTTGACCTTGACGAAGCGCAGGTCGGCGAGCCGGCAGATCACGGCGGGTGCGGGATTGGCGTTGAAGGTGGCCTCGAAGCGCGCTTCGGCTTCGAACTGGTCGGAGACGTCCTTCAGGATGAGGGCGAGGCAACTCGGCTGGCCCTCGCGATCGGTCGCAACCAAGCTGCGCAACGAGTGCACGTAGTCGGCATCGGGACGGTCGGTGCGCGTGACCTCGACGATGACGTCGTGGAAGCGTTCGCCGGAGACTACCCGCTCCATCGGATACTGGTTCGGCGCATGGTTGTTGCGGTAACGCAGCGCGAAGCGCTCACGGTAGGCATCGACCGTTCCGCCGAGTTCCTCCAGGTTCTCGGCGCCGTGCATGGCCAGCGCCGCCGCGTTGGCGTAGGCGATGGTCTGGTCAGGCTCCACCAGGATCACGCCCTCGCTCAGTCCGGCAACGATCTGCTGGAGTTCATGCCTGTCGACGCCGAGTGTCACCGGGACTTCCATCCACTCCGATCAAGTCCGGCCGTAACCTGCCTGCGCGAAGGCCGGTTCCGACCGGGTCCAGCGAATGTCTGGTATATCCGGATCATTGACGTGAACGTGATCGATCATCTGCCGCGAGCGTAGCCGTAAGCCACCTCAAGAAGTGGGTCGGGTTGGTGCCGGTCGGGGTGTCGCCCGGTGGTTGGACCGACCGGAGCTGCCGGTCGCCGCGTGGCGTGTCGGCGCAGTTCGATGACAGAGAAGGCGCAATGGCGGTCCCGGGAAAGTGGGCCCGGTACGGCATGCTGCTCACCTGAAGGCCGTGCAGCGCGGGGAGCGTTCGCTCTCCTGACCTGCGGAGCGCTCGCGATCTCTACAGCGGTGGGGTTCCGGTCCTGCGTCCGACCTTGGGACTGCAATTGGGGTCGCTTGGCGCGCGAAGTGCTTGGCCTTCCGACTTACGAGGGAGTAAGTCGAATCCGCTGGATGGTTCCCCAGATGCGCGGTCTGCTCGCAGATCCGATCTCAGGATGACCGGGTCAGGGCGGCACCGATGTAATTGTACATGGCATTCGTCTGATCGGCGAAGAACCGCATCGCGGTCACGATCGCCAAGAAGACCAGGGCCATGATCAAGCCGTATTCGAGGGCCGTCGAGCCGGACGTATCCTTGCAGAAGCGGCGGGTCAGGATCTGAAGATCGTGCCGCGTCGAAAATTTCCGCCGAACCCTGGCATGTTCGAGATCCAGTTCGGTCATGGCCCCAGGATATCTCTCGCGGACGTCGATCGTCGGGAACGCTACGCGAGTTTCCTTGCGGAGGACTTAAACGGATCGTCGAAGTCCAAGGCACGCCGAAACCGTCAGGCTGGACGTAGCAAACCCCGGCCCGACGGTTCCCTTCGTCTCAAATCTTGGAAACCGCCAGAATATCGTGGCGGCTTCCGACGCGGCGGTCAGGCCTTGCCCGATTCCTTGCGCAGGGCGTCGATCCGCTGGGATGCCTCGGCCTTATCGAGCTCCGGATCGAACGCCTCGGGATCCTTCGCCTCTTCGGACAAGGTCTTGAGGTAGGAAGCCTGCGCGCCGGTCATCGGCTCGCCGCCGGTGGTCCATTCGCTCGGATCCTTGATCTGGTTCGAGACGTCCTTCGGATCGGTCTTGGGGTTCTCGTCCGCCTTGGAGGTCTGGGACTTGGAAGTTTCCGACTTGGAGGTCTGGGACTTGCTCGCCTGGGTACCGGCCATGTTGGAATCCTTTGGTTCACGAAATGTTCTAGTGAACGCGGGGCCTGGGAGCCGGTTCCTGGGCCTGCGCCGGCAAAAGCCGGTCGTCCCGTGGTCAAATGTCTCAAGGGTCGGCGAGGCCTGGAGACGAAGGCGAAGGCGATCCCGGTGATCACCCGAGTCGGGCGGGGAAACAGGGCACGCGATGCCGTCACCCGTCAGCGAAGGCGCAGGCTTGACGGGTCGCGTCGGGGCTGGAACATGTCAACATCGCTGACGTAAATCGAGGTCTCCCGAGACGTGACTGCCCACGCGATGCGAGATGCCGACGCCGAGGCGCCGCGGCCGTCCTCCGGCTCCGGCGACGACCTCATCGAGCTCCTGTTCTTCGCCTACCGGGATTTCGTCGGGGACCCCGACCGTATCCTGGCCCAGTACGGGTTCGGCCGGGCCCACCACCGGGTGCTGCACTTCGTCGACCGCTATCCAGGTCTCACGATCGCCGAACTCCTGGATATCCTGCGCATCACCAAGCAGAGCCTCAACCGGGTGCTGAAGGATTTGATCGAGCAGGGCTACATCGCGCAGAAGACCGGCACCAGCGACCGGCGCCAGCGGCTGTTGTTCTGCACCGCGGCCGGGGCGGACCTCGCCGGCGACCTCATGCGGGTCCAGAGCCGGCGGGTGGCCCGCGCTCTCGCCGCGTCGGAGCGCGGCGGCGAGGCCCCCCTCTCCGCCGAGAGCTTTCTCTTCGGCATGATCGAGCCGGATGCGCGCGCGGCCGTGCAGCGCCTGATGTCCCGGCGCGCCCGGAAGGCCGCCTGATGGCCACGCCCGGGACGCGCCCGACCGCCGAGCTTCCCGACCACGCGCCGCACATCCTGGTGGTCGATGACGATCGGCGGGTGCGGGAGCTGTTGTCCCGCTTCCTCTACGAGCAGGGCTTTCGCGTCACCGCCGCCGGAAACGTGCCGGAGGCGCGTACCAAGGCGCAGTGCTTCGTCTTCGATGCCCTCGTGCTCGACGTGATGATGCCGGGCGAGAGCGGCTTCGATTACGCCCGCGAGGTCCGCCAGACCTCGCGCGTGCCGATCCTGATGCTGACCGCCCGTTCGAACCCCAACGACCGGGTCATGGGCCTGGAGATCGGCGCCGACGACTACCTGCCGAAGCCCTTCGAGCCGCGCGAGCTGATCCTGCGCCTGTCGAACATCATCAAGCGGCGCGACGAGGCCGGCGGGCGCGCGCAGAGCCACGACACCGTGACCTTCGGCCCCTTCGCCTACCGGATCGACCGCGGTGAATTGCGCCGCGAGGACGAGCTGATCCGGATTACCGAGCGCGAGCGCGAGATCCTCACCATCCTGGCCCAGGCCGCCGGCGGCAACGTGGAGCGCGAGGCCCTGGCCGGGAGCGGCGGCCTCGCCGCCGAGCGCAGCATCGACGTGCAGATCAACCGCCTGCGCCGCAAGACCGAGGTCGATCCGGCCAATCCCCTGTTCCTGCAGACGGTGCGGGGCGTCGGTTACCGCCTCGCGGTCGATTGAGCCCATGGCCGCCACCGGCCTCCTCCAGCGCACGGCGACCCGCCTCGCCGCCCTGCCCCGGCCCGGGCGGATGTGGCGGATCGTCAGCCGCGCCATCGGCGACGTCCTGCCCAAGGGCCTCTATGCGCGATCGCTGATCATCATCATCGCGCCGGTGGTGCTGCTCCAGTCGGTGATCGCCTACACCTTCATGGAGCGCCACTGGCAGCTCGTGACGCGCCGCCTGTCCTCCGCCGTCACCGCCGACGTCGCCGCGCTGATCGACATCTACGAGAGCTACCCGCAGGACAAGGATTCCGAGACCCTGACCCGGATCGCCAACGACCGGCTCAACCTCGACGTCGACATCCTGAAGGGGGCTAAGCTCCCCCCGGCCGGTCCGCGGCCGTTCTTCTCGATCCTGGACGAGGCCCTGTCCGAGGAGATCCGACGCCAGATCCGCCGGCCCTACTGGATCGACACCGTCGGCCGCTCCAGCCTGATCGAGATCCGGGTCGCGATTCCCGATGGCGTCATGCGCGTCACCGCGCGGCGCAGCATGGCCTACGCCTCGAACTCGCACATCTTCCTGCTCTGGATGAGCGGCTCGTCGCTGGTGCTCCTCGGCGTCGCGATCCTGTTCCTGCGCAACCAGATCAAGCCGATCCTGCGGCTGGCCGCCGTGGCCGAGAGCTTCGGCAAGGGCCGGGAGATCGAGTTCCGGCCCCGCGGGGCTCGCGAGGTGCGCCAGGCCGGCCATGCCTTCATCGAGATGAAGCGGCGCATCGAGCGGGCGATGGAGCAGCGCACGACGATGCTCAACGGGGTCAGCCACGACCTGCGCACCATCATCACGCGATTCAAGCTCTCCCTCGCCCTGGTCGAGCAGACGCCCGAGGTCGAGGACCTGCAACGCGACGTCGACGAGATGAGCCGGATGCTGGAGGCCTACCTCGCCTTCGCCCGCGGTGATTCGGGCGAGGTGGCGGTGCCCACCGACATGCGCGCGCTCCTGGAGGACCTGCGCACCGACGTCGAGCGCCTCGGGGCCCACGTGGAGGCGGTGGAGCTCGAGGACCGTCCGCAGCTGACCCTGCGGCCCGACGCCATGCGGCGCTGCCTCTTCAACCTCGCGGCGAATGCGGCCCGCTACGGCGAGACCGTCGCGATCACGGGCCGGCGCGAGGCCAGGGCCTTCCTGGTCTCCATCGACGACGACGGCCCGGGCATCCCGCTCGACCAGCGCGAGGAGGTGTTCAAGCCCTTCGTACGCCTCGACGATGCGCGCCAGGATGCGGGCGGCTCCGGCCTGGGGCTCTCCATCGCCCGCGACATCGCCCGCGCCCATGGTGGCGATGTCAGCCTGCACGACAGCCCGCTCGGGGGCCTGCGCGCCACGGTGCGGATCCCCGCCTGATCCGGGCTCATCGACCGCAGGAAAGCGTAGCCGATCCAGCTTGGCGCCGGGTGCGGGGCGATGCTATGAGGGGCGCAGCAAACGCCACAGGGACCGGTAAGCCGGGTCCGACAGAGGTTGAGAGACCCGCCCATGAACAGCCCGCTGACCCCCCTCCTGATCCTGCTGCTGCTGCCGATCACCGCCATCTGCGCCGTGCTCTACACGGATGCGGGCATCGAGCCGACGCTGTTCTACGCCACCGTCAAGACCTTCGCGGTACTCTTCATCGTCGCCGGCGGGCTCTGCTTCGCCGCGAGCCGCCTGGCCGCCCGCAGCGAGGGCTGAGCTTCCCCGCGAGTGCGAGAGCGCTGACGAAAAGGCCCGGACCGGAAGGTCCGGGCCTTTTCGTTTCGCACCCCTGCCGCCGGACTACTCGGCGGCGATGCGCGGGGGCAGGATCGGCTTCGCGTCGTTGGCTGAATGGGTCGGCGGCAGCGCGAACGCCCCCTCCGTCGGTTCGTCCACGCGTCCGACGAAGCGACCGAAGACCCGCACGAAGAGGCGCGACAGGTCGTCGACCAGGACGAAGATCGCCGGCACGAAGACCAGCGACAGGCCGGTGGAGACGATCAGGCCGCCGATCACCGCGATGGCCATGGGCGCGCGGAACTCGCCGCCGATGCCGAGCGCCATGGCCGAGGGCACCATGCCGGCCGCCATGGCGATGGTCGTCATCACGATGGGGCGGGCGCGCTTGCGACCGGCATCGATGATCGCGGTGGCGCGGTCGACGCCGCGGGCCATCTCCTCCACGGCGAAGTCCACCAGCATGATGGCGTTCTTGGTCACCACGCCCATCAGCATCAGGATGCCGATCACCACCGGCATCGAGATCGGCTTGTTGAAGATCAGGAGGCCGAGAATCGCGCCGCCGATGGAGAGCGGCAGCGAGAACAGGATGGTCAGCGGCTGCAGGAAATTCCCGAACAGCAGCACCAGCACGCCGAACACCATCATCAGGCCGGCACCCATGGCGAGGGCGAAGCCCTCGAAGACCTCCCCCATCACCTCGGCGTCGCCCGTCTGGCGGATCGTGACCCCGGGCGGGAGGTCTTTGGCGGTGGGCAGGGCGAGGACGGCGCTGATCAGGGCACCCAGCGCGTCCGAGCCCTCCATGTCGGCCTCCAGGGCGACGCGGATGGCCCGGTCGTAGCGGTCGATGGCGGTCGGGCCGCGGCCGAGGGTGAGATCGGCCACCGTGGAGAGCGGCACCGCCGCGCCGCCCTTGACCGGAACCTTGAGGGTCTCGATCTGCGAGAGGTCGCCGCGCAGGCGCTCGGGCAGCTGCACCCGGATCGGCACCTGTCGATCGATGGTGTTGAACTTGGCCAGATTCGCCCCGATGTCGCCGATCGTGCCGACCCGGACGGTCTCGGCGATGAGGTCGGTCGTGACGCCGAGATCGGCCGCGACCCCGGCCTTCGGGCGGATGCGGATCTCGGTGCGGTCCAGGGGGGCCGTCGAGAGCACGTTGACGAGGTGCGGCACGCCCGCGGCTTCGCGCTGGAGCTTGGCCGCGGTCTCCGCCACCACGGTCTTGTCGGGGCCGGACACGATCAGCGTGACGTCGCGCTGGCCGCCTTCGCGCAGGGCCCAGAAGCGGATGTCGGGCACGTCGTGCAAGAGTGCCCGGATGGCGATGTCCACCTGCTTCTGGGTGCGATGGCGGGTGTTCTTCGGCGTCAGATTGATGGTGAAGGTCGCGAGCCGGACCTCCTTCTTCGCGGGCAGCTGGCGGCCGCCGTCAACGAAGACGCTGCGCACCTCCGGGAGGGCGCGGATGCGCTCCACGAGAGCGTCCGTCACCTGCGTGGTATCGGCGAGGCGGGCCCCCGGCGGCAATTCGACCACGAAGATCGTGCGGGCGGCGTCCTCCGCGGGAAGAAAGCCCGCCGGCAGCAGGCCCGTGGACAGGATCGACCCGGCGAAGCAGACGAGCCCGAGCACCAGGGTGATGAACTTGTGGCGCACCGACCAGGCGACCACGCGGGTGTAGCCCCGCATCACCGGGCCCTCGCGGGTGTGATCGGGGCCGTGATCGCGCAGGAAATAGGCGGCGAGCAGGGGCGTGATCAGGCGCGCCACCAGGAGCGACATGAACACCGCCGCCGCGATGGTGAGACCGAACTGCTTGAAGTACTGCCCGGCAATGCCGCTCATGAAGGAGACGGGGGCGAAGATCGCCATGATCGTCGCCGTGATGGCGATGACGGCGAGCCCGATCTCGTCGGCGGCCTCCAGGGCGGCGCGGTAGGGGGATTTCCCCATGCGCATGTGCCGGACGATGTTCTCGATCTCCACGATGGCATCGTCGACGAGGATGCCGGTGACCAGCGTGATCGCCAGCAGGCTGACGGCGTTCAGGGAGAAGCCGAGGCTGCTCATCACCCAGAAGGTCGGCAGCACCGAGAGCGGCAGGGCGATCGAGGCGATCAGGGTCGCACGCCAGTCGCGCAGGAACAGGAAGACCACGACCACCGCAAGGGTCGCGCCCTCGACCAGGCTCAGCATCGCCGAGTGGTAGTTGCCCACCGTGTTGGTGACGGAGGTGTCGATGAGGTCGAAGCGGACGCCGGGATGGCGGCCGCCGAGTTCCGCGATGCGCTTGGCGACGCCGACGGCGACCTCCGCGTCGCTGGCACCCGTGGAGCGCGAGATCGCGAAGGCCACCACGGGCTCGCCGTTGAAGCGCGCGAAGGTGCGCGGCTCCTCCGAGCCGTCCACCAGCGTGGCGAGCTCGTCGAGGCGGACCTTGCGCCCGCCCGGCACGACGATCGAGGTCTCCGCCAGGGTGTCGAGGCTCGCCGCCCCGGCCAGGGTCCGGATGGATTGCTCCTGTCCGCCGAGCTCGCCGCGTCCGCCCGCCATGTCGGCGGCGGTCAGGCGCAGCTGCCGGTTCACGTCGGCGGCCGTGATCCCGAGTGCCAGCAGGCGGTCGGGCTTCAGGGTCACGCGAACCTCGCGGGCGACGCCGCCGAGGCGCTCGACCCCCCCGACGCCCTTCACGCTCTGCACCTGCCGGGCGATGACGTCGTCGATGAGCCAGGACAGGTCCTCCGGCGTCATCGCGGGCGCCGAGGCGCCGTAAATCATGATCGGCAGGCCCGCGATCTCGACGCGGTTGATGATCGGTTCCTCGATGGTGCGGGGCAGGTTCACCCGGACCTTCGAGATGGCATCCTTGACGTCGTTGACCGCCCGGTCGCTGTTCACCTCCAGGCGGAACTCGATCGTGGTGCTGGAGACGCCTTCGGAAATCGTCGAGATGACGTGCTTGACGCCCTTCACCCCCGCCACCGCATCCTCGACGACCTTGGTCACCTGGGTCTGCAGCTCCGAGGGCGCGGCCCCGGATTGCAAGACCTGGACGGAGACGATGGGGATGTCGATGTTCGGAAAACGCGTGATCGGCAGCGCACGGAAGCTGACCAGTCCGAGGACCACCAGCACCAGGAAGAGGACGAGGGAGGGGATCGGCTTCCGGATCGCCCAGGCCGAGATGTTCAGGCGCATGGGATCGTCCGATCAGCGGGGGGCGGCATCGGCCGCCGAAGGCGTCGCGGCATCGGCCGCCTTGATGGGCGGAACCACGGGTCGGACGCGATCGCCGTCGCGCAGGAAGCTGCTGGCACGGGCCACCACCACCTCGTCCGCCTTGACGCCGGCACGCACCTCCAGGACGCCGTCGGCGGCGAGGCCGGGCACGATCCGGCGAGCCTCGACGCGGTCGCCGGCGACGATGAAGACGCTCGCGCCGCCATCGGCGCCGTAGAGCACCGCCGACAGGGGCACGGCGACGCCGGTGCGGCGTGCGACTTCGACCTTGCCGCGGGCGAAGGCGCCGATGCGCAGGCCCGGATCGGGGTCGAGGCCGATGCGGATGCGCCCGAGGCGCGTCGTGCGGTCGATCTCCGGATCGATGCGCCGCACCCGTCCCTTCAGGGTCCGTCCTTCGTCCCAGTCCAGGCGGGCCGGATCGCCGACGTGCAGTCGCGGCATCCAGACTTCCGGCACCTCACCCTCGAGTTCGATCTCGCCGCGGGCGATCATGCGGAACATCGGCTCGCCGATTGCGGTCGCGGTGGCGCCCACGCGGGCGGTCCGCCGGCTGACGATCCCGGCTTCGGGAGCACGGATCTCGGTTCGGGCGCGCCGCAACGCGATTTCCGCGCCCTGAGCCCGCGCGGTGGCGAGATCGGCCTCGGCGAGCTGCAATCCGCCGCGGGCGGCCGCGAGCCGGCCCTCGTTGCCCTGAGCGGCGGAGACGCGCTGCTCCAGGATCACGGCCGTGGCGTTGCCGGTGCGGATCAGGCTGCGGGTGCGCTCAAGGGCAAGGTTCGCCTCGACCTGGGCCGCCTCGGCCTGCACGATCTGACTTCGGGCCTGGATGATGGCTGCCTGCGCCTTGGCGATGGTGGCGGCATTGGCCGCTTCCTGGGTCAGGATCATCTCGAGGGAGAGCCGCGCCAGAGGCTGGCCGCGCGTGACCTGGGCGCCCTCCTCCACGAGAAGTTCGGTGATGCGCAGGCCCTCGATCTCGGGTGCCACCAGGATCTCGTCGCGGGGGACGAGTGTGCCGGTCACTACGGCGAATTCCACGACTTGGCGAGCGACCGCCGAGGCCACCGTCACGGCCGGTGCCAGGGCGGCCGGATCCGGAACCGCCGCCGGCTCCGCCGCGCGCGCGATTGGGCCGAGCGCGGCGGCGCCGGCCAGCACCGCGAGGGCGAAACGGAACCGTTGTCCGGACGGCGCAGGCCGAGGGGGTCGCATGACAGGGCGCTCGACGAGGACGGAAAGCGTGCCCATGCGGAGCGAGACCGGCGATTTCATGGCGCATCTCCGCGGCGACGTGGCAGTCGCGGTTAAATCGCCCCCACTGGGTCCAAGACGTTGCAACTTTTTGCCGGTCGTCACGTTAGAGCAACTATAGACCTTTCCCGGTTGAGGGTTAACGAACCATGAGCATTTTCGAGGTCCGTCAGCAGTCGAACGGCGCCGTTCTCTGGACCGGCAGCGCGCTCGACGAAGTCTCCGCCCTCGATGCGATGGCGCGCGAGGCCGGCTACATCGATTTCCAGGCTCTTCCCGAGGAGATCCGCGCGGCCCACCCGGTGGCCCGTCCGATCGTCTAGAGCTTGCCTTTGCCCCTCCGCTGAGGGGTCGGAAAAAGCAAAGAACCCACCCGTCCGACCGGACAGGTGGGTTTTTTGTTGGCGTATTCTTCGGACTGCGCGGTGAAGCGTCGTTACCCATGGGAGGTCGGCTCGCTTCGGATGCCGACTGGCTGCACCGGTCGCGGCCGCGGGCGCGCGGCGATCGGCACAGCCTGGAAATCCTTGGGGGGCGTAGGCCCTGGGTGAACAGCTCGGAGGGCGCGTCGCTCGGCGGCAGGGTCGAGGTGACACCCCCTGGCGCTGCAGCTGGGAGGATTGTGGCCGCGATCCGTGGCCGGACCGGACCCTAGCGGAGCGCCGTGGAACTCAGCGACAGGTAGCGGGGATCGAAGCCGGCGAGGCTGGTCAGACGCTGGACGTTCCGGATCATCAGAATCCGCGAGCGCAGCTCGATCAGGCCCTGCCGCTTCAGCTCCTGAAGCGTGCGGTTGACGTGGACGGTCGAGAGGCCGGTCGTATCGGCCAGGTCGAGCTGTGACACCGGAAGGTCGTAGCCGTCGCCCCGGGCCAGTCCGACGGCGCGCAGGCGCATCAGCAACTCCAGGAACAGGTGAGCGATCCGCTCGATCGCGGAGCGGGAGCCGAGGTTTACGAGCCACTCGCGCAGCGTCGCATCGTCCACCAGGTTCGCCCGCCGCAGGGTCGTGACCAGTCGGGGCTGCTGGCTGACGAGGTCCCCGAGGGGCACAGGATCCATGCGCGCGATGCGGCAGGCCGAAAGGCTGGCGATCGCATGGTCCCGGCGGTCGAGCAGGCCGATATCGAGGTCGCAGAAATCGCCCGGTACGAGATAGGCGAGGATCTGTCGGGTTCCATCGGCGCGCAGCTTGTAGCGGCAGGCCATGCCTTCGACGAGGACGAAGACGCTGTCGGGACGCTCGCCCTCGCGCGCGATCTCCGTGCGCGGTCCGACGGGATCGACGGGGACGCAGAGGCGCGTCAGGATCTCCCGATCCTCGGCCGACACGGCCCCGAAGCGCTCCAGCTTCCGGATCAGAGGGGCCGTCACAGCGTCGTCATCGCGCAAGGCTAAGCGGCGGGGCAGCTCCGGACCCGCGCCCGACGCACTCATTGCCGATGCTCCGGCGCTCGTCGACGCGCCCGATCCTGAGGTCCTTCGTTCACCCAACCCGTCACGGCGTCCTGCCCCTCCTCCAACCGATTCCGGGCTGCTCCGCCTGCGCGTGGTCCTGCCGAGATGCGACCGCAGGGGCATCGATGGCGAGCCGTCGACTCGCGTACCGCCACCGCAAGACACGCGGCCGGTCGCGATATTCCCCGATCCGCAGCGTTAATAAATCCTAAAAAGCCAGCTCGGACAGGGCTCTGCGCTCTTGGTGTGGTGGCCGACATTCGGGGAATGTCGACTACCCGACAGATCTCCTGTTGGGCTTGCCTTTGTCTCGCATCGTACAGATAGTCGAGAAATCGCTTGTATATATTCCTGAGTATGGGTCCGTGAGAGACTATTTGTGCTCTTGCCCCAAGGGACAGGGCCGTGTCGCTGCTAGAGCAATCTGCCGTTCGTAACCGCTTGCTCAGACGGCTCTCGCCAAGCGATTACCTTTTGCTTCAACCGCATCTGCGCTCGATGCCGACGGAGTTGCGTCAGGGTCTGATCTATCCACATCGCCCGATCCAGGATCTCTACTTCCAGGAGGCCGGCTACGCGTCGATCACGACGTCCGGAACGAGCAAGGTCGAGGTCGGTATCATTGGGCCCGAAGGGGTCGTGGGGGCCGCTCCGGTGCTCCTGGGGAGTGACCGCACGCCCTACGACCACTTCGTCCAGAATGCCGGCGAGATGCTGGCCATCGACGCCGCTGCGCTGCTGGCTGCCACCGAGGAGAGCCTCGCGCTGCGCAACCTGCTGCTGCGGTTCGTCCAGACCCTACTGGTTCAGACGGCGCAGACCGCCTTCGCCAATGCGAGCTACAACATCGAGGTCCGGCTCGCGCGCTGGCTGCTCATGTGCCACGACCGGGTCATCGGCGACGAACTGACGGTCACGCATGACTTCCTGTCATTCATGCTGGGCGTTCAGCGCACCACCGTGACCCTCGCCCTGCAGCTCCTGGAGGGCAACCGCCTGATCAAGGCGCGTCGCGGGCGGATCGGGGTTCTCGACCGCACCGGTCTTCTGGGCGTCGCAGGGGACAGCTACGGCGTGCCCGAGGCCGAGTATCTCCGCCTGATCGAAGGCGCCTGACCCCAGGGCTCGATCCCAGCCGACCCTCGCTGCGACGACATCGCCCGGACGGCCGTGCCGCGTCGGGCCACGGTCGATGGCGCTGTGACGTCGCCATCTCGCGCTCACGCGCCAGTGAACACTCTCTCGCCTGCCGGGTTGAAGGTGTACGCATCATGCGTTCCTCCCTGGACTCGGCTCGCCCGGCAATAGCCGTGGCGGGCTCTTTGCGTATTTCTATAATGTATCTCGACAGAAAAACTTTGTGGTTTTAAGGCTGAATCTAAGCTTGAGCGTACGATTTCGTGCAGAAACCTTTGAATGTCTTCCCATTAACCTGTGTTGATGCGAGTGAGTTCCTCGTTTTGCACACTCTCTCGGACCCACGGGGATGGGGCCCATGCCTCTCCCGGCCGAATGAGAAGATACTGGATGACATCGCAATCTGGATCCGATGCACCGACCCGCCTCGTTCCCGAGAACGCCCCGCCCCTGACGGCGTCGATCCGTCGGACCCTCGGGCAGCACCTGCGCGAGACCTACGCCTCCCTCGATGATGACCAGCCCGACCGCTTCGCTGTCCTGCTCGCACGCCTCGAGGCGGTGCTGGCTGCCCGCGGCGAGACCCTCACGGCGGAGGTCCGGCAAGGGCTCCAGGACCATGCGGCGGGCCTGCGCAAGTACGCCCTCTCCCTGACCCGCGACGCCGCCCGGGCCGACGATCTGGTTCAGGACACGATGCTGCGGGCCTGGATGTACCGCGAGAGCTTCACGCCCGGCACCAACGTGTGCGGCTGGCTGACCATCATCATGCGCAACACGTTCTATTCCGGCCAGCGCAAGCGCGTGCACGAGGTCGAGGACAGCGACGGCAGCTATGCGGCCCAGCTGGTGACCCTGCCGGCCCAGGGCGCCGTCCTCGACCTGGAGGACGTCAACGCCGCCATCGGGCGGCTCTCCACGACCCTGCGCCAGGCCCTGACCCTGGTGGCCATCGACAACATGACCTACGACGAGGCCGCCACGGTGATGGGCTGCAAGATCGGCACGGTGAAGAGCCGGGTCTGGCGGGCCCGCGAAAGCCTCGCCGCCCTCGTCGGCTACTCCGCCAACGAGATCGGGCCGGACCGCCTCGCCACCTCCGTGCTCAGCGACCTGAGCCTCCGGCCCCGGGCCTGAGGCCGCCTACAGCAGCGTTCCGCGCAGGATCAGCATCGCCACCGAGAAGTAGATCACGAGGCCCGTGACGTCGACGAGGGTGGCGACGAATGGGGCCGAGGCCGTGGCGGGGTCGAAGCCGAGGCGCTGCAGCAGGAAGGGCAGCATCGATCCCGTGAGCGAGCCGAAGGTGACGATACCGACGAGGGCCGCTCCCACGGTGGCCGCCACCAGCATCCAGTGCTCGCCGTAATCGTACAGGCCGGTCTTCTGCCAGACCACGATGCGGACGATGCCGATCACCCCGAGAATCATGCCGAGGACGAGCCCTGTGGGCAACTCGCGCAGGGCTACCCGCCACCAGTCGCGCAGGCGCACCTCGTGCAGGGCCAGGGCGCGGATGAGCAGCGAGGTGGCCTGGCTGCCGGAATTGCCGCCCGAGCTCATGATCAGCGGGATGAACAGGGTCAGCACGATGGCCTTCTCGAGCTCGCCCTCGAAGCCCTGCATGGCGGTGGCCGTCATCATCTCGCCGAGGAACAGGGCGCAGAGCCAGCCGGCCCGCTTCCGGATCATGGTGCCGAAGCCGATGTCCATGTAGGGCTCGGGCAGGGCCTCCATGCCGCCGAAGCGTTGCACGTCCTGGGTCTGCTTCTCCACCATCGCGTCGATCATGTCGTCGACCGTGACGATGCCGATCACGTGGCCGACCGCGTCGATGACGGGGAGTGCCAGGAGGTCGTAGCGCGAGATCAGGCGGGCGGCTTCCTCGCGGCTGGCCGTGGGCGAGACCGCCAGCGGCCGGCGGTTCGGCGCCACCGAGAGCACGTTGTCGCCCGGATTGCCCGAGATCAGCCGGCGCAGGGGCACCGCCTTGGTCAGGGCCCGGGTGCGCGGGTCGAGGACGAAGATCGCATAGATGGTCTCGCGGGTCTTCTCGACCTGGCGGACGTGATCGAGGGTCTGCTGCACCGTCCAGTTGCCCGGCACGGCGACGAACTCCGTCGTCATCAGCGAGCCGACGGTCTCCTCGCCGTAGGTGCTGAGCCGGTCGACGGCGCCCCGGGTCTCCGCGTCGAGACGGGCGCGCAGATCCGAGCGGCCCGGCTCCTCGATCTCCCGGAAGAGGTCGGTGATGCGGTCGGCGGACATGCCGGACAGGTAGGAGGCGACCCGATCGCGCGGCAGCATCTCGATGATGTCGGCGGCGCAGTCGAGTTCGGGCTGGTCGAGCACCTCGATCGCCCGCTCCACGGGCAGGCCGAGCAGGATTGCGGCGGCGACCTCCGGGGCCTCGTCGTTGAGCGCCTCGACGATGTCGGGCGCGCGCTCGTCCGACAGGCGGGCGGCGAGCACCGCCGGATCGATGCCGGTCGGGAAGGAAGCGATCTCGTTCATGGGCTCACCTCGCAGGGCGCGCGATCCGGCCGTGACGGGCCGTCCCGCGCCGAGCCGCCCGAGCCCGGTCAGCGGGGCGTCAGGCGAGGAAAGCGGAGGCGGCCGCGCACGGCGCGGGCGATCGGTCTGGATTGTCGCTGGGCATCGGTATCGTCGAGAGGGAGCCGAAGCGCGCACCACGTGGTGAGTCGGGACTCCCGCGCAGGCCCGTTCGGCGGCGCGTCAGTGCGCCTCCCCTCCCCGGGGCGTCAAGCCGAAACCGGCATCGGCCGGATCTTTCCCCCGCGGGCGTGGCGCCGCTGCCGCCCCGCCCGGTCGCGAGCCATCGCGGTCCGCCGCGCACGCGAAAGGCTACGGCATCATATCTCTGCTTTCCCAGGCACGACCCGGCATCCACAGGGCCCTCAGGCGCGTGACCGGAAATTTCTCCCAGATCCTATGAGAAATATAAGTGTAGCGCCCGCTTGTATTGTGCCCAACACAACGGCATATCCAGGGTGTCGAACACGAAGGAGTTTCCCATGAAGTGGTCCGCCCCCGTCGTCCAGGAAATCTGCGTCGGCATGGAAGTCACCAGCTACGAGTCCGCCGAGATCGATCCCTTCAACTAAGCCGCTGCCCATCGAGGCACGCGTTTAGTCGGAAGGCGGATCGAACCCATTCGGGTTCGGCTTTCACAATCCCAAACCAACCAGGAGAGACGTCATGAAGTGGTCTGCCCCCATCGTCCAGGAAATCTGCGTCGGCATGGAAGTGACGAGCTACGAGTCCGCCGAGATCGATCCCTTCAACTAAGGGAGATCGCGGGTCCCGCCCGCGGGACCGGCTGATCCGAGGGGGCGCTATCCGAAAGGGTGGCGCCCCTTTCGTTTGGGCTGAGAGTGTCGGGCGGCGGTGATTGCCTCGGCGAGCGCAGCGCTTCCGCCAGGAAGTCGATCAGCACCCGGACGCGCGTCGGCATCGACGGGCCGCCGATGAAGACCGCATGGATGGCCTCGCGGTCCTGCGGATTGTAGCGCTCCAGCAGCGGCACGAGGCGCCCGCTGGCCAGTTCGTCGACGATGTGGAAGCGCCCGACACGGGTGATGCCCATGCCGCCGAGGGCGAGTTGGACCAGCGTCTCGCCGTTGTTGGCGGACATGGAGCCGGAGACCGCCAGGAGGTAATCGCGTCCCTCCTCCCGGAACGGCCACCCGGGCTCGGCGCGGCGGAAGTTGAAGTCGAGGCAGTTGTGTCGGGCGAGGTCCGCGGGGATGTCCGGTGTTCCGACCCGCGCCAGATAGGCGGGCGAGGCCACGACCGTCCGGCCCGTGTCGCCGAGGCGGCGCGCGGTGAGCGGGCTGTCCGGTAAAGTCCCGAAGCGGATCGCCACATCGGCGCGTCCGCCGAGGATGTCGGCGACCTGGTCGCTGAGGTCGATGTCGACGCTGATGCCGGGATGGCGCGTCACGAATTCCGCCAGCAACGGCACGATCACCAGACGCCCATGGGCGGAGGGGGTGCTGATCCGGACCCGACCGCGGGGGGAGGCCTGATCGGCGATTGCGCTCTCGCTCTCGGCGATATCGGCGAGGATGCGGCGCGCGGCACGGGCATAGCTCTCGCCCTCGGCGGTAAGGCGCAGCGTCCGGGTGGTTCGCACGATCAGCTGCACGCCGAGGCGTGCCTCCAGGCGAGCGACGATGCGGCTGACGGCGGAGGCAGTCAGCCCGAGCCCGCGGGCCGCCGCGGACAGGCTGCCGTCTCGCGCAATGGCGAGGAAGGCCGCCATCTCCCCCGTCCGGTCGATTCGGTCCCGCGGCATTCGTGCTCCTGACGCACAGATGTCGGTCCGGAGATGGGGCTACCGCCCGGTGTCGCGCTGCATCATGTGCCTGTCGGGATTAATGACCGAGAGGCAACCCCCATGACAATCCATCCTGCGCTGCTGGCGCTGAGCATCGGCGCCTTCGGGATCGGCGTCACCGAATTCTCGCCGATGGGCATGCTGCCGCTGATCGCGAACGATCTCGGCGTCTCGATCCCGGCCGCTGGCCTGCTGGTCAGCGCCTATGCGCTCGGCGTCCTGATCGGCGCCCCGCTGATGACCCTCGCCTTCGCGCGGGTGCCGCGCCGGGCGCTTCTCGTGGGCCTGATGGGCATCTTCACGGTAGGCAGCGTGATTTCGGCCCTCGCCGACGGTTACGCGATGCTGCTCGCGGCACGGATCGTCACGGCCTTCAACCACGGCGCCTTCTTCGGGATTGGATCGGTGGTGGCCGCCAGCCTCGTACGGCCTGAGCGGCGTGCGGCCGCCGTGGCCGCGATGTTCTCCGGCCTGACCATCGCGACGATCGGCGGCGTGCCCCTCGCCGCCTGGGTCGGGGAGGCGCTGGGCTGGCGCGCGGCCTTCTGGGGCATCGCCGGCATCGGCGCCGTGGCGATGCTCTCGCTGCGGCTGGCCTTGCCGCCCCTGCCCGTGGAGGGCGCCCCCGACATCCGCGCGGAGCTGCGCGTCGTGGCGCGGCCGGCCGTTCTCGGCGCCCTCGCACTCACGGTCCTCGGGTCGAGCGCCATGTTCACAGTCTTCACCTACATCGTCCCGATCCTGCGCATCGAGACGGGGGCGGACGCCTCCTTCGTCACGGCCATGCTGGTGGTCTACGGCGTCGGCCTGACCCTCGGAAACTGGGCCGGCGGACGCCTCGCCGACCGCACGGTGGACGGAACCATCATCGCCTCCCTGGTAGCCCTGGTCCTGCTGCTCGGGGTGTTCGCCGTCGGGATGGACTCGCGCTGGGTCGCCGCCCCGCTCATCCTGCTCTGGGGCGTCGCGAGCTTCGCCCTGGTGCCGCCCCTACAGATGCGGGTGATGGCGGAGGCCAGCGAGGCGCCCAACCTGGCCTCGGCCCTGAATATCGGTGCGTTCAACCTCGGCAACGCCATCGGTGCGGCCCTCGGCGGCCTCGTGATCGACCTCGGCGGAGGCTACCCGGCGGTCTCGGTGGCGGGGTCAGCAATGGCGGCGGTCGGCCTCGCTTTCCTCCTCGTTCTGCGGCGCGGCCGGCGCGTCGCCGGCGCGGCGGCGTGTCCCTGACGCCGGGGAACCGGGCGCGCCTCTACAATCCGAGGCCGAGCTGGCGCGGTTCCGGGGCGGGGCCGTGTTCCAGGGCGGAGAGAGAGACCCCGAGGAGGCGCACGCTGCGCCGGAGCGGGAACAGGTCGCGCAGGAGGAGCAGAACCGTCTCTTCCAGGGCGGCGCGATCCGGGACGAAGCCGGGCACCGAGCGGGCCCGGGTGATCTGCTCGAAATCCGCGAACTTGACCTTCAGCGTCACCGTGCGGGCCCGGACCTCCTTGGCGGTGGCGGCACCCCAGACCTTGTCGAGGATCGGGGCCAGCCGTTCCGCAAGCACCGCGAACTCCGACGAATCGTCCGAGAAGGTGTTCTCGGCGCCGATGGATTTCCGGATCCGGTTGACCCGGACCGGACGCGGGTCGATGCCCCGCGACACCCCGTAATAGTAGGGCGCCGAGGCGCCGAACCGCTTCGTCAGGGCCTCGAGGCTGAGGGCGCGCAGGTCGCGCCCGGTCAGGATGCCGAGGGCCTTCATCCGCCCCTCGGTGACCGGGCCGATGCCGTGGAAACGCCCGATCGGCAATGCCTCGACGAAGGCCGGCCCCATGGCGGGGGTGATCACGAAGAGGGCGTCGGGCTTGCGGAAGTCGGAGGCGACCTTGGCCAGGAACTTGTTGTACGAGACGCCGGCCGAGGCCACGAGACCGGTCTGCGCGCGGATCGTGGCCCGGATCGCGCGGGCCACCGCCGTGGCGGTCGGCAGTCCCTGACGGTTCTCCGTGACGTCGAGATAGGCCTCGTCGAGGGCCACGGGCTCGATCAGGTCGGTGTGCTCGGCGAAGACCGCCCGGATCTGCTCGGATATCGAGCGGTAGACCTCGAAGCGCGGCTTGACGAAGACGAGGTCGGGGCAGAGCCGGCGCGCGGTGACCGAGGGCATGGCCGAGCGTACGCCGAAGGCCCGCGCCTCGTAGCTCGCCGCCGCCACCACGCCGCGCTCGCGCGATCCGCCCACCGCCACCGGCCGGCCCCGCAACGCCGGGTCGTCGCGCTGCTCCACCGAGGCGTAGAACGCGTCCATGTCGATATGGATGATCTTGCGGATCGCGCCCGCGCCGTCCGGGTCCATCGCGGACGCTCCTCCGATCGTTCTATCGCTCTTGTTCGTGGTCTGTTCGCAGCATCCCGGTCCCGGCCCGGGAATCAACCCCTGCCGGGTCCCGATCCCCCGCGAAACCGACGCAGCCAAGCGGGGACGCAAGCAGGGGCGTCTCACCGCGCGGGGGGCTCGCCGCGAACCGGGGCGTGCCGCATAAGGGCGCCCAGGACACACGAAGCCCATGCTTCGCGATTCGCCCGAGGACAGGTTCTTGAACATCACCCAGATCACCCACCACGACCTCGACGGCTACGGCGCCTCCACGGTGGTCGGCCAGTTCGCCGAGGTCGCCCGCATCGTGCACGTGCCGCGCTATTCCGATGTCGGGCCGGTGGTCGAGACCGAGCTGAAGCGCCTCGGCAAGGCGTCCGCCCCGGAAATGATCGTGATGACCGATCTCGGCCTGGAGGCGGTGGCCGTCACCTTCCTGCGCAACTTCGCCGCCCTGAACCGCCGCCGCGAGCCCGAGGCACGCCACCGGCTCGTCGTCCTCGACCACCACGCCTCCTCGGTCGACCAGCTGCGCGAGCAGGGCCTCGCACCGCTGGCCGATCCCGCAACGCCGAGCCTGCAGCGCTTCGACCTGGAAGATCCGAACCTCGTCGTGCTCATCGACGAGGCCTGCTGCGCCACCCGGATGGCCTACGAGCACCGGGCCCTCTACGCGACCCGCGAGAGCGGCGAGGATCCGATCCTCGGCGCCCTGGTGACGGCGGTCGATGCCGTGGATCTGTGGCGCAAGGACCGGCCGGCCTTCCGCAGTGGTCTGAGCCTCGACGAGATGTTCTGGGACAACGTCTCGAACCTCGTGCCGATCGGCCATCCCTGGCACGACCGGTTCGTCGGCGACCTCCTCCTCGGCGCGGCCCGCCTCCTCGGCGACGGCGCCTCCCCGGCCGTGATCGAGGGCCAGGTGCCGGCCCTGCGCAAAACGATCCTCGACGGCTACCTCGCCGAGGATGCCGAGGACGACCGCACCCTCACCACACGCATGCGCATCGCCCGGGTGCTCGCCCGCTCGGACCTGTTCCATCCCCTCTCGGACGGCACGCTGATGTCCTTTGGGCTCGATTCCGGCACCTTCCAGCGAGTCTCGGACCTTATCATGGAGAGCGGCCGGGCCAAGCGCGTCCTCAACGTGCAGCGGGCCGGCACGATGTCCTTCCGCTCCAACAACGAGACCGCCCTCGACGGCGCGCGGCGCTTCCGCGGCGGCGGGCACAAGGATGCCGCGGGCGGCAAGCTGACCAGCGGCTCGGCCTTCTCCCTGGCGGACGCCATCGCGCAGGTCGAGCCCGTGCTGAACCCGCCGGCGGCCGATCCGGCACTGAGCCCGTTCGGGGCCCTGAAGAACTGGAAGGGCTGAGGCGCGCGATCGCGCCGACCTGGCCGCGCCCAATTGCCGGCCGGGCCAGAGCGCGGCAGACTCGTCGGCGCACGCAGCCCGCGGCATCCGCGCCACGGGGCGTCCCGCTGCCTGGCACCGCGGCGTCGCGCGCGGTGCCGGACACCCGCCGGCGCTTCGGAACCGGTTCCGTGCCGGGGCGGGCCCACCTTCTCAGCGACGTTTCCGGGGACACCATGCCGCCGATCGACCTCCTCAGCCGTGGGCCATGTCCGTTCCTGCCGGGCTTCGACCTCGCCGACGCGACGCTGCCCGACCTGCGCCTTCGGGTCGCCCTGTCGCCGGGCGGGCACCGTCTCCCGGTCCTGCTGCTGCACGGTCATCCCCAGACCCACGCCACCTGGCACGCGGTCGCGCCCCGGCTGCGTGACTTGGGCCATCCCGTCGTGGCCCCCGACCTGCGGGGCTACGGCGATTCCGAGCGCCCGGACTCGGCGGCCGATCATGCCCCCTACGCCAAGCGGGCCATGGCGGCTGATGCGATCGCGCTGATGCGGGCCTGCGGCTACGCGCGCTTCGCGGTCGTCGGACATGACCGCGGCGGCCGGGTCGCGCATCGCCTGGCCCTCGACCACCCCGCCGCGGTGGACCGCCTTGCCGTCCTCGACATCGCACCGACGCAGACGATGTACGCCCGGACCGACCGCGCCTTCGCGACCCGCTACTTCTGGTGGTTCTTCCTGATCCAGCCCGCTCCCCTGCCGGAACGCATGATCGGCGCCGATCCGGAGGCCTATCTGCGTCACCACCTCGCCGGCCAGAGCCGGACGCCCGGGATTCCGAGCGAGGCGATGATCCGGGAATACCTGCGCTGCTACCAGGCGCCCGGCAGCATCCATGCGATCTGCGAGGATTACCGCGCCGCGGCCGGCATCGACCTCGACCACGATGCCGCGGACGACGCGGCCGGACGCCGGGTCACGGCGCCGCTCCTCGCCCTCTGGGGTGCGGGGGGCACGGTTGGCGAACTCTACGACGTCGCCGCCACCTGGCGCGAGAAGGCCGACCGGGTGGAGGGGCACGCCCTCCCCTGCGGGCATCTGCTGCAGGAGGAAGCCCCCGAGCTGGTGCTGAACCACCTGCGTCCCTTCCTGGCCTGACGGCCGGCCGTCGCACCGCACCGCGGGCGCTTGAGCGACTCGCGGTCGCGCCCGGATCGCCCGGCCCGGCACTACGGTTACTCCTGCCGTGAGGCGAGGAGAGCCCGATGGCGAGACCGACCGACCTGCCCGATCGCCCGATCTGGCTCGGGCATCCGCATCCGCGTGTCGAGGGTGGCGCCAAGGTCACGGGCACGGCCGTCTACGCTTCGGATACCCGCCTGCCGGGCCTCGCCCACGCCGCTCTGGTCACCAGCCCCATTCCGCGCGGACGGATCACCGGCTTCGACCTCGCGGCGGCGCAGGCGGTCCCAGGCTGCCTGCGCATCTTCACCCATCGGGATTTCGCCGGCGCGATCCGGCCGGTGAAGCACCTCATGGCCGGGGGCTACGCCAATAGCAGTCACCTGCCCCTGGGCTCGGACACGGTGGCGTATGCCGGTCAGATCGTCGCCCTGGTGGTGGCGGAGACCGTCGAGGCGGCGAGCGCCGCGGCGGCCTGCACCCGGGTTCACTACGCGGCCGAGGCCTTCGCCGACGGATTCGACGCGCCGCGGGCGGAGGTCGTGCGCCTGGCCGACCTGAAGCCGGAGCACCACGACCCTCGGATCGGCGACGCCGACGCGGCCCTGGCGCGGGCGGACGTCACCGTGGCCGCGCGCTACGCCACGCCGATCCAGCACCACAACCCGATCGAACTGTTCACGACCACCTGCGCCTGGGACGGCCCGCGCCTCACCGTCCACGAGCCGTCGCGCTACATCGGCGCGGTCCGGCACGGCCTCGCCGCGCAGCTCGGCCTCGACCCGGCCGACATCCGGGTGGTCTCGGGCCTGATCGGCGGCCATTTCGGCGCGAAGCTCGCCCTGGCGCAGTACACGGCGCCGGTCGCCCTGGCGGCCCGCGCCCTCGGTCGGCCGGTCTCCCTGGTCGCGAGCCGGCGGGACGGTTTCACCATCGCCAATTATCGGCCCGAGACCCGGCACGACATCCGCCTCGGCGCGCGCGCGGACGGGCGCTTCACCGCCCTGGTGCACGAGGCCGCGGTCATCGCTTCGCGCTTCGATCCCTTCGCCATGGAGGGCACCGACGTCACCGCGAGCCTCTATGCCTGCCCGGCCGTCCGGACCGACGAGCGTGCCGTGCGGGTCGACCGCAACACCCCGGGGCCGATGCGGGCGCCGCCCGAGGTGCCCTACCTCTTCGCCCTGGAGAGCGCCGTCGACGAGATGGCGGTCGCCCTCGGGATCGATCCCATCGCCCTGCGCCGGCGCAACGACACGGCCACCGATCCGATCTCCGGCAAGCCGTTCTCCTCGCGTCCGCTGATGGCCTGCTTCGACGCCGGGGCGGAAGCCTTCGGCTGGGCGACCCGCGATCCGGAACCGGGGCGGATGCGCGACGGCCCGTGGCGGATCGGATTCGGCTGCGCCGCCTCGGCCCGGCCGGTGAAGATCTCCCCCGCCACCCTGCGGATCCACCTCACGGCCGATGGCCGCGTCACCGTCGCCACCGCCCACCACGAGATCGGCAACGGGATCACGACGCTGCTCGCCCTCGGGGCCGCCGAGTGGCTCGGCACCGCGCCCGAGGCCGTCACGGTCCGCCTGGGCGATACGGCGCTGCCGGCAGCGGGGCTCTCGGGCGGCTCCTCCACCACGACCAGCCTGCTCCACACCCTGGCCCAGGGCTGCGAGACCCTTCGGGCGCGTTTGGCCTCCGCCGCCATCGACTCCGGTGCCCTGGCCGGGGCGGATCCCGCGACGCTGCGCCTGCAGGCGGGCGGTCTCGTCGCGCCGGACGGGCGGACCTGTCCGCTGCGGATGCTCGTCGCCAGCCTCGATCCGAACGGGATCGAGACCGTGGCGGCTTTCACCCCCGAGGGGTCGGGGCCGGAAGCCCTGGAGGTGATCGAGGCGGGCAAGATGGCCCTTGGCACAGGGGCGGGCAGCAAGGCCCTGTCCTGGGCCTTCGGGGCGCAGTTCGCGCGGGTGCGGGTTCACGACGAAACCGGCGAGATCCGGGTGCCGCGGCTCCTCGGCGCCTTCGCGGCCGGCCGGGTCCTCAATCCGCTGACCGCCCGGAGCCAGCTCACCGGCGGGATGATCTGGGGCCTCGGCTCGGCACTTCTCGAGGAGACGATCCTCGACCGCGGCCACTACCGGAACGCGGACCTGGCCGAGTACCTCGTCGCCACCGCGGCCGATGCGCCGGAGGTCGAGGCGCTTCTCGTGTCGGACCCGGACGACGCCGTGAACCCCCTCGGCCTGAAGGGTCTCGGCGAGCTCGGGATCATCGGCGTCAACGCCGCCATCGCCAACGCGGTGTTCCACGCCACGGGCCGCCGGATTCGCTCGCTGCCGATCCGGGTCGAGGACATGCTGTGACCCGGCCGGTGCCGCTGCGACCGTCGATGCTGTGGCGCTGACGCGGTCGTGAACGCTCCGGCCGTCGCGGGCGCTCCACCCGGGCCGGTCCTGGAGCGTGGCCGCGCTGGACGCCCGCCCGTCGATCCTGTCTGATCGACCCGACAGAGGGGGGAGCGCGTCATGTCCGACGACCGGGACGATCAGGGCCGGCTCACGCGTGCGGCGAGCTTCGTCTTCCTGCACACCGAGCACGCGATCTACGCGGCCCTCGGCGTGCTCCTCGCCCTCACGGCCCTCGTCGCCCTTGTCGACGCCACCGCGCTGACCTGGGAAGCCCTGCGCCACCTGGGCGGGGCCGACCAGATCCTCGAGGTGGTGGACCGGCTGCTGTTCCTGCTGATGCTGATCGAGATCCTGCACACGGTGCGGGTGTCGATGCGCTCGGGCAAGCTGACCTGCGAGCCGTTCCTCATCGTCGGCCTGATCGCCTCGATCCGACGGGTTCTGGTCATCACCCTGCAATCGTCGGAGATCACCCACGCCAAGGACTGGTCGCCGGAGAAGCAGGCGTTGTTCCAGGCCTCGATGATCGAGCTCGGCGTCCTCGCCGGCCTGATCCTCACGATGGTGTTCGCGATCTTCATGCTCCACCGTGCCCGGGACGACGGCAAGCCGGCGGGCGAGGAATCGGCCGAGCACGCGGGCTCCTGACGGAGCGGGACGCCCTCATGGGGAATCCGGAACGCGAACAAGCCCGGCGAGCCGGGCTTGTGTGATGCTGCGATCGCGCGCGATCCGGTCCTAGAGGCGGTAGCGGATCTGGTCGGTCCAGAAGCGCTCCAGGCGGCTGAGCGCGGTGTTGAGGCGACCGAAATCGTCGTCCGAGATCCCGCCGATCGGCTGGATGGTGCGGGCGTGCTTGTCGTACAGGCTCTGGATGATGTCGTGGACCTGACGGCCCTTGTCGGTGAGGCTGATGCGGACCGAGCGGCGGTCGGTCTTCGACCGGGCGTGGTGGAGGTAGCCCGCCTCGACGAGCTTCTTGACGTTGTAGGAGACGTTCGAGCCGAGATAGTAGCCCTTGGTGCGCAGCTCGCTCGCGGTGAGCTCCTTGTCGCCGATGTTGTAGAGCAGCAGGGCCTGGACGCTGTTGACGTCCTCGCGGTCGCGGCGCTCGAATTCGTCCTTGATGACATCGAGGAGGCGGCGGTGCAGGCGCTCGACGAGGTGCAGGGCCTCAAGATACGAGCCATGTGCCGGAGCGGCCTCGGGAGCGGTTTCGGTCTTGCTAACCTTTGCAGCCTGGGACTTCATCATGGGCCTCTTCAGGTTTCTGTGTTTCAGGGCCGGTGTTCTTCGCCACCGCTTATGAAGCCAACCTAGAAGTCCCAGATGAAAGACGGTTTAAGCGATAGGATGAATTTGCGATTTACCTCTCTCGGTAAATGCAAGATGAAGCGAACGTCGTAACCCGGCGTTTACCGGATTTCCCGCGCGGCCAGGAAAGACAAGATAAAATACAACGCAATAATTCCAGCCTGTATTGCCAGGTATACGGGGGCTATTGGCAGCAGCTGCGGGGTCAGGACCGCGAGGGTGAGCGCGCTGGTGGCGGCCAGCAGCCAGACCACGCCGCCCCAGGCGCTGGTGAGCCAGAGACCGACCGCCGCCATCGGGTCGATCACCGCGAAGTAGACGATCACGCTCTGGCGCCCGAGCGTCTCCGATTCGAAGGGGCGCCCGCCGGGCAGGATGTCGAGGATGCCGGCCCAGGTGGCGACGGCCTTCGCCAGCCAGAACAGGGCGGTGAGGCGCATGAACCAGACCAGCACCACGTCCCAGCCGGTCTGTGGCACCTGGGGCGCACGCTCGATCCGGTCGGCACCGGCGTCCTGGTTGCGTCCGCGGATCTCGCGGGAGCCAGGGACCTTCGTCAATCCGCGCACGCCGGACCTCTTCTCATGACTGGGATCACGACATGGATCCTGACTTGGGCGATCCGCCGAAGGTCGGCTCTTGCCGGCCCGTGGGCGCGAAGGCCGCGGCGATCGACGCCGGGTCGACGGCGTCCAGGCTGGCGGGCTTCCAGGCCGGCGCGCCGTCCTTGTCGATCACGGCCGCGCGCACGCCCTCGAAGAAGTCGTGGCCGCGCATCAGGGCGCTGACCATCCGGTATTCCGTCAGCATCGCCTCGGGGAAGCTCGAAGCGGCGCCGCGGCGCATCTGCTCGCGCACCAGAACCAGGCTGGTGGGCGAGCGCGTGCGCATCAGGGCGGCCGTCTCGGTGGCGAAGGGAGAGCCGTCCGCATCGAGGCGTGCCAGGATCTCCGCGACCGTAGCAGCCGAGAAGCAGGCATCGATCACGGCCCGGGCCGCGACCAGAGTCTCCGGATCCGGCACCGGTCGGCCTCGGTCGGCGAGCAGCGCCTCGATCGGCCCGCCGGAGGCGAGGCCGTCGACGATTTCGTCGAAATCCGCCGCCGCGGCGTGGTGGGTGGCCAGACCCACCGCGTGGGCATCGCCCGGTCCGATGCGGGCGCCGGTCAGGGCGAGGTAGGTTCCCGTGCATCCGGGCAGGCGCGGTAGCACGTAGGTCATGCCGACATCGGGAAACAGGCCGATCCCGACTTCCGGCATGGCGAAGCTGTAGTGCTCCGACGAGACCCGGTGGCTGCCATGGACCGAGATGCCGTTGCCGCCACCCATGACCAGGCCCTCGATCAGGCTGACCACGGGCTTCGGGTACCGCTGCACCGTGGCGTCGAGGCCGTACTCGGCGCGCCAGAAGGCATCGACGGCGGCATGTGCGCCGGCCTTGGCGAGGGCGTAGAGCTGGCGGATGTCGCCGCCGGCGCAGAAGGCTCGTCCGCCCCGGCCGCGCAGCACCACCCGCGTCACCGCGACGTCACCGGCCCAGGCGTCGAGCTGGGCCTGCATCGCCCCGAGCATCGCCAGGGACAGGGCGTTCAGGGCGCGCGGCCGGTTCAACGTCACGAGGCCCAACGCCCCGCGCCGCTCGAACAGGATCTCCGCTTCGCCCGAATCTGCCATGGGTTCTCCCGCCTCCGGCCGGGGTCTCCAGCCTGGACCGCCTGCTTAGACGAGGTTTTGGCGTTGGGCGTCAATCGGAGGGGCGTCGCCGGAGGCGCTTCGTCTGTGCGCACGGCGCGGGTCTACGGTGCAGGTCTAAGGGGAAGGTCTACGGTGCAGGCTGACGGTGCAGGTCGACCCGCCATCCCTGCGTCGGCATCACGGGTTTCGGAGGCTTTTCCGGATGTGTTAGGCCCGTGCTCGCCCGCCCCGGCCAGGGCCCCTCCCGGCCAGGGGCTCTCCCCGCTAGGGTCTCTCCCGGCCACGGCCCGGGCCGAAAACGATCGAGTGCGCCCACGATGACCAACGAACCCGCGACCCCGCGTCCCCTGGCGGTCGAGACGGCCCAGGAAGCCGCTCGCCCCGTGGCCCTCGGCATCACGCAGCGCCCGCGCCGCAACCGCAAGGCCGAGTGGTCGCGCCGCCTCGTGCGCGAGAATACCCTCACGGTCGACGACCTGATCTGGCCGCTCTTCGTGATCGAGGGGTCGGGCCGGCGCGAGCCCATCGCCTCGATGCCCGGTGTCGAGCGCCTCAGCGTTGACGAGATCGTCCGGGACGCCGAGAAGGCTGCCCGCGCGGGCATCCCGGCAATCTCGTTCTTCCCCTACACCGAGCCAAGCCTGCGCGATCCCACCGGCTCGGAATCGCTCAATCCGGACAACCTCGTCTGCCGGGCGGTCCGGGCGGTGAAGACGGCGGTGCCCGAGCTCGGCATCATGACCGACGTCGCTCTCGATCCCTATACCAGCCACGGCCATGACGGCCTGCTGGAGGACGGCGCGATCCTCAACGACGAGACCGTGGCCCTCCTGGTCGAGCAGAGCCTGATCCAGGCGGAGGCCGGCACCGACATCATCGCGCCCTCCGACATGATGGACGGGCGCGTCGGCGCGATCCGGGCCGGCCTCGACCGGGCGGGCTTCCGCGACGTGCAGATCATGGCCTACGCGGCCAAGTACGCGAGTGCCTTCTACGGCCCGTTCCGGGATGCCATCGGGACCCAGGCGGCCCTGGTCGGCGACAAGCGCACCTACCAGATGGACCCGGGCAATTCCGACGAGGCCATCCGGGAGGTCGCCCTGGACCTCGCGGAGGGCGCGGATTCGGTCATGGTGAAGCCCGGCCTGCCCTACCTCGACATCATCCGCCGGGTGAAGGACGAGTTCGCCGTGCCGACCTTCGCCTACCAGGTCTCGGGCGAGTACGCGATGATCGAGGCCGCTGCCCGCAACGGCTGGCTCGACGGCGAGCGGGCCATGGTCGAGAGCCTGCTGGCCTTCAAGCGCGCGGGCGCCGACGGCGTGCTCACCTACTACGCGCTGCGGGTCGCCGAGCGGCTGCGCGCCGGCGCGTGAGCCTCAGGTCCACCGCGCGCGGCCTCCGCGCGGCGCTCGCCGGCGGGGTCGCCCTCCTCGGCCTCTTCACCCTCGGCGGCTGCGAGAGCTCGGTCGATCGGCAGCGCGCCCTGATCTGCCGACGGGTCGTGCCCGCGCTCGCACCGCCCGAGACCGCGGTGAAGCTCCTGCGCATCGGCGCGGGCGCGACGCCGGACGAACTCCGCGTCGACTACGCGGTGGCGGGGCGGCCCGGCCAGGCTGCGCGCCAGCGCTGGGTCACCTGCAGCTTCGGTCCCGGCGCGGAACTCCTCGGCCTCGCCACCGAGGGCGGGCCGGTCAACGGGGCGCGCCTGTTCCTGCTGCGCCACTACTACCTCGAGACCCCGGAGGCCGCCGCCGCGGATCCGGGCGTCCAGCCGGTGCCGGCCGACCGCCTGACGCACTGAGCCGGGCGGACGCGTCGATCTCGCGGTGCCGGCTTGAGTCTCGTCGGGCGCACGCCCATCTCTCCGCTCAGAACGTCGCCGCTCCGTCCGCGAGCGCGATCCAGGAGCGCCCCATGCGCGAGACGCAAAGCCCCTACGCCGATCGCTTCCAGACCGGCTACGCCCCCCAGTTCCCGGTGCCCCATGTCCGGGGCAGCCTGGGCGCGCGCTTCATGGCCTACCTCCTCGACATCCTGTTCATCTTCGGGTTCACCGCCCTGCTCACCCTGGTGATCACGGTGATCGGCGCCATCACCTTCGGGCTGGGCTGGACCCTGTTCGCGATCCTGCCGGCCAGCGGCATCCTCTACAGCGCGATCACGGTCGGCGGCCGGGGCCAGAGCACCTGGGGCATGCGGATGATGGGCCTGCGCGTGGTCGCGCCGGAGAGCGGCGCCCGCGTCGACTACCTCACCGCCGCGATCCACGCGCTGCTGTTCTACGTCGCCGTGGCCTCGGCCTTCCTGCTCTGGATGCTCGATGTCGGCATCGGCCTGGTGCGGGCCGACCGTCGCCTCGGCCACGACCTGCTCCTCGGCCTCGCGGTGGTGCGGGCCGGCTGACGCGGTCGCCTTCGCCGGGAGTCACCGTCGACGCGGCCGTTCGCGGCTGAACAAGACGAGGGAAGTTTCCGGCGCCACGTTCGAGGCGCCAAGATTCAGACGCACGGTTTCGCACGAAATTGTCGCGGAACCCCGGGAGGGTGTTGAGCCCGCCCGCGTTGCGGATACACTCAAGTCTAGGGGTGCGCTGTGCGCACCCGGCGCGCGGCGAGCGACAGACAAGCGTGACGAGCCATTCCCGGGACACCCCGCAATTCTACCTCACGGCGCCCTCCCCGTGCCCCTACCTGCCGGGGCAGGAGGAGCGGAAGGTCTTCACACACCTGGTCGGGCGCCGCGCCCGCGACCTCAACGAGATCCTGACGCAGGGCGGCTTCCGCCGCTCGCAGACCATCGCCTACCGGCCGGCCTGCGAATCCTGCCGGGCCTGCATCTCGGTGCGGGTGGTGGTGTCCGATTTCCGGCCCTCGGCCAGCCAGCGCCGCATCCTCCAGCGCAACGCCGACCTCGTGGGCGCTCCGGAGCCCAACCGCCCGGCCTCCGAGCAGTATGCCCTGTTCCGGCGCTACCTCGACGCCCGCCACGGCGACGGCGGCATGGTCGACATGACCGTGCTCGACTACGCCATGATGATCGAGGACAGCCACGTCGACACCCACCTGGTGAGCTATCGCCGGCGCGGCCCCGACACCGCGATCAACGGGCGCGGCACCGGGCCGACCGTCGCCCTCTGCCTGACCGACGTCCTCGCGGACGGCCTGTCGATGGTCTACTCATTCTACGATCCGGCCGAGGCGCACCGCTCGCTCGGCACCTACATGATCCTCGACCACATCCGCCGCGCCGCCGATCTCGGCCTGCCCTACCTCTATCTCGGCTACTGGGTCGAGGGCTCGCGGAAGATGGATTACAAGGCCCGCTTCACCCCGCAGGAGCGCCTGATGGGCCCCGGCTGGCAGCGGGTGGAGTAACCCACCCGCCCGCACCGCCGCGGTCCGCTTCTCCGATCTGAACCGGCGTCGAAACTTGGCCGGGATCAGAGTTTGGTGTGGATCAGAACTTCGCGATGATCTGCGCCCGGATCGTGCGCGGCGCGCCCGGCGTGATGTTCTGGTTGTTGTCGGCGGTGTAGATGTAGCGCCGGTCGAACAGGTTCTCGATGTTCACCTGCGCCCGGACCGACTCGCTGACCTGATAGAACAGCCCCAGGTCGAAGCGCGTGTAGCTGGGCAGCCGCACGGTGTCGTCGGAGGTGGCGAAGGTGTGGGTCTGGTGGATCACCCCGATGCCGAGGCCGAATTCGGGCGTGATGTCGAACTTGTTCCAGAGCGAGACGCTGTTGAACGGCACCAGCCCGACGGTGTTGCCCTTCACGATGGTCGTCGACACGGCGCTGTCGATCCGCGCATCGGTGAAGGCGTAGCCGCCTGCGATCTGCCACCAGTCGGTGAGGTAGCCGTTGGCACCGATCTCGGCGCCCTGCGTGTTGGTCCGGCCCGACAGGATGAAGAAGCCGGCATTGTTCGGGTCGGCCAGGCGCTGGTTGGTGCGGTCGAGGTTGTACAGGGCGCCGGTGACCTGGAAGCTCGGGGTGACGTCGTACTTCACGCCCACTTCGAGGTTCTGGAAGCCCTCCGCCTTGGCGATAGCGAGGCCCGGCGTGAAGCTGCCGATCTGGTCGCCCGAGGACGGCAGGTAGGAGACGCTGTAGCTGCCGTAGAAGGCGAGGTTCGCCAGCGGCTTGATCACGATGCCGGCGCGCGGCGAGACGAGGTTGTCGACCCGTTCGTTGGTCAGGCCGGTGACGCGGCCCTGCGAGGAGAAGTCGAAATAGTCGTAGCGCAGGCCGCTGACGATCTGCACGTACTCGTTCAGGTCGATCTGGTCCTGGGCATAGGCCGCGGCCAGGCCGAGGTCGTAGCGGAAGTTGGCGTCCGTGGTGCCGTTGTTGCGGAAGGTCACCGGCGCGCGGGTGATCGGCGCCATCGGGTTCACCACTACGCTAGTGACGAGGCTGCTGCCGGTGTTGAAGAACGCCGTCTGGCGGAAGGCGAGGCCTTCCTGGTAGCCGAGCTCGAAGCCGGCCAGCAGGGTGTGCTTCACGTCGCCGGTGAGGAACTTGTAGGTGAAGTCGTTCTGGCTGAAGTAGTTGGTCCGGTCGGTCTCGTTGCGGTAGCCGGTGATCGGCACCTGGGTCCCGGCGGCGTTGACCGGCGCGCCCGGCAGGGTGTTGGCGTAGAAGCGATTGTAGTCGGCGAAGCGCAGCTGGTTGCGCATCTGGACGCCGGACTCGAACGTGTGGTCGAGGGTCGCCGTGGCGATGTTGGCATCGACCCGGGTGGTGTTCACGTCCGGGTTGCCGAAGAAGGTGCGGATGTTGTTGCGGTAGTTGTACGGCCGGCCGTTCTGCGAGGGGATGCCGCGATCGGGGAAGCGGTCGTCGTGGAAGAACTCGTAGGAGAGCTTCAGCGTGGTCGCCGGGCCGAGCAGGAAGGTCATCGTCGGGTTGATGCCGTAGCGCTGCAACGCGCCGAACTGGCGGTAGGTCTGGCTGTCCTCGAACACGCCGTTGAGGCGGAAGAACACGCTGTCGCTGATCCGGTCGCCCACATCGAGGGCCACGCGCTTCTGGTTGAACTGGCCGACGCCCGCCACGACCTGGCGCACGCGCAGGCCGTCGGCCTCCTTGAGAACGCGGTTGATCACGCCGCCGCCGCCGCCGCGGCCGAAGATCAGCGAATCCGGGCCCTTGAGCACCTCGATCCGCTCGATGTTGTACAGGTCGCGGAAGTACTGCACGTCGTCGCGCACGCCGTTGACGAAGAAGTCCGCGTTGGTCTTCTGCCCGCGGATGACGACCTCGTCGCGGTTGCTCTCGCCCTGGGCCGGGATCACGCCGGGCACGTAGCGCAGCTGGTCGGTGAGGTTCTGGAAGTTCTGGTCCCGGATCTGCTCCCGGCTGACGATGGTCACCGATTGCGGGGTGTCGAGGAGCGGGGTGTCGGTCTTCGTCGCGCTGCGCGTGGTGCGGGTCAGGTACCCCACCGTGTTCCCGCGCACGCCCTCGACGCTGAGCTGGTCGAGGGTGACGGCCGTGCCCTCGGGCAGGAGCGCCGGCTGCGCCCGGGCCGTCGTCGCCAGCGCCGTCCCGCACAGGAGGGTGGCGAGGAAACGCGATGCTGCTCCAATGTTCATGATCGTACCGTTCGCTCGACTGACTGTGTCTTGTTGATTTTGCGTCCCCGAAATCAGTCACGGGGCGTGGTGCCCCCCTTGAAGGTCGGCTAAGACAGGATCAAGCGAGCGCGGCGGCGTTTCCTGACCTTTGTTTTAAAGGGCTTCTAAGAAGCGCTCGAAACAGTGCGCCAACATCCTCGCAACATTCGGCAAAACTGCATCGGCTTTTAATCCTGGAAATATTCCAGGGTGGGATGATCTGGCAAGGCATGTTGCGGCGATGCCACACGTCGAAGGCCGTCCCGGAAGCCGCGACCGCGCGCCGGGGCGGCGGCCGCCTCAGAAGCGGGCCACCACCTGCGCGCGGATCAGGCGCGGGGCGCCGGGGCTGATGTTGTTGTTGCCGTCGGCGGTGGCGATGTAGCCGCGGTCGAACAGGTTCTCGACATTGAGCTGGGCCCGGACGCCATCGGTGACCTGATAGAACAATCCGAGGTCGACGCGGCTGTAGCCCGGCAGCCGCACGGTGTTGTCGGAGGCCGCGAAGCTGTGCGTCTGGTGGACGAAGCCGATGCCGAGCGCGAACGCCTCGGTCACGTCGAACTTGTTCCACAGGGTCACGGCGTTGAAGGGGACGAGGCCGACCTGGTTGCCGGGTCGGACGGAGGTACCGCCGATGTTGAAGCCCTTGACGATGCGGGCAGGTGAAGGCGTAGCCGCCGGCGATCTGCCACCCGTCGGTGACGTAGCCGTTGGCACCGGTCTCGGCGCCCCGCGTGTTGGTCTGTCCGCTGGTGATGAAGAAGCCGGCATTGTTCGGGTCGGCGAGGCGCTGGTTGCTGCGGTCGAGGTTGTACAGGGCGCCGGTGAGCTGCAGCGTCGGGGCGATGTCGACCTTCACGCCGATCTCGGTGTTCTCGAACCGCTCCGGCTTGGCGATGGCGAGGCCCGGGGTCAGGGCATTGAACTGGTCGCCGGAGGACGGCAGGTAGGACACGCTGTAGCTGGCGTAGACGGCCAGCGCCTCGACCGGCTTCAGCACCAGGCCGAGGCGGGGCGAGGGCAGGTCGTCGACGCGGGCCTGGGTGACGGTGCTGCGCCGGTCCGTGGCGGCGAAATCGAAGCGGTCGTAGCGCAGGCCGCCGATGAGCTGAAGGTGCGGCCCGATCTCGACCTGGTCCTGCGCGTAGACGGCCGCGAGGCCGAGGTCGTAGCGGGTGTTGGCGCCGCTCGCGACGTTGCGGAAGCTGACGGGGACGCGGCTCACCGGCAAGAGCGGGTTGACCACCAGGGCCTGGGTGCCGGTGGTGGCGAAGACGCCGTCCTGGCGGAGGGTCAGACCCTCCTGGTGGCCGAGCTCGAACCCGCCGAGCAGCGTGTGCTTCAGGAGGCCGGTATCGAACCGGTAGGTGACATCGTTCTGGCTGAAGATGTTCGTCCGCGGCGACTCGGTGTTGTAGGCCGCCAGGGCCAGGGCGGTGCCGGCGGCGTTCACCGAGCCGGCCGCGCCGATGTTCGGATAGACGTTCTGATAGAATTTCGCGTAGTCGGCGAAGCGCAGCTGGCTGTGCAGCGCGATCCCGGATTCGAAGGCATGGTCCAGGGTCGCCGTGGCGATCTGGGCATCGACCCGGGCGTAGCTGAGGTCGGGATTGCCGAAGAAGGTCGCGATGTTCTGCCGATAGCGATAGGGCCGCCCGAACTGCGAGGGAATGCCCCGGTCCGCCGTGCGGTCGTCGTGGAAAGACTCGTAGGAAAGCTTCAGCGTCGTGACCGGGCCGAGCAGGAAGGTCAGGGTCGGATTGACGCCGTAGCGGCGCAGATCGACGAAGTTCCGGAAGCTGCCGCTGTCCTCGAACATCCCGTTCAGGCGGAAGAACACGCTGTCGCCGATCCGGTCGCCGACATCGACGGCCACGCGCTTCACGCCATAGGCGCCGCCGAGCCCCACCACCTCGCGGACCGGCACGCCGTCCGCCTCCTTCAGCACCCGATTGATCACGCCGCCACCGCCGCCCCGCCCGAAGATCATCGCGTTGGGACCTTTCAGCACCTCGATGCGCTGGACGTTGTAGAGGTCGCGGAAGTACTGAACGTCGTCGCGGATGCCGTTGACGAAGAAGTCGGCGTTCGAGCGCTGGCCCCGGATCACCACGTCGTCCCGGTTGCCCTCGCCCTGGTGGGCCACCACGCCCGGCACGTAGCGGATCGCGTCCGCGATGCTCTGGATGCCCTGGTCGCGGATCTGCTGCTGGGTCACGACCGTCACCGATTGCGGCGTGTCGATCAGGGCTGTGTCGGTCCTGGTGGCGCCGCGCGTCCGGGTGGTCAGGTAGCCGACGCTTTCGCCCGGGCTTCCGACGACGTGGAGCTGGTCGAGGGTGATGGCGGCGTCCTCGGCCGAGGCCGCATCCGCGAGGCCGAGGCTCCCCGTCCCCAGGAAGGTTGCACCCAGGAGGATGGCGCGGTGGAATCCGGCGGGGGCAGGCAGCATGGACGCTCTCGTCGGCAGGAGAATGCGTAACTCAGATGCAGCACATCCCCGTGTGAGATCCGGACTGTTCTGATACGCCCTGCGCCGTTATTGGAGGAGTTCCGTATAGTCCAGTGGATCGACGCTGGTTTTCTCTGGACCTATTCCAGCTTAGTCAAGGAGCGTGTGGCCAACGAGCTGCAACACAACAGAAATCGCCCTAGGAACGCTTTCCTGGAATGTTTCCAGTCGTGGCTCAATGGCCGGCACTGAGGCGAAAATGACGCGCTGCAACGTCCGGGCGCCCGGCTGCGCTGCGCCGTCCGCGTTGAGCGCCAACGCCACCCATGCTAGGCGCGCCTGATCCCGTTGCCCCCTTTCCCGACGCGTTGACCGAGGCGCCCGCATGATCCCCCGCTACAGCCGCCCCGAGATGACCGCGATCTGGTCCCCCGAATCGCGTTTCCGGATCTGGTTCGAGATCGAGGCCCACGCCACCACGGCCCTGGCCGAGATCGGCGTCGTCCCGAAGCAGGCGGCCGACGCGATCTGGGAGAAGGGCCGCGACGCGGTCTTCGACGTGGCCCGCATCGACGCCATCGAGGCGGTGACCAAGCACGACGTCATCGCGTTCCTGACGCATCTGGCCGAGATCGTCGGGCCCGAGGCCCGCTTCGTCCACCAGGGCATGACGTCGTCGGACGTGCTCGACACCTGCCTGAACGTCCAGCTCGTCCGCGCCGCCGACCTGCTGATCAAGGACGTCGATGCCCTGCTCGCCGCCCTCAAGCGCCGCGCCTTCGAGCACAAGATGACGCCGACCATCGGCCGCTCGCACGGCATCCATGCCGAGCCGGTCACCTTCGGCCTCAAGCTCGCCGGGGCCTATGCGGAATTCGAGCGGGCGCGCGCCCGCCTCGTGGCGGCCCGCGCGGAGATCGCCACCTGCGCGATCTCGGGGGCCGTCGGCACCTTCGCCAACATCGACCCGCGGGTGGAAGAGTACGTCGCCGAGGCCATGGGCCTGACGCCCGAGCCGGTCTCGACCCAGGTCATCCCGCGCGACCGCCATGCCATGTTCTTCGCGGTGCTGGGCGTGGTCGCCTCCTCGGTGGAGCGCCTCTCCATCGAGGTCCGCCACCTCCAGCGCACGGAAGTGCTGGAAGCGGAAGAATTCTTCTCCGAGGGCCAGAAGGGCTCCTCGGCCATGCCGCACAAGCGCAACCCGGTGCTCACCGAGAACCTGACGGGCCTCGCCCGCATGGTGCGCGCCTACGCGCTGCCCGCCATGGAGAACGTCGCCCTCTGGCACGAGCGCGACATCTCGCACTCCTCGGTGGAGCGCATGATCGGGCCGGACGCCACCGTCACCCTCGACTTCGCCCTGGGCCGCCTCACCGGCGTCGTCGACAAGCTGCTGATCTATCCGGAGAACATGCAGCGCAACCTGGACAAGCTCGGCGGCCTCGTCCACTCGCAGCGGGTGTTGCTGGCCCTGACCCAGGCCGGCGTGTCCCGCGAGGACGCCTACCGCCTGGTCCAGCGCAACGCGATGCCGGTCTGGCGCGGCGAGGGCGACTTCCTGGCCCTGCTGAAGGCCGATGCCGACGTCACCGCGGCGCTGACCCCGGAGCAGATCGAGGAGTGCTTCGATCTCGGCTACCACTTCAAGCACGTGGACACGATCTTCGCCCGGGTGTTCGGCGCAAGCTGAACATCGCACGAATCCTGCCTGTCCCGACCAGTTCCACCCGGACCGAAGAGGTAACCCCGTGTCCCAGGCCCGCATCGTCTACCTGAACGGCGACTTCCTGCCCTTCACCGAGGCGCGCGTGCCGATCATGGATCGGGGCTTCCTCTTCGCCGACGGGATCTACGAGGTCTCGGCGGTGCTCGACGGGCGCCTCGTGGACAACGAGGCCCACCTCGCCCGCCTCGACCGCTCGCTGGGCGAGATCGACATCGCCAACCCGCACAGCCTGGCCGAGTGGATCGGCCTGCAGACCGACCTCATCGCCCGCAACGGGCTGACCGAGGGGCTGGTCTACATGCAGGTGACGCGCGGCGTGTACGAACGCGACTTCGCCTATCCGCCCGCCGGCACCAGGCCCACGGTGATGATGTTCACCCAGGCCAAGACCGTGGCGGCCAACCCGCTCGCGGAGACCGGTGCCAAGATCATCACGGTGCCGGACCTGCGCTGGAAGCGCCGGGACATCAAGTCGGTGGCCCTCCTCGCCCAGGTGCTGGCCAAGCAGCAGGCCGCCGCCGCCGGCGTCGCCGAGGCCTGGATGGTCGAGGACGATGCGGTCACCGAGGGCTCGTCCTCGACGGCCTTCATCGTCACGACGGGCGGCGCCCTGGTGACGCGGCCCCTGTCCACGGCGCTCCTGCCGGGCATCACCCGCAAGGCGGTGCTGCGCCTCGCCGAGGAAGCGGGCCTCGCCCTGGAGGAGCGCCTGTTCAGCGTCGCCGAGGCCCTGGCGGCGGCCGAGGCCTTCTACACCAGCGCCTCGGCCTTCGTGATGCCGGTGGTCTCCATCGACGGTCATGCCGTCGGCGAGGGCCGCCCCGGCCCCCACACCCGGCGCCTGCGCGAGCTCTACCTCGCCATGGCGCGCGAGAGCGCGTGAACCTTCGGACGATGGCGCGCGAGAGCAGGTAGGTCGAGGACGGCCCTCCGCGCGGCTTCCGCTCCCCCGCGCAAGGGGGGATGAAACCGCGGGACCCGTTCCTCTCCAGAGCCCCGCCCCAGGACCTTCGTCCCATCACAGGACCGGTGGGACAGGAACGCTTCGGCCCCCGGCCTGTTCTCCCTGAAACCTCGCAACCGAGACAGGGAGACCCTATGCGCTCGATCCTCACCCTCGCGGTCGGCTTCAGCCTGATCGCCGGCACGGCCTTCGCGCAGTCCCCCGACGCGCCGCTGAAGGGCCGGGACACCGATCCGGCCCTGCCGCCGCCGAACCAGACCATCCCCGACAAGATCCGTCCCTCCGACGGGACCGCCGACAAGGGCACCTCCGCCGACAAGGGCACGCTCAGCGACAAGCTCGAGAAGAGCGACGGCGTCATCAAGCCGCCCGGCAACGCGGCCCCCGGCATGGTGGTGACCCCGCCCGACCCGAATCCCGGCGCGATGCCGGTGATCAAACCCGGCGACCTGCCCGGCCGCCAGCCCGGAACCGAGGCCCGCTAGGCACCAGGGCCGGTAGCGGGACCGCAGTATCGGGCCCGACCCCTCGGCATACCCGCTCATCCGGGCGCGGACGGGCCCCTTGCTTGATTTCCGCGCACGGATCGCGGAAAGACCCGAGGACAGCGAAAGCGGTCCGCCCGTTAGGTCGGGCCGCTTTCGCGCGGGTTACGGCACAGGTCTTGAGTGAATGGCAAACGTCGTCGTCGTAGGCGCCCAGTGGGGTGACGAAGGCAAGGGCAAGATCGTCGACTGGCTCTCCGAGCAGGCCGACGTCGTCGTCCGCTTCCAGGGCGGCCACAATGCCGGCCACACGCTTGTGGTCGACGGGGTGACGTACAAGCTCGCGCTGCTGCCGTCGGGCGTGGTGCGGGGCGGCAAGCTGTCGGTGATCGGCAACGGCGTCGTGGTCGATCCGTGGCACCTCGTCGACGAGATCGCCCGGCTCCAAGCCCAGGGCGTCGAGATCTCGCCCCAGACCCTGCGCATCGCCGACAACGCCACCCTGATCCTGCCGCTGCACCGCGAGCTCGACCATTTCCGCGAGACCTCGAACGCCGGGCTCAAGATCGGCACCACGAAGCGCGGCATCGGCCCGGCCTACGAGGACAAGGTCGGCCGCCGGGCCATCCGGGTCGTCGACCTCGCCGACGCGTCGACCCTCGAATCGAAGATCGAGCGGGTGCTCACCCACCACAACGCCCTGCGCCGGGGCCTCGGCATCGCCGAGGTGGATGCGGGCGCCCTGCTGGCCGAGCTGAAGGCGATCGCGCCGACGATCCTGCCCTACGCCGACACGGTCTGGAAGCTCCTCGACGACGAGCGCCGCGCCGGCAAGCGCATCCTGTTCGAGGGCGCGCAGGGCGCCCTGCTCGACGTCGACCACGGCACCTATCCGTTCGTGACCTCCTCGAACATCGTGGCCGCGCAGGCCGCCACCGGCTCCGGCATGGGCCCCTCAGCGATCGGCTACGTGCTCGGCATCGCCAAGGCCTACACCACCCGGGTCGGCGAGGGTCCGTTCCCCACCGAGCTGTTCGACGAGATCGGCGAGACCATCGGCGCGCGCGGCCGCGAGTTCGGCGTCAACACCGGGCGCAAGCGTCGCTGCGGCTGGTTCGACGCGGTGCTGGTGCGCCAGACCGTCCGGACCTCGGGCATCGACGGCATCGCCCTGACCAAGCTCGACATCCTCGACGGTTTCGAGTCGATCAAGGTCTGCACCGGCTACCGCCTCGACGGACAGGTGGTGGACCACCTCCCCGCCAACCAGGCGGCGCAGGCCAAGGTGGAGCCGATCTACGAGACCATCGAGGGCTGGTCGGGCACGACGGCCGGCGCCCGCTCCTGGGCCGACCTGCCGGCCCAGGCGATCAAGTACGTGCGCCGGATCGAGGAGCTGATCGGCGCGCCGGTGGCGCTGCTCTCGACCTCCCCGGAGCGCAACGACACCATCCTCATGCACAACCCCTTTGAGGACTAGGGCGGTTTCCGCTTGATGGGCGCGCGGCCGCGTGGGGAAGATACGCCCATGACGGCCCCGCGGCGGTCGGCCGGCTCCGCCCGTCCGCGGGACTGCGGGACGAGGCGGCCGGCCAGTCGCCGGTGAGAAGGCGGATCTGAGGCACGATGGCCGACTATTATCCCCTGCTGGCACGGGCGCTCGACGCGATGCCCGACCGCTCCCCGGCCCTGCGCCAGGCCGTCTACGAGCGCGCGCGCGGCGCGCTGATCGGTCAGCTCCGCTCCCTCGATCCGCCCCTGTCCGAGGACGACATCGACCTCGAGCGCAACGCCCTCGAGGCGGCCATCCTGCGCCTGGAGCGCGACCACGGCGGGGCCGCGGCGGCGGCGCCCGACCCGGCCCCGGTGCCGGTGCCGGTGCCGCCCGCGCCCGAGCCGGAACCCCTGCGGCCGCCACCCCCGGCCAACGATCCCATCGACCTGCCCGAGCCGGCGCCGCCCGAGGCGCTTTCGGCCGGGTCGCATCCCCCAGAGCCGTCCCCGCCGGAGCCGACGCCGCCGGGGGCGACCCTGCCGCCCGCGCCGCCGCCGAATCTCGGTGTGCCCGCCGCACGGCCGCCCGAAGTGGCACGGCCGCCCGAAGTCGTGCGGTCCCCCGAAGCCGCACGGCCCGAAAGCGTCTCGCCCGAGCCCGCCCGTGACGAGGCGGTTCCGCCGGCACCTGAGCCGGCGCCCGCGATCACCGTCGCGCCGCCGGGGCCACGCGACAGCGCCGGCCCGTCGTCCGAGAACGGCGCCGACACCATCCCGCCGCCGGTCCGCATCCAGGCCCGCAAGGCGAAGAACCCGCCCTTCATGGCCGCCGACGGGGCGGACGAAGCGGCCGTGCCGACCCCGTCGGTCGCCGATGACGGCAGCGAAGTGCCGCCCCCGGATGGCGGCCAGCGCCAGCGACCGCGCATCGAGGTGGTCGGGCCGCGGGACGGACGCTCGCGCCTCCTGCGCAACGTGCTCGTGGGCAGCATCCTGATCGCGGTGATCGGCCTGATCGCCGTGGCCGCCTTCCTTTTGCGCGACAAGCCGGCCGATCTTCAGCCGATCGCCAGCGAGCAGCAGGACGTGGCTCCGGACGGTGCCGATTCGAAGTTCGCCGATCGGGTCGGCGGCGACGCCGCACCGGCCGAGCGCGCCGCGCCGGCCCGGCGTCCCGCCCCGGCGCCGGCGGCGTCCCCGACGCCGGCCGCACCGACCCAGGCGCAGCCGGACCTCGCGGTCACCCAGCGCGCGATGCTTTACGAGGAGAACATGGGCGGCGGCGCGAACGCCACGCCGACCACCACCCAGGGCCGGGTGGTCTGGCGCCTCGACACCGTTCCGGGTGAGCAGGGCCAGCAGCTGGAGACCGTCGTGCGTGCCACGGCCGAGTTCCCGGATGCCGGGCTGTCTCTCGTGATGACCGTGCGCCGCAACCTCGACGCGACCCTGCCAGCCTCGCACACCATCGAGCTCGCCTTCACGCCGAGCGGTCCCACGGCCGCCCGGCACAACGTCCAGGATATCGGTCTGCTTCAAGGCAAGGACGAGGAGGGTGCCCGCGGCTCCCCCGTGTCCGGCCTGCCGGTGCGGGTGCGCGAGAACCTGTTCCTCATCGGGCTGTCCTCGCTGCCGAACGACATCGAGCGCAACACCGACATCCTGCTGCACAAGAACTGGTTCGACATCACGCTGAAGTTCGCCGCCGGGCCCCGTGGGATCATCGCCTTCGAGAAAGGCACCGCCGGGACCCAGGTCCTGCAGAGCGCCTTCGACCAGTGGCGCTGAGGCGTCGCGCGCCGCGGCCTCGGTCAAGGAGCGGTGAGGCCGCGCCCTGAATTGCGGGCGCGCTTACGTTCGGTGAGCGAGGTTCGATCGTACACGCGGCCGTAAACGACAACAGCCCCCCGGCACGATGGCCGGGGGGCCTGTTGTCGTTTCACTGATGACCGCTTTGACCGCAGACCCGCTCTGACGATCAGGCGTGGGCCTCGGCGCGCGGGGCCTCGCGGGTGGCCAAGTTGCGCTTGACCGCCTCCTGGATCTTCTCGAACGCGCGGACCTCGATCTGGCGGACGCGCTCGCGCGATACGCCGAATTCGCCCGAGAGGTCCTCCAGGGTGATCGGGTCGTCGGCGAGGCGACGGGCCTCGAAGATGCGCCGCTCGCGCGGGTTGAGCACGGACAGAGCGTCACGCAGGGCCGAGAGGCGGTTCTGCCCCTCCTCCTCGCGGGCGAGCACGGTCTCCTGGCTCGGGCTGTTGTCCACGAGCCAATCCTGCCACTCGCCCTCGCCTTCCTCGCGCAGGGGCGCGTTGAGGGAGGTGTCGCCCGAGAGGCGGCGGTTCATGTCGATCACCTCCTGCTCGGGCACGCCGAGCTTGGTGGCGATCTGCGCGACCTGATCCGGCTTGAGGTCGCCCTCGTCGAGGGCCGAGATCCGCCCCTTGGCCTTGCGCAGGTTGAAGAAGAGCTTCTTCTGGTTGGCGGTGGTGCCCATCTTCACGAGGGACCACGAGCGCAGGATGTACTCCTGGATCGCCGCCTTGATCCACCACATGGCATAGGTGGCCAGGCGGAAGCCCTTGTCCGGCTCGAAGCGCTTGACCGCCTGCATCAGGCCGACATTGCCCTCGGACACGACCTCGCCGATCGGAAGGCCGTAGCCGCGATAGCCCATGGCGATCTTGGCGACGAGGCGCAGGTGGGACGTGACGAGCCGATGAGCGGCGTTGCGATCGCCCTTCTCGCGCCAGTCCTTCGCGAGCGTGAACTCCTCGTTCGGCTCCAGCATCGGGAACTTGCGGATCTCGTCAAGGTAGCGTGAGAGGCCACCTTCGGTGGCGAGCACTGGCAATGCGCCGGCCATGATCTTACCTCCTTGAAAGGACCCCCTGAGGGCGGTCCGGAGCGAACCGCCGCTCCCTTGAGCCGACCGTTCGATTCCCTCACTCTAGCGGGAAACCGGCGGGAACGGAAAGGCGACGCGTGGGCCGCGTCTGGCATCAACGCGCGGAATCTCGCTTGGGTCTGTCATGTCACGAATGGCCGCAGCCCGCCGTGTCCTGGCGCACGCCCACGCGGTCTTGACTGTGTCAGCGGCGCTACGCCCCGGCCCGGAGCGCGCCGACCAGGGCCTGGAGGTCCGGCGGCAGCGGACTCTCGAAATGCAGGGTGTCGCCCGTGCGCGGATGGGCGAAGCCCAGCACGCTGGCGTGAAGGGCCTGTCGCCCCAGGGTGTCGAGGGCGGCGCGCGCCTCCGGGCCGAGGCGGCCCGCCTTGGTCTTGAAGGCGCCGCCATAGACCGTGTCCCCCAGCAGCGGATGGCCCCGATGGCTGAGATGCACGCGGATCTGATGCGTGCGTCCCGTCTCCAGCGTGCAGCGCACCAGCGCCACCGGCGCCTCGGTCCCGAGCACCGCCTCGACCCGGTAATGGGTGATCGCGTGGCGGCCGCCCTCCCCGCGTACCACCGCGATCTTCTCCCGGTTGCGCACGCTGCGGGCGAGGTTCGCCTCGATGGTGCCGGCGCGGGGCTCGGGGACGCCCCAGGCCAGGGCGAGATAGGCCCGCTCCAGGGGCCCGGTACGGCCATGGTCGGCGAACTGCGCCGTGAGCCCCGCATGGGCCAGATCGTTCTTGGCCACCACCAGCAGGCCGCTGGTGTCCTTGTCGATGCGGTGGACGATCCCCGGCCGGCGCACGCCGCCGATCCCCGACAGGCTCTCGCCGCAATGGGCGATGAGGCCGTTCACCAGGGTGCCCGATTCGTGGCCGGGCGCCGGGTGGACGACGAGGCCGGCGGGCTTGTCGATGACGATGAGGTCGTCGTCCTCGTACACGATGGCGAGGTCGAGGGCCTGGGCCACGGGTTCCGCCGCCACGGCCTCCGGCATCACCACGGCGAGTTCGGCGCCGGGGCCGACCTTCACGGACGGGTCGAGGCTGACGGTGCCGTCCCGGCACACCTGTCCGGCTCGGATGAGATCCTGCAGCCGCGAGCGCGAGACGTCGGGAAAGGCCCGGGCCAGGGCCCGGTCCAGGCGCTCCGTCACGGCGTCCTCGGGGAGCGTCGCACGGCGGTCCGTGGACCCCTGCCCATGGTCGCGTCCCGGCAGATGTTCGAGTCCCGGCAGATCTTGGAGTCCCGGCAAGGGGCGATCCTTCGCTCTAAAAATGTTGCGTCTGCGCCGACCGGGCCATTTCAGCCCTTGTCGTGCCGCGCGACCCTCGCTATACGATCGCCCATCGGCCGGGAAGCACGGATCGCCGCGGCGATTACCAACGGCTTCCCGCCGGTCCGCGCCCATCGTCTAGCGGTTAGGACAGGTCCCTCTCACGGATCAGACCGGGGTTCGATTCCCCGTGGGCGCGCCAAGCACTTCCCTCTCCTTGCACGACAGATCCGCCGGAGCCCGAGCGTTCGGGCGCGGCCGAGATCCTGGGCGGTCCGTTGCCCGTCAATTCGGACGCGGGGTCTGGGCGCCGAGGCAATGGGCGGCCATGGCGTTGAGACGATGGGCTGGAATCCGCTGGATCGGGCGCTGGTCCGTGTCCGACTCGACGCGAAGGTAGCCCGGGTCGAATTCGGCGAAGGCGGACAGGGCCGCCAGATCGGGAATGGTGAGGCGCCGGTCCCGGAGTTCGATGAGCCCATCGCCGCGCAGCTCCTGCAGAACCCGGTTGACGTGGACGTTCGAGAGGCCGGTGGCGTCGGCGAGATCGCCTTGGGTCTGCGGCAGCGCGCAGCTGTTGCCGGTCGTCCGCCCCACCCGCTCCTGACGAACGAAGAGTTCGCAGAACAGGTGGGCGATCCGCTTCACGCCGGGCTGGCATCCGAGATTGACCACCCACTCGCGCAGGGTCGCCTCGTCGACCAGCGTGCTGAGCCGCAGGGCGCAGGCCACCGCGGGGGCGGTGTCCAGGAGGTCGGCGATGGTGTCGGACGCGAGGTGAACCGCCTTGCAGGGCGACAGGGTGACGATGCTGTGGTCCATCCGCTCCAGGAGCGAGGCATCCAGGTCGCAGAGGTCGCCGGGCAGCAGGAACGCCAGGATCTGACGCCGGCCGCTGACCCGCGCCTTCTGGCGGCACGCCACCCCGTCCACGATCAGCCAGAGACCGTCCGGCTTTTCGCCCTCGCGCACCAGCGGGGTGTGCGGGTCGAGGCTGCGCCGCTCCGCGCTGATCCGTTCCAGCATCGCCCGGTCCGCCTCCGACAACTCGACAAAGCTCTCGAGCTTTCGCGTGACGGGATTCGGTAAGCGTGCAGCCGCGTTGTCCGTCCGGTTCATGCAGTCTTCACTCGTGATACCCGGTGGATCACTGAACTTAAGTAGTTCTTATGTCTATAAATGTTAGCGAGCGAATTGGGCGTATTCAATCATCTATACACGAATTGTCGACAATCGGACAAATTATGCTGCGCTGAGAATGCGAGTCCGTGCAGCGAAGACGCCTTTGAACTGCAAGGTCCCGAGGCGGTGCCGCGACATCGTGATCGGACGTCGTTCCGGGGGGCCTGGCCGCGATAGGACAAGCTGTCCGGCTGACGACCGCGCCCTTGCCATGCGATGAGCGGGCATGATCCGGGTCATCAAGCACATTCTCGTCGAGCCCACGGCGGACCAGCTCCCGCGCCTGCGCCGGATTCAGGCGGCGGTCCTCGCCCGGTTTCCGGACGCCACCACGGAGATCGTCCCCGGCCTGCTGGACGATGACCTCGTCGTCGAGGTGCGGCTTCCGCTGCTCCACCTCCTGGCCTGGCGTGGGGCGCGGGAGGCCTGGGGCGACTTCCGCCCCGCCGCCGACGGGACGCCGCCCGAGCATCCCGAAGGACCGCGCGACGCCGGACCGGCGTGAATCGGCGCGGGCGGTACCCGCCATCCCCAGCGGAGTGTTCACGCTTACGCGAGGAATTACGGATACGCTTGTGCGCCGTATTCCAGCAATCGTCCGTCCGGCCCCCAAATGGACCCTCACGATTGTTAGACCGAGCCCAGCAACGCGCCGGATCTCGCGGCCCTGCGCCACAAAAGCCATACGTTAACATTTTGCTAACAGGACCCGTTTGGCGTGATTGACAGGGGAGGGAAATTGCAACTTTGATAAATCCGTGTCGTGGGTTGTCCGCCACGAGGATGGATCGCAGAAATGAGCTGGCTTTCGCTCCGCAAATTGACCGCAAGTGAAAGCAAGGCACCGTCTTCCCAACAGACCGATGCGTTGTTGCGCGCTCCAATACAGGACGTGCCTTTTATCCGAATTGCTGATGAGGCCGAGACGACGGAGCCTTCACTGGACAGTGAAGACCTTTCGCTGGATTCTCTTGGGCAGCACAACGAGAGCCTGCGGTTCCGCGTGGCCGAAATGTCCGAGCGGCTCGACGACCTGAAGTCGCTCCAGGCGGATTTCTCCGCCCTGCTCGTGCCGATCGTGGCGATCACCGAGGAGCTTCCGCGGGCCAAGGTCCGGACGGCGGAGCTCGAGACCCTGCTGGCGATGGAGCAGAGCACCGCCGCCACCCTCCGGCGCGATCTCGCCGACGCCACCGGGCGCCTCGCCGCGGCGACCAACGACGTCGCCGCCGCCAAGATCCAGCTGCACCACCTCGAGACCAGCCTCCAGGCCCGCGACGCGGCGGCCGAGGAGGTCCGGATCGCCCTGCGCGACAAGACCCTACAGGCCGAGAACCTGGAGCGGCGTCTGTTCGCCGAGACCGAGCAGAGCCGTGCCCTGCAGGGCGAGAGCAAGGCGCTGCGGGTCGAGGCCAAGGCCCTGGACCAGGCCCTGGCCCGCTCCGACAGCGAGCTGCAGGACCTGCGCGAGAGCCGGCACGCCCTGGACCGGGACAACCTCCGGCTCCAGAACCTGAGCGAGGCTCAGGCGGCCCAGCTCGCCGAGCTGACCGCCCGGGCCGAGGAGTTCGAGGGCCAGGCCGAGTCCAACCGCGTCGCCCTGCACAACGTCGAGCAGCAGCTGGCCGCCGAGGTCGCCGCCGCCCAAAAGGCGGAGGCCCAGTACGAGGCCGAGGTCGCCAACCATCGCACCGAGCGCGCGAGCCTCGCCATGCGGGTCGAGGCCGCCACGAGCCGCCTCGCCAACACCGAGCAGATGCTGTCCCAGCTGCGCACCCAGCTGCGCGAACGCGACGAGGCCGGCCGCTCGGCCGAGCGCGGTCTCAAGGAAGCCTCCATCGAGCGCGTCACCCTGGAGCGTCGGCTGGAGAGCGCCCAGGTGGATCTCGCCCGGCAGAACGAGCGCTTCCTCGAGATGCAGCGGGCGCGCTCGGAATTCGAGCATCGCTGCGAGATGCTGACCAAGGCGATGGCGGCCAAGGATGCGGCCCTGGAACAGGCCCTCGGCCGGGTCTCCAGCCTGTCCGACCGCATCGACCACCTCGTCCACCGCCAGGAGGTGGAGCGCGCGGATTTCGAGACCGTGAACCACCGCCTGATCGAGGAGCTCCAGCACGAGCGCTCCGAGCGCAAGCTGGCCCAGGGCGCCCTCGACATCGCCCGCGAGAGCCGCGTCGCCCTGCAGAAGCAGCACGAGGCCCTGCGCCGCTCGGCCCGCAGCTTCGCCGGGGACGAGGTGGCGCGGAACGAGCCGGCCGCGCCCGCGCCGGAGCCCAGCAACGTCCGTCCCTTCACGCCCCCGCCCGAGAAGTAGCGCCCGACCCGACCGATCCAGCCTCGCCGACCCGACCCCTCCACCCCTTCAAGAGACGGCGCGGCGGAGACCCCGCGCAGGGATGCCCAGATGTCCGAGACCGCGCTTCGCGACCGAGAAACCTCTTCTGCCGGAGCCTGGCTGATGCGCAGCTTGCCCAGCCCCCATCGCGGGTCGGCCGCACCCGAGCAGGGCCCGTCGGACGAGGCGCTGCCGGCCCCGGCCAATGCCGGTCCGAAGCGGGACTGGTCCGCCTCCCTCGACCTCATCCACGAGGCGACGGCCGCGATCCGCATCAGCGAGGAGCGGGCCGCCGAGCTGGAGCAGGAGCTGGAGCGCACGGTGGCACGGGCCCTGGAGCGGGCCACCGCCCTGGAGGCGCAGGTCGCCGCCGCCCAGTCCCGCGCCGACCTCGCGGAGCGCCGGGCGGACGAGGCCGAGGAGTGGCTGGCCCGCCTGCACGACGCCGTGGTCGAGGGCTTCACCCGCCGCGCGCCGGCGGAGGAGGCGAATCCGGCCAAGGTCGCGACGCCGTGAGGGGCCGGGGCGTCGGCGGTGGACCCACCCTGCGTGGTCCCGCCGCCCGCCCGGGACCCTGCGCGACGACCGCCACCGAGACCGTCACCAAGACCCTCGCCAAGACCGTTTTCCCGTCCGGGTCCCCGCCCCCAGGTCTGCTGCACAGATGTCCGCTGCCGCCTCCTCCATCCTGTCGCCCGTGATCGATCTCGCGCTCGCCCGGCTGCCCGTCCGTCACGGGGTCGAGGTCTCCGACCTGCGCGAGACGGAGAGCCCCGAGCGGAGCGGCAGCCAGGCGCTCGCCCTGGTGCCCGTGCCGTCGACCACGCCCACCTCGGAGCTCGGCGCCACGACCCTGCGCCTGGTCGAGCACAGCATGGAGACGATCCAGGCGCTGCACGAGCGGGTGGATACGATCTCGGCCCAGGCCCGGGACCTGATCCGCCTCACCCACCGGGAGCGGGTCGAGCAGCAGGCCGAGCTGGATCGCGCCCGGGCGGAGGCATCCGCCTGGCGGCGTCAGGCCATGGAGCTGGAGATCCGGATGCGCGAGGCCCAGCTGCGCGTCCGCGAGGCCGAGATGGCGCGGCGCGAAGCGGATCAGGCCGCCCTCGATGCGCGGCAGCGGGCGCGCTCCGCCGAGGGCGAAGTCCAGGACCTGGAAGCCTACCTGCGCAAGATCAGCGACTACCTGCAGGCCAATCTCGGCGGCGCTCCGGGCCGGCCGGCGCGCGACGCCTGACGGACGGGCGCCCCCGGGCGCGGATCCGGAGAATCAGCCGCGGCGGCGAGGTGGCCCCCGTGGGGTCCGGGAGGGGGGGACGGACCAGGCCGCCGAGCGAACAGGCTTTGCCGGCCCCGCCCTCCCCCGGCGATCATGGTGCAGCGCAAGCGTAGCCATTCGTTGAGAAGGTTCAGGGTTTTCGCGGGCCGGACTGAAATACCAAGATGTTCGCTGCGTTGCGGGATCGATTTATCAGTTCCCGGGCAGGCGAGGACTTGCGTAGTCTGAACCGACCGTTAATGTTTCCTCTCCGCCAAAATCATATCGCGTCTAACCTTTTTTGACGGGGTGACAGCCATGTCCAACGTGATTCGCGTGAAGCCGACGCATGACGGCACCTATACGGTGTACCGCGGCGAGTCCGTGCTCGTCAGCGGCCTGACCCGCCTGCAGGCGGAGCGCTACCAGGCCAGCATCGCCGCCCAGGCGAAGGTGCTCGAGGACGCCTGACCCCGACACCCCAGGGGCGGCGCCCGTGCGGCGTCGCCTCAGGACCGGGCCAGGGCCAGGGCGCCGAGATCCGCGATGATCCCGGTCTCCGTCAGGCCCCGCTCGAGGCCCGCGACGGCATAGCCCGTCGCCTGGCGCGTGATCGTATAGAGGTGGTAGCTGGCGCGGTGATGCCGGGCATCGCCCCGGGCCGATGCCGAGGCGGCTCCCACCACCGGGATCGATCTCCCCCCGGGCCCGGACACGAACGCGACGCTGCGGACGTGATTGTGCCCGTGCAGGATCAACTCCGCCCCGGCATGGGCCACCATGGCGGTGAACGCCCCCGCATCCTTCAGTTCACGCCCGGACGACGTGCCGCCGGGATGCGACGGGTGGTGGATCATCACCACGCGGAAGGGCGGCTCGGGTTCGGCCCCCAGCGTCCGCAGCAGGGCCTCCGTGGCGGCGATCTGCTGCGGCCCGAGGCGGCCGCTGGCCATCAGCGGCTTCGTGGGTACCGCCGAGGACAGGCCGATCAGGGCCACCGGCCCGCGCCGGCGCAGGTATGGGAAATGCCCGTGCGTGCCGTCGTCCCCGGCGGTCCAGGCGCCGCAGGCCAGGAGCAGGCCCTCGAGGGAGCCGCGCACGTAGGCGTCGTGGTTGCCCGGCACGAAGCTGACGGCCTCGGGTGTTCCGAGGGCTTCCAGGAACACCTTCGCGGTCGACCACTCGCTCGGCAGGCCGATGTTGCAGAGGTCGCCGGTGCAGGCGATGTGGTCGTGCCCCTGCGCCTGGAGGTCGGCCACCAGGGCGGCCAGCACCTCCATGTCGTGGGCGTCCTTGCGGCCGCGCTGCCAGTTCACGTAGCCGGTGGCGCGCTTGCTCAGGAGTTGGCGCAGGCGCGGGCGTGTCAGCGGCCCCACATGGGGGTCGGTCAGGTGGGCGAGGCGGAACATCATCCCCCAATGCGCGGTCGATGATCGGGATTTCGCGCCCCGCATCGCCCCAACCGGGGCCGGGGGTCAAGCCTCGGGCCACGAATCCGCCCGTCGCCCCTCACGCGCTGCCGATGGCGATTCCGGCGAGCAGCACCAGGGCGCCACCGAGCACGACCTGCATCGCCGCGCGCCAGAACGGCGTCGCCATGTAGCGGGTGCGGATCGCCGCGATCGCCAGCAATTCCACCACCACGACCAGGATCGCCAGGGCCGTCGCGACGCCGAAGGCGTTCGGCCAGGTGGCGGGGATCGCGTAGGGCAGCGTATGGCCGAGGCCGCCCACCGTGGTCATGACCCCGCAGACGAGGCCGCGCATCCAAGGCGTCCCGCGCCCGGTGATCTGCCCGTCATCCGAGAGCGCCTCGGTGAAACCCATGCTGATCCCGGCGCCGATGGAGGCGGCGAGCCCCACCAGGAAGGTGGCGCCGTTGCTGTGGGTGGCGAAGGCAGCGGCGAAGATCGGCGCCAGGGTGGAGACCGAGCCGTCGATCAGCCCGGCGAGGCCCGGTTGGACGTAGCGCAGGACGAAGGCGCGATGAGCCTCGGCCGCGTCGCGTGCGGCGGTCACGTCCGGGGCGTCCTGGGCGGGGGAGATCATCATCGTGCGCGTCCTGTCCTGACCGGCTCGTCTCGGGCTACATCCTTGTTTGGATCCATTCCAATCTATAACTTGGAATGGATCCAAACAAGGCGATTGTGCGCGTTTCCGGGCCCGAAACGGGGGATTCGGCCGCCACTGCGCCGTTGCGCCGGCCGCGCGATCGGAGCTAGACAGCCGGCTGCCCGTCCGGCGCGCGTCCCGGCGCGCCGTGCGGGACGGCTCCGTGGACATCCCCTCCTCGAAGGCATCGCCGGCCCATCGGCGCCGCGACGCGAAAGCGAAGTGATGAGCCTCGTCAAACGCATCGGCCGCGCGCCCGCGGTCCAGCAGGCCCTCGGCATCCTCGCGGGCGGCTACCTCCGCCTCGTGCGGCGCACCAACCGCTTCACGGTGGAGCCGGCCGCGCCGGACGTCTGGCTCGACGGGCTCAGCCCCTTCATCGCCGGCATGTGGCACGGCCAGCATACGATGATCTCGTTCATGCGCCGGCCGCACGACCGGATCGCCACGATCATCTCGCGCTCGCCCGACGGCAACATCAACACCATCGCGCTCACCCGCATGGGCGTGCGGGTGATCCGGGCCTCCGGCGCCCGGGGCCGCGCCCTGCGGGATGCCAAGGCGAAGGGCGGGGCCGAGGGGCTGCGCGCCATGCTGCGGGCCCTGAAGGATGGCGAGTCCGTGGCCTTCAGCGCCGACGTGCCGAAGGTCTCGCGCCGGGCCGATGCCGGCATCCTCACCCTGGCGCGCTTCTCCGGCCGGCCGATCATCCCCGTGGCGGTGGTGACGAGCCGGCACTGGCGCTTCAACAGCTGGGACCGGGCCTGCCTCGGGATGCCCTTCGGCCGGGGCGCGATGGTGTTCGGCGAGCCCATCTTCGTGCCGCGGGACATCGAGCCGGACGCCCTCGAGGCCCTGCGCCGGCAGCTCGAGGCCGAGATGAACCGCGTGCACGACCGCGCCTACACCCTGGTGGGACGGCCCGACCGGGTCGGACCCCACGACCGCGTCCGCCATCCCGACCGCGTCGGGGCGAGCGGCCGGGTCGGGGAACCGGCATGAAGGCGATGGCGAAGGCCCCGCCCCTCACGGCGATCCTGCGGGCCTATCGCACCGGGCTCTATCTCGGCGAGCCGGCCCTGGCCGGCCTGCTGGCCTGGCGCTCCCGCCGGGGCAAGGAGGATCCCGGACGCCTGGCCGAGCGGCGCGGGCTGCCGGGCCGGGCCCGGCCGACGGGCCGCCTGGTCTGGATGCACGGGGCCAGCGTCGGCGAAGCGCTGTCCCTCGTCGGCCTCGTCGACGGCATGATCGCCCGGGGCTTCTCGGTGCTGGTGACGACGGGCACCCGCAGCGCCGCCGACCTGATCGGGCGGCGGCTGCCGGCCGGAGCCGTGCACCAGTACATGCCCCTCGACGCCCCGCGCTGGGTCGACCGCTTCCTCGCCCATTGGCGCCCCGACCTCGCCCTGGTCGCCGAATCCGAGATCTGGCCGAACACGGTCGTCGGCCTGCACCGGCACGGCATCCCCCTCCTCGTCGTCAACGGACGGATGTCCGAGCGCTCGTTCCGGGGTTGGGCCCGCACCCCCCGCTCCGCCGAGGCGCTCCTCGCCCGCATCGCGATCTGCCTCGCCCAGACCGACGAGGATGCCGACCGCTTCCGCCGCCTCGGCGCCCCCCGGGTCAGCGTTTCCGGGAACCTGAAATACGATTCCGAGGTGCCGCCCGCGGATGGCCAGCAGCTCGCCCATCTGCGCGACCTCGTCGGCGACCGGCCGGTCTGGGTCGCGGCCAGCACCCATCCGGGCGAGGATGCCATGGCGGCCCGGGCCCATGCCCGCCTCAAGGCGCGCTGGCCGCGCCTGCTCACCATCATCGTGCCGCGTCATCCCCATCGCGGCGGCGACGTCGCCGCCTGCGCCGGGGCCGAGGGCCTGACCAGTGCCCGGCGCTCGCAGGGCGGCCGGCCCCATGGCGGCGTCGACCTCTACGTCGCCGACACCCTCGGCGAGCTCGGCCTGTTCTACCGCCTCGGCCGCATCGTCTATCTCGGCGGTTCCCTGGTGCCCCATGGCGGCCAGAACCCGATCGAGCCGACGCGCCTTCGGTCCGCCGTGCTGCACGGGCCGCACGTCCACAACTTCACCCAGGTCTATCGCGCCCTGGACGCCGCCGGCGGAGCCTTGCCGGTGACCGATGCCGACGCCCTGGCGGCGGCCCTGGACGCCCTTCTGGCCGACCGCCCCCGCATCGACGCGATGAGCCGGGCCGGGGCCGCCGCCCTCCAACCCTTCGAGGGCGCCGTCGCCCGCACCCTGTCGGTGCTCGATCCCTTCATCGCCCAGATGACCCTCAAGGCGATGGCGGCCTCGTGAGGGCCGGCTGATGCGCGCCCCGGCCTTCTGGGATGCGGATCCCGGCCATCCCGCCGCCCGGCTGCTCGGCCCCGTCGGCACCCTCTACGGCCGGCACACCGCCGCGCGCATGGACCGGCCCGGCGCCCCGGCCCCTTGCCCCGTGCTCTGCGTCGGCAACTTCACCCTGGGGGGCGCCGGCAAGACCCCCACCGCCCTGGCCCTCGCGGCCCGCCTGCGCACCCTCGGGGCCAACCCGGCCTTCCTCACCCGGGGCTATGGCGGGCGCCTCACCGGACCGGTGCGGGTCGATCCGTCCCGCCAGTCGGCCGCCGAGACCGGCGACGAGCCCCGTCTGCTGGCGCGGATCGCGCCGACGATCCTCGCCCGCGACCGCCCGGCCGGCGCCGCGTTCTGCGTCCGCGAGGGCGCCGACGTCATCGTCATGGATGACGGCCTGCAGAATCCGAGCCTCGCCAAGACGATGTCGCTGGCCGTGGTCGATGCCGGCGCCGGCCTCGGCAACGGGCTGCCCTTCCCGGCCGGTCCCCTGCGGGTGCCCCTCGCCCGGCAATGGCCGCACGTCCACGGCCTCGTGCTGATCGGAGCCGGGCCCCGGGGCGAGGCCGTGGCCGCGGCGGCGCGGGCGCGCGGTCTCCCGGTCCACCGCGCCCGCCTGGTGCCGGGTGCCGACCTGACGGGCCGCCGCGTCCTCGCCTTCGCGGGCATCGGCCGTCCCCGAAAATTCTTCGCGAGCCTCGAAGAGGCCGGGGCCACGATCGTCGCGCGCCGCGCCTTTCCGGACCACCACCCCTACGGCGCCGCCGACGAGGCCACTCTCGCGGCCGAGGCCACCCGCCTCGGCGCCGAGCTGGTCACCACCGAGAAGGACCACGTCCGCCTCTCACCCCCCTTCGCCGCCCGCGTCGGGGTGCTGCCGGTCACCCTGGCATTCGCCGATGAAGCTCCGCTCCTGGCGCAGCTGCGCAGGCTGGTCGGCGCGACCGCGATCCGGGGCCCGGACCGTCCGTCCTGATTCGGCGACCGTTGCGCCCGGGTCATGTCCCCCGACGAAACCACCGATCAAGCTGGTCACAAGAGGTTCGCTCGTGACGTGACGGTCCGCCTTCGGTAATTGTCGAAGGCATTCGTCGCCATCTGCTCGGGAGTCGCCCGCGGAAAGGACCGTTCGTGGCCTCTGTACCGGTCGACAAGACCCAGCCTGCTTTCCTCGCCGACGGCGGCGAGACCGGTCTGCTGATCGGCGCGCGGGATTGGTCCGGGACCGCGCTCGGTCCGATCGCGGGGTGGCCGACGCCCCTGAAGACCGCGATCGGCATCATGCTCACCGCGCCGAGCCCGGTGTCGATCCTCTGGGGGCGCGACCGCATACAACTCTACAACGACGCGTATATTCCGATCGCGGCGGGTCGGCACCCGGCCGCGCTGGGCCGACCGGCGGCGCGGAACTGGAGCGAGGCCTACGACACTTTCCTGGGTCCTCTCCTCGACCGGGTCTTCGCCGGCGAGACGGTGCGGATCGACGAGCACGCGGTGCTGCTGCGGACGCCCTCGGGCCTCACCGAGCAGCGTTACTTCAACGGCAGCTTCCAGCCCCTGCGCGACGAGGCCGGTGCGGTGGCGGGCGTGTTCCATTCGCTCTCCGAGGTGACGGGCAACAAGGCGGCGGCGGAGGACCAGCGCCGGGCCGAGCAGGCGCTGCGAGACAGCGAGATCCGCTACCGGCAGATCGTCGAGGGCGCCGAGGACTACGCGATCGTGCGCCTCGACGATCGCGGGATCATCACGACGTGGAACACCGGCGCGGAGCGTCTCACGGGGTTCACCGAGCGCGATGCGGTCGGGCAGCCGGGCGACATCCTGTTCACGCCCGAGGACCGGGCCTCGGGCCGGGCCGACGACGAGTTGAGCCGGGCCGCGCGCGACGGGCGCGCGCTCAACGAACGCTGGCACATGCGCCGGGACGGCAGCCGGTTCTGGGCCTCGGGGCTCATGATGCGCCTCGACGCCGACGGCGGCAGCTATCTCAACATGTTTCGCGACCGGACGTCGGAGCACGAGGCCGAGGCGGCCCTGGCCGCGGAGGTGGCGGCGCTCGGGCGGTTGCAGGAGATCAGCACGCGGCTGGTCAGCGACGAGGCGCCCCAGGCGGTCTACGACGCGATCCTGACCGCCGCCGCCGACCTGATGGGCTCCGAATGCGCGAGCATCCAGATGCTGGACGCGGCGGGGGACCTCAAGCTCCTGGCGCATCACGGATACGACCCGCGCTCGGCCGCGTACTGGCAGACGGTCGACGCCGAGTCCGAGAGCACCTGCGGCATCGCCATGACCACGGGCGAACGCGTGATCGTGCCCGACGTGGAGCTCAGCGGCCTGGCGCACGAGAGCGGCGACCTCCGGTCGTACCGCTGGTCGGGGATGCGGGCGATCCAGACGACGCCCCTGCTGTCCCGCGCGGGCAAGCCCATCGGCATGATCTCGACGCACTGGAAGCGGCCGCACGTGCCGCCGGAGCGCGACCTGAAGCTGTTCGTCGTGCTCGCCCGCCAGGCGGCCGACGCGATCGAGCGGACGACGGCGCAGGCCAAGCTGCGCGAGAGCGAGGCCCGGCAGGCCTTCCTGCTCTCGCTCTCGGACGCGATCCGCCTGCTCCGCACACCGGCGGAGATCGCCTCCACGGCGGCCGAGCGTCTCGGCGAACGCTTCGGCCTGAGCCGGGTGTTCTACGCCGAGTTCTTCGGCAGCCTGATGCGGGTCGAGCGCGACTACACGCGGGGGGTCGAGTCCCTGGTGGGCGAGCACGACCTGGGGGCGTTCGGCCCCGACCTGCTGCGCGCCTACCACGATCGCCCCATCGTCAAGGTCGACGACGTCCGCACGGACCTGCGCTTCAGTGACGGCGCGCGGGCGGGGCTGCTGGCCCGGCAGGTCGGCGCCTACCTCGACGTCGTGCTGTACGAGAACGAGCGCTGGGTCAGCCTGCTGGCCCTGCAGAGCGCCCGGCCCCGGCGCTGGAGCGCGTCCGAGGAAGGCCTGTTCCGGGAGGTCGGCGAGCGCGTGAAGGCCGCCATCGAGCGGGCCCGGGCCGAGGACCGGCTGCGCGAGCTGAACGACACCCTCGAGCGGCGGGTCGACGAGGCCCTGGCCGAGCGCAACATGCTCGCCAAGCTCGTCGAGATGACCGACATCATGATCATGGCGGTGGATCTCGACTACACCATCCTGGCCGTGAATGCCGCCAATGCCGACGAGTTCGCGCGCCTCTACGGGGTGCGTCCGAAGGCCGGCGACAACATGCTCCGGCTGCTCGACGGCCAGCCCGAGCACCAGGAGCAGGTGCGCACCGGGTGGGCGCTGGGCATGCGCGGCGAGCCCGTGACCTTCGTCGAGGGCTACGGCGAGCCGAGCCGGGCGCGGCCCTGTTACGAGGTGAACTTCCGCCCGCTCCGCGACGAGAGCGGTCGGCAGGTCGGCGTCTACCAGTTCGTCACAGACGTGACGGACCGCCTGCGTCGCGAGGCGCAACTCGCCGAGGCCCAGGACGCCCTGCGCCAGTCGCAGAAGATGGAGGCGATGGGCCAGCTGACCGGCGGCGTCGCGCACGACTTCAACAATCTGCTGACGCCGATCGTCGGTTCGCTCGACCTGCTGCAGCGCCGGCAGCTCGGCGGCCCGCGCGAGCAGCGCCTCATCGCCGGGGCGATGCAATCGGCCGAGCGGGCGAAGACCCTCGTCCAGCGCCTGCTGGCCTTCGCGCGGCGCCAGCCGTTGCAGCCGGTGCCCGTCGACCTCGCGAAGCTGGTCGCCGGCATGGGCGAGCTGGTCGCGAGCACCACGGGGCCGCAGATCAAGGTCGTGGTCGAGGCCCCGGAGGATCTGCCGCTGGCGAAGGCCGACCCGAACCAGCTCGAGATGGCACTGCTGAACCTCGCGGTGAATGCGCGGGACGCGATGGAGGACGGCGGCGGCACGCTGCGCATCTCGACCCGGCGGGAAGACGTCGCGGCGGGGCATCGGACCCAGCTGCGACCCGGCCGCTATCTCTGCCTGTCGGTGGCCGACACGGGCTCCGGCATGGACGAGGCGACGATCGCCCGCGCCGTCGAGCCGTTCTTCTCGACCAAGGGCGTCGGCAAGGGCACGGGTCTCGGCCTGTCGATGGTGCACGGCCTCGCGTCTCAGCTGGGCGGCGCCCTCGCGATCCAGAGCCGGCCCGGGCTCGGCACCCAGGTCGAGCTCTGGCTTCCCCAGAGCACGGAGGAGCCGCAGCCCGCCCGGCCGGCGGCCGGGACGTCCGCCATGCCGGCGACGCGCGGCACGGCGCTCCTGGTCGATGACGAGGAGCTCGTGCGGATGAGCACGGGGGATATGCTGAGCGATCTCGGCTACGCAGTGGTGGAAGCCAACTCCGCCGAAGCGGCGCTGCGCCTGCTCCACGCGGGCGGCCCTTTCGATCTGCTCGTGACCGACCACATGATGCCGGGCCTCACCGGAACCGACCTCGCCCGCCAAGTCCGGACCCTCAAGCCCGGCATGCCCGTGCTGCTGGTCTCCGGCTACGCCGAGCGCGGAGGCGTGGACCCGGACCTGGCCCGCCTGACCAAGCCGTTCCGCAAGGACGAGCTGGCCGCGAGCCTCGCCCAGCTCATGACGGCGCACTGACGGATCGGGGGTTGCGCGCGGCGTCCCCGAGGGCGCCGACCTCATCGTCAGGGATAGCGGATTGCGGAGCCCGGGTTTGGCCGAGGCGCTGTCGCGGGCCGTGGTCGATGCCGGCGCCGGCCTCGACCACGGGTTGCCCTTCCCGGCCGGTCCCCTGCGGGTGCCCCTCGCGCGGCAATGGCCGCACGTCCATGGCCTCGAGCTGATCGGGACCGAGCCCCGGGGCGAGGCCGTGGCCGCGGGGCGCGGGCGCACAGCCTCCCGGTCCACCGTGCCCGCTTGGTGCCGAGCGCCGACCTGACGGGCCGCCGCGTCCCCGCCTTCGCGAACCTCGGCCGCCCCCAAAAATTCCTCGCGAGCCTCGAAGAGGCCGGGGCCACCCTCGCGGCGACCCGCCCCTACCCGGACCACCACCTCTACGGCCCCGCCGACGAGGTCACCCTCGCGGCTGAGGCCTCCCGCCTTGGCGCCCACCTCGTCACCACCGAGAAGGACCACGTCGGCGTCTCACCCCCCTTCGCCGCCCGCGCCGGGGTGCTGCCTATGACACTTGCGTTTGCGGATGCGGTGGCCGTTGCGGGGGTTGGATGTGGGTGTGGTTGCGTAGCGAAGATTGGGAGAGTGCTAGGGTAGAATCGTTTGCCTGACACTTATTTCGATCTTCGGTTCAAAGCGGACATTCCGCTTACGACCCGACACGGTCGTTCAGATCGCCGTCCGACGTTCCCGAAAGCAGTCACTCGTCGGCCGTCCGGAAACGTCGGCTCCGGGTGGGGAGCGGAAGGTAGGCGTTAGTGTCCGGGTCATCTGATACGGCTCCTGAGAAACAGGGAGAGTCAGGCGCTATGGGTCGCGCAATTTTCTTGACGAAGATCGCAACCGATACGGGGAGGTTCGTGCTGGTTGGGATCGCCTGCGCAGTAGGCATGATGGTGTCTCATGAGCCCGGCTCGGATACCTTCATACTCAACTGGTCTACGGCGAAGCTCGTATCAGGCATTCTTGGGGGCGTGATCTCTGCCTCGGTAGTAGGGATCATTCGATGGCGCATGTGGGCTCGTTCTCACCCTGATGCTTTGCGCTAGCTGTTAGTTCGAAAAGTCTGCAAAGGGTGGGAAGCGGGCCCTGGCCTTGCGTCCGTAAGCAGACGTTCCGCACCCGACCCTTAGCGGTCTTTCCTCGACCGTCTCACAGTGGTCGAGAGAGCTTCGATAACACCATCGGCAAGGGGGCGATTTGAAGCCTGATAAGCCGCGATGTTCGCAACTCGGTCGTCGGATGCCACTGTTTTGAGGACGTGGTTGGCGTCTGGGAGCAGGACGATGTCAGCGTCCGGACGCGCATGGAGCAAGCGTTCGGCATCCGCTCGGCTGACTTGGATGTCGCGAAGGCCCTGGAGGATCAACACCGGTCCCGCATAGGCCGCAATGAGCTTGGCAGGATCGAGGGCGAAAATGCTGATTAGGAAGCCCTGCACCTCTGGCTGAAATAGAGGGCGCAAGGCGGGGTGAATGTCTGCGGCCGCGACGCGCTGTCCGGTCTCCAGGCGCGCGATGGCACCCTCGGCTTGTTCGCGGATCGGTGCGTTGGCTGGGTTTGCGGCAAGCTGTTCGCGAAGCACATCGCTCGGTCTGCGTCCCGTCGTGGCGACAAGGAGGAGACCGCAGATATTCTCGGCCTGCTGGGCCGCGACCAGGGCCGCCAAACCACCTTCACTATGACCCAGCACCCATACGCATGGAGCACCCATCTTCTCGCGGATCGTGGAAGCCCACGTTTGGATGTCGGCGGCATAGTCCTCGATGGTGACGGCGTTGGCATCCGCAATCGCACGGGCGCTTCCGAACATGCCTCGCTTGTCGATGCGCACGCTCCTGATGCCGCGCGCTGCCAGCCCTTCAGCGATCAGGCGGTAGGTGGATGCCTGGACACCCAACGGGTTGTTACCGTCGCGGTCGGTCGGCCCTGAACCTGGGACAATCAGGACAATCGGGGCATTGGGATCGGATGGCCCGAGCGCAATCCCAGAAAGTGCTCCGGCGGGGCCAGGAGCTTGTATCTCATGGGTGGTCATAGGCGCGGCCTCTGTTTTCCAACCACTGATGGATACGAGGCTAATCAGGAGATAGCTCCTACCCGTCTTCCGCATCGTCACACCGTAGGGTCCCAGATGAACAGACGGCTGAAATATGTCTGCTATCTCCTAACCAGACGGTTTGCTGCTCACCCATCCCGGTCGTAGGTTTCTGGCTCACCAAGCAGCCCGCAAGCGGACGTTCCCCGCTTCCGTGAAGGGTGAGAAACGATCACAACGTTGGTTGCGTAAAGCGGGCACCTCAGGTTCACTCCATAGAATGAACCACATAAGCATCCCAGGGCCGTTCAAGTTCTCGCACACCTATAATGTGCCACCCATCAATGTGAATTTGCCCATGGTGGTGTCCGCACAGGTGGTTACCTTGGTGCTTAAGGCCATCCTATCAGCGGTAGTTGGCGCAATCTTCCTCGGTTCGGGTGCTCTGTTTCTTTGGGCCACCAAGTTCGATGAGCGCTTTCAATTAGCGGGTCCGATAATAGTATTCGTGGCTGTGGCGATAGCTGGCTCTGTGTGCATTGGCTCTATGGTGAAATGCATCCACCTTGCTTGGAATCCCAAAGATCAGTTGGACATCACAGCGGAAGGTGTGCGCGACAGGAGGCAGGATGTACATGTGGCATGGACGAACGTGCGCCATATGAGTGTGAAATCGAACAAGCATGGCTGGTCCATTGTTCAATTGCACCTTCATCAACCAGTTGAAATCAGGTCCAGATTATTCGAATTTTACTTTCATTTAATCAACCGGGAAAGCGGGCGACGCGTCGATATAGATATCATGTCACTCAATGAGCGGCGGTACATTTTGGTTCACACCATGGGCGCGCTCGTCCGACACTGTGGAGGCACCACTGATGAACTGACTCAGTGGGAAGCGTAATGAAGGGAAGTGATAGATCACAGACTTATCGGATACACCAAGTATACTTATGATAAGTCGAGATGTTTAGTCGTGAGATTCCAGACGGCAATTGATCTAGTCTTAACAGAACCGACGCGCCCGGCCGGGAGGGTACCCCCTGAGGGGGTACACCCCCTTTTTCAATTTTTACGCGTTCGAGATAGTGCAGAAACAATTTTGAGGCATTTTCAAATGCCAATTCTGCTTACAGTTCCGGGCGATTATCATAAAATATCCTGCGTAACGGGTAGAATACTGCGTATACTTCATACGATATAATCAAAAAAGCTCCGCAGAGATAGGAAATACTAAAAAAATACTTTAAAAAATGATTTGGGTAAATGCGCATAAGCAAATCTACCCAAAGCAGCCCGAGTATAAAGGCGGTAAGATAAGCAGTCAGCGCTGCTATTGCTGCTGAAATCGTAAAGACGACGATATGAGCGACGCCGCGCATCATCATGCCCTGTAAGTCTTAGCCCTACTCATACGCTACTCTCGATCCACCTTCACCATCTCGGTCACCGCCAGGTCGATAATCTCCCCATCATCCGATGCCGCTTCCGCTTTCGATTCATTGCAGACATGCGAAGCGAACTTGATCGGCTATAACGTGCTGTATCGGGACCAGAGTTAGCGTGATCCAGGTAACGCCCCCTTCGCTAAGTAGCGGACGCACAATGGCCGTGCTGCTCATCGTGACGGGCCTTGCGATCGGCTTGGCCCTCGTCGTGTATTGGGCTGCTCTCATCTGGCGTGCGCCGTCAGAGGACGAGGCCCTTCGGCTGTCCGTTTCCCGCACCGGAGCCACGACCTTAGCAATTGCTTTCGCCATCGACCCGAGCCTTTGCAGCCTGAAAGGTCGTGGATGGTTCAGTGGCGGCAAGGTGAGGTGCCATGATGTCCCCTTGCACCTCTTCAAGGACCGTAAGGTGTGCGACTGCGAAGGGCTCCGCTGCCAACCTGAGGCCGACAGCTACGTGGAGTGTGTCAGTTACGAGTGGGACACCGACATGCTCGCCAACCCATCGAACGGCATCTCCTCCAGCCGCCCGTACGATTCCGTTTCGACAGGCTCCCGCTTCTGCAACAAGGGCTGGACGCCGGATAACGTTCGTCGCCGATTTGCTGAGCTTGGTCTCACACCGGTTTCGGAAACGGTCTTGAACTGCGTAGGACACATGCAAAGACGTTGAGGGTCCGCCTTCCACCCGTCCCGGCCGTAGGCCACTGCCATACCGAGAGCCTGCAAGCGGACTTTCCCAGCTTCTGCAATGGGTCGTGACCGGGCACGACGGTGGTGTCTGCTTCTCCCAACTCTCGCCCGAAAGCAGACCGTCGCAAACCCACCCAAACCGGTCGTACAAAATAATTAAACTATAAGTCTATACGGATATTAGCATCTATCGGATGGATACTTCCAAAGCGTCTTCAGCCGACTTTCCAATCCGGTAAAATCCCCTACTCCGGTCGTCCGGTCTCGGCGAGGCGCTGCATCGCTGCCTCGGGGCTGGCATAGGCCTCCTGCCGGGTCGCGCTCCAGTAGCGCAGGGCGTCGAGGGGGATCGCCTCGCCGGTCACGGCGCAGCGCACGAAGCTGCCGGGCTTGATCACCCGCATGGTGCCGTCGCCGTACTCCACCACCGCCTCGCCGGAGGCTCCGCGCTCGAAACGTCCCAACATGGTCCCTCGCCTCCCGGGTCTGCCCCCGCTCGCCCCGTCTTAGGAGGCCGGGGGCGCGCTGTCGATGCGCTCGCCGCGCCGGCGCCGGGCCTCGACAGCCCCGCCACTTGGTGCCTAAGTCGCGCGATGCCGCGCCGTGTCCCGCCCCGATGACCCTGGCTCCCCCGACTCCGGACATCCTGACTCCGGACCTGTCCCGCCTGTTCGACGCCGCCCTGGCGGCGCAGGGGCGCGCCTACGCCCCCTACTCGCGCTTTCCCGTCGGCGCGGCGCTCCGCGACGAGGCGGGCGCCCTCCATGCCGGCTGCAACGTCGAGAACGCCGCCTACCCGGTGGGGACCTGCGCCGAGGCCGGCGCCATCGCCGCCATGATCGCCGCCGGCGGCCGGCGCATCGCCGCGCTGCTGGTCCTCGGCCCGGGGCCCGGCCTCGTCACCCCCTGCGGCGCCTGCCGGCAGCGCATCCGCGAATTCGCCGGTCCGGCAGTCCGGGTCCACGTCGCCGACGCCACAGCCCTCCGCGCCTCCTTCAGCGTCGGGGCCCTGCTGCCCGACTCCTTCGGCCCGGACAACCTGGGCACCGATCCCCGGGGGCCCCATGCGTGATTTGGAGCCGGGGATCCAGGCCGCCGCCGGTCTGCTGCGCGCGCAGGGGTTCGGCGGACCGTTCGCCTGCGCGATCGTCACCGGCACCGGACTCGGCGGACTCGTGCGTGACCTCGACACGACCCTCTCGGTATCCTACGGGCAAATTCCGGGGTTTCCGGCCCTCGGCGTGAGCGGCCATGGCGGCCGCCTCCATGCCGGGCGTCTCGCCGGACGCCGGGTCCTGGTCTTCGAGGGCCGTGCCCACGCCTACGAGACCGGCGACGCCGCCGTGATGCGGGTGCCGCTCGGCGTCGCGCAAGTCCTTGGGGCGCAAGCGCTTCTCCTCACCAACGCCTCCGGCTCCCTGCGGCCGGAGGTCGGCCCCGGCAGCCTGGTGGCGCTCACCGACCACATCAATCTCTCGGGCCTTAACCCGCTGATCGGCGAGGCCAGCGACGCCCGCTTCGTGCCCATGGTGGGGGCCTACGACGCCGAGCTGCGCGCCCATCTCCTTGATGCGGCACATGAATCCGGCGTCGCTCTGCACCAGGGCGTCTACGCCTGGTTCTCCGGACCGAGCTTCGAGACCCCGGCGGAAGTCCGCATGGCCGGCCGCCTCGGGGCCGACCTCGTCGGCATGTCGACGGTCCCCGAGGTCATCCTCGCCCGCTTCTACGGCCTGCCCGTCGCCGCCCTGTCCGTCGTCACCAACCTCGGTGCCGGCCTCGACGGCGGCGATCCCCGCCACGCGGAGACCAAGGCCGCCGCCGCCCGGGCCGGGGACGCCCTCGCCCGCCTGGTCGCCGCCTTCGTCGCCCGCCTGCCCGCGAGTGCCCCCCGATGACCGACGACGCCTCCCTCGCCCGGCGGGCCCTGCCCCTGCTCGACCTCACCGATCTCGGCGAATCCTGCTCGGAAGCCGCCATCGACACGCTCTGCCGCGACGCCCGGGCGAGCGCGGTCGCCGCCGTCTGCGTCTGGCCGCACTACGTCGGCCGCGCCGCCCGGCTGCTCGCCGGATCGCCGGTGCGCGTCGCCACCGTCATCAACTTCCCCGCCGGTGGCGACGACATCGAGCGGGCGGTGGAGGATACGACCGAAGCCCTCGCCGACGGCGCCCACGAGATCGATCTCGTCCTGCCTTATCGCAGCGTCCTCGCCGGCGAGACCGGCACCGCCCGCGCCATGCTCGCCGCGATCCGCGACGTCTGCGACGGTGGCCGGCTGCTGAAGGTCATCCTGGAGACCGGTGTTCTGGCGACCCCGGATGCCATCACGGCCGCGAGCCGCCTCGCCATCGAGGCCAGGGCGGATTTCCTCAAGACCTCCACGGGCAAAAGCGCGGTTTCCGCGACCCCGGAGGCCGCCGAGGCGATGCTCTGCGCCATCCGCGACCACGCCGCGGGGCAACCCGTCGGTCTCAAGGTCTCGGGCGGCTTGAAAACCGTCGCGGATGCCGGCACTTACCTCGCCCTCGCGGATCGGATCATGGGGCCGACCTGGGTCGCGCCGCGCACCTTCCGCCTCGGCGCCAGCAGCCTGCGCACGGCGCTGGTCGCGGCGGTCGCGGAGGCTGGGCGATGAGGCTGCCCCAGGAAGTCATCCGCACCAAGCGGGACGGCGGCGCGATCCCGCCGGAGGAGATCGCGGACTTCATCGCGGGCCTGACGGACGGGCGGGTGACCGAGGGGCAGGCCGCAGCCTTCGCGATGGCGGTGTTTTTCCGCGGTCTTTCGTGGTCGGAGCGTGTGGCGCTGACGCGGGCGATGACCGAGTCCGGCACCGTCCTGCGCTGGGACCTGCCCGGGCCGGTCCTGGACAAGCACTCGTCCGGCGGGGTCGGGGACGCGGTCAGCCTCGCACTCGCGCCGATGGTCGCGGCCTGCGGGGGCTACGTACCGATGATCTCGGGGCGCGGGCTCGGGCATACCGGCGGCACCCTCGACAAGCTCGCGAGCATTCCCGGCTACGATGCGATGCCGGGGCTCGCGCGCTTCCGGACCGTGACCGCCGACGTGGGCTGCGCCATCATCGGGCAGACCGACGACCTCGCGCCTGCGGATCGGCGCCTCTACGCCATCCGCGACGTGACGGGCACCGTCGAGTCCCTCGACCTGATCACCGCGTCCATCCTGTCGAAGAAACTCGCTGCCGGTCTCGACGGCTTGGTGATGGATGTGAAGGTGGGCTCGGGCGCCTTCATGGCCGAGCGCCGTGAGGCCCAGACCCTCGCGCGGAGCATCGTCGATGTCGCGGGTGGGGCGGGCCTGCGTACGGTGGCGCTGATCACCGACATGGACTCGCCCCTCGCCTCGGCCGCGGGGAACGCCCTGGAGGTCGCTTACACCCTCGACTATCTCAGTGGGCGCTCGCGCGAGCCGGCCTTCCACGCCGTCACGCTCAGGCTCGCGGCCGAGATGCTGGTGGTCGGCAGCCTCAGTCCCGACATCGGCGACGCCTCCGCGCGCCTGGAAACGGCGCTAGCCTCGGGACGCGCCCTCGAAGTCTTCGCCCGGATGGTCACTGCGCTCGGCGGCCCCGTCGATCTGGTCGAGCGGTCTGCGCACTACCTGCCAGCGGCGCCCATCACGCGCGTGGTCGTCGCGAAGACGGACGGCTACGTCACCTCGATCGCGACGCGAAACTTGGGACTTGCAGTGATCGGCCTCGGTGGTGGGCGGACCCGTCCGCAGGACAACGTCGACCCCCGTGTCGGCCTCACCGGACTGCCTCGTATCGGAGCCAAGATCGAGCAAGGCCAGCCTCTTGCGATCGTTCATGCCGCTGATGCAGCATCTGCCGACAGGGCCGAAGCTACTCTGCTGACGGCCTACCGCATTGACACGGTGCCCCTGAAGCCAACGCCCGCGATCTTGGAACGAATTGCCGATTAGTTAGTCCCCTCTACAGGGAGAACCGAGGGATGTAAGAAGGCGCTCAGAAGTCGTGATGTCCGCCACCGTGATTTCGGTGTTGACTCCACTCCTAACCGCGGTGGTGCCCCCAGCCATAATGCCGGCGGTGATGGCCAAAGCCCCGGTCTTCGTAATGCTGTCGATGATGGCTTCAGTCGCCGTGCCCGCCCCAGTACTACAAAGGGCTGATTGCCCTGTGCTACTCAGTTTGGGCAGCCGCCACGAGAGACGACGCGTGCGCCCCGGTCACGAAGGCAAGACCCCGGCGTAGCCCAACGCCGCGAACAAGGTTCTCAATCCCCGCAATGTGACTGTGCATGAGGTGGTCATCGTGGAGTTTTTGGCCTGACTGCCAAGGGGGATCTCGCCCTCGGCAATCGGGATAGGGCTAGCGCACTGAACGCTCTCTGCCACCGAACTTCGCTTGGTTTCGGTGAGCAGCCGATTCCGCCTAAGGTCGGCGATAGACCCAGACGCGTGCGGGCGGAAGATTGAGCCAGACCCGGTTCGACCGACTGGCCGTGTAGGTGCCGGCATCACACCGAGCCGGAATAGGCGGAACCACCGCGTAGGTGAACTGTACGAAGGGTGCGCTCAGATGCATCATTTCATGGGCGGCGTTCAAGAGATCGAGCCGCTGCTCCAAGGGCTTCGTGAACAGCGGGAGGCTTGAAACCATCGCAGCCGCTTTTTCGGTGAGCATCGTGCCGAACGTCTCGCGAATGTTGTACGCATCTCCGCGAATGATCGTTGCACGCGGAAAGCGCTTCTGCAGCAGCTTGCAGAAATCGGGATTGTACTCGACCAAGATCAGCCGCTCTTGCTCAATGCCACGCCGGATCAGGGCCTCGGTGACAGGTCCGGTCCCAGGTCCAAGCTCGATCACAGGTCCGCTGACGCGCGGATCGACGTAGGAAGCCATCGTGCGGGCGAGCATCTTGCCCGACGGCGTTACAGCACCCGTAACGAGGGGGCGCTCGAACCAGGAGCGTAGAAAGCGCGCCTCGTCCTCCAGCGGATCCCGCCGTGTACGGTTGGCACCGGGAGCGAGGTCGGCTTTTGCGCTGGAGCGGCGTAGCGGCGGCAAGACCCTATGTCCTCAGATCACGGGTTGGGAGGGAAAGGCTAGACGACGAAGCTCTCCGGCAGTCAAGCTTGCAACCACCGAACACGCTGGAGCGCACAGAAGGATCGCGCAGGCGGTGCCCGACCGCCACATGCGATAACCGTGGCCGAACCGTTTTGATCCGCACGATATTGCAAGTCTAGGTCCTCGCCGCCCCTCCGAGCCCGTCGAAGAAGTCCTTGACCTTCGAAAAGAACCCCGCGCTCTCCGGATGGTTCTCGTCGGAGGCCGACTGGTCGAATTCCTGCAGCAACTCGCGCTGACGCTTCGAGAGGTTCTGCGGCGTCTCTACGAAGACCTGGATGTAAAGGTCACCGACGTCTCTCGAACGCAGCACCGGCATCCCCTTGCCCTTGATACGGAATTGCTTCGCTGTCTGAGTGCCCGCAGGGATACGCACTTGCGTCTGGGAGCCATCGATCACCGGGACAGTGATCTCGCCTGAGAGCGCTGCGGTTACCATGGAGATTGGTACCCGGCAGAACAGGTCTGCGCCGTCACGCTGGAAAAACTCGTGTGGCTTGATCGAGAGGAAGACGTAGAGATCCCCCGCTGGTCCGCCGCGAAGGCCCGTCTCACCCTCGCCGGCCAAACGGATCCGGAGGCCGTCATCGACGCCAGCCGGCACGTTGATGGAGAGGGTCCGCTCTCGCGTCACGCGGCCAGCACCGCTGCAGGCACCACATGGATCGTCGATCACCTCGCCGCGGCCGTGACAGTTCGGGCAGGTGCGCTCGATGGCGAAGAAACCCTGTGCCGCACGGACCCGCCCATAGCCACCACAGGTCTGGCAGGGACGCGGCTTCGAACCAGCCTTGGCACCGGAGCCGGAGCAGACCTCGCAGGTGACCGAAGTCGCCATCTTGATGGTCTCAGCCTTCCCGCTGAACGCTTCCTCCAGTGAAATATCAAGATTGTAGCGGAGGTCGGCACCCCGTTCGCGGGTCGGACCACCGCGTGCGCTACCGCGCCCGCCACCGGCGCCGGCACCGGCTCGGCCGTCACCGAAGAAATTGTCGAAGATATCTGACATGAAGTCACCGAACTCGTTACCGAACCCGGGACCACCCGCTCCACCCTGTTGGAACGCGGCATGGCCGAAGCGGTCGTAGGCAGCACGCTTCTGACCATCAGAGAGGCATTGATAAGCCTCGTTAATTTCTTTGAATTTGACTTCGGCCTCGGCATTTCCCGGATTGCGGTCCGGATGGTAGCTCATGGCGAGCTTGCGAAAGGCGACTTTCATCTCGCCGTCGGTCGCGGTCTTGGAGACGCCTAGAATCTCGTAATAGTCCCGCTTCGACATTCCCGTCCTCAAAGTCCCCGGCGCACTGGTCCGACCGGACCACGCCGTCCAACTCGAGCGCTGATGCGCTTGAAATTCAGCTGGCTCCGCTCAACGGGACAAGCCGAACATGGTTCGGGGCCGGATCGCTCCGGCCCCGAACTCAGATGCAGGCGTTATGCCCGCTTCTTCTGGTCCTTGTCATCGACTTCCTGGAAGTCGGCGTCGATGACATCGTCCTTCTTCGCCTCGCCGGCGCCGGCTTCGGCTCCCGCCTCGCCGGATTGGTTGGCCGCGTACATCGCCTCGCCGAGCTTCATCGACGCCTGCATCACGTCAGTGGTGCGAGCCTTGATGACTTCTACATCGTCGCCGTCGAGAGCGGTACGGAGTGCGGTGATCGCCGTCTCAATGGCTCCCTTGTCGTCCGCGGAGACCTTGTCACCGTATTCCTTCACCGACTTCTCGGTGGCGTGGATCAGGCTCTCACCCTGATTCTTCACCTCGACGAGCTCACGGCGCTTCTTATCCGCCTCGGCATTCGCCTCGGCGTCCTTAACCATGCGCTCGATGTCGGAATCCGACAGACCACCGGAGGCCTGGATCCGGATCTGGTGCTCCTTGTTCGTCGCCTTGTCCTTGGCAGTGACGTTCACGATGCCATTGGCATCGATATCGAAGGTCACCTCGATCTGCGGCATGCCGCGCGGCGCCGGCGGAATGCCCATCAGGTCGAACTGGCCGAGCAACTTATTGTCGGCCGCCATCTCGCGCTCACCCTGGAAGACCCGGATGGTCACCGCGTTCTGGTTGTCCTCCGCTGTTGAGAAGGTCTGGGACTTCTTCGTTGGGATCGTGGTGTTGCGGTCGATCAGACGGGTGAACACGCCACCCAGTGTCTCGATGCCCAGTGACAGCGGGGTGACGTCGAGGAGTAGCACGTCCTTGACGTCGCCCTGAAGCACACCAGCCTGAACGGCCGCGCCGATGGCCACGACCTCATCCGGGTTGACGCCCTTGTGGGGCTCCTTGCCGAAGAAGGATTTCACGACTTCCTGGATCTTGGGCATGCGGATCATGCCGCCCACAAGCACGACCTCGTCGATCTCGGAGGCCGACACGCCAGCATCCTTCAGCGCTTTGCGGCAGGGCTCGATCGTGCGTTGGACGAGGTCGTCCACGAGGGACTCGAATTTTGCACGGCTGAGCTTGAGCGCAAGGTGCTTCGGACCCGTGGCATCGGCTGTGATGTAGGGCAGGTTGATCTCGGTCTGAGTCGCAGACGACAGCTCGATTTTGGCCTTCTCAGCGGCCTCCTTGAGGCGCTGAAGCGCAAGCTTGTCCTTCGTGAGATCGATGCCCTGCTCGCGCTTGAACTCGCTCGTCAGATACTCGACCACGCGGTTGTCGAAGTCCTCGCCACCCAGGAAGGTGTCGCCGTTGGTGGACTTCACCTCGAACACGCCATCCCCGATCTCGAGGATCGAGACGTCGAAGGTGCCGCCGCCGAGGTCATACACCGCGATGGTACCAGCCTTCTTCTTGTCGAGGCCGTAGGCAAGTGCCGCTGCCGTGGGCTCGTTGATGATCCGAAGAACCTCAAGGCCAGCGATCTTACCGGCATCTTTGGTGGCTTGGCGCTGCGCGTCATTGAAGTAGGCCGGCACCGTGATGACAGCCTGCGTCACCGGCTGACCGAGATGCGCCTCAGCAGTCTCTTTCATCTTCTGCAGCGTGAAGGCAGAGATCTGCGAAGGCGAATACTTCTTGCCATCTGCCTCGACCCAGGCATCGCCGTTGTCGCCGCGAACGATCTTGTAGGGGACGAGACCCTTGTCCTTCTGTGTCATCGGATCGTCGTAGGTCCGACCCACGAGGCGCTTGATGGCGAAGAACGTACGCTCAGGATTCGTAACTGCCTGACGCTTGGCTGGCTGGCCGACCAGCCGCTCACCCTCGTCAGTGAAAGCAACGATGGACGGTGTGGTGCGCGCACCTTCCGAATTCTCGACGACCTTAGGCTGCGTGCCTTCCATGACGGCCACACAGGAGTTCGTGGTGCCGAGGTCGATACCAATTACCTTACCCATGGTGGGATCCCTCTGTTGTCGTTTGGTCAAGCAGACCGCCAAGCCCCGAAGCAGCTCGGCCCATGGCTGTGCAAAACTGAGTGTGTGAGAACGGGTTTGGACACCGGTTCGCGCCCCGGAACGGTGCAGAGCCGGGTCTTAATCCCGCGTCTCGGCCGATATAAGAAGGGTGTCGTGAGGCCGCAAGGCAGAGCCCGCCGACGAGACGCATCGGATTGCGCGGAGCCACGTTATCCTCTTCATCGCCTTTGACTTGGAATAGCCATACGAGCCGCCTGCTGGGGTTTTGCAACGATGGCGTCGGCGGTCTCCCCAATGTTTCATCGTCAAGAAGCGGCATCGCTGCCGTGTCACAAGGCTCGTTGCATGGTAAGTGGGAGGTGAACGTGCTTGCCTGCGCACCACGCTGCCTCCACGGATATAGGCTCGAAAGTTTCGATGCGTCTGACCCGCGTGCTTCTTCTTCTACCGGTGCTGGCATCGGTTCCTCACCCAGCCTGCGCGCAGTCGTTTTTCGAGGAATTGTTCGGAATCGGGCGGGCGGCTAAGCCGCCAGTGCCGCCAAGGGGCGTTCCTTCCGCTCCACAAACTCCTGTGCCAAGCGCACCCGGCGAGGGCGGGGCGCCGGCTGCGTCGGACGCACCGAAAGCACCTCCGGTACCGCGTCAGCCTATTGTCCTCAAAGCGCCCTCCGAGGACAACGTGATGGGACAGGAGTTGATGCTAAACGGGCTCACCGGTAGCCTGAAGCTTGAGCGAGCCGGGGGGGGGACCACAGCTCGCGTCGTTTTGCCGGGCAATAAAATCTCGCAGCCCGTCGAAGCCTGCAAGGTACCGCTGAACGGAGGGGCGCCGGTGGCGGTCTCATCCGAGGGCCGTGCGGAGGGTGTCGGCCGCTTCGAGATCACCGGCGGCGAATGTCCCCTCCGGTTCGACGTACTCGATGGCGCCGTTCTGGTGCAATCGGTGTCCGGTACCGTCTGTACTTTCGCGGCGGCCGATTGCGCCACGACGCCCACGGGTTTGTGGGGACCGGCCGCGGCCACGCTCATTTCGCGGGCGAGCGAGTTTGAGGCGGCGCGCGGTGGAGCCGACCGGGCCGTTCGGGAGAATTACAAGTTGATTAGTCAGCGCCTGCGTGGCCCTGAGCTTCGCCCCGTGGTCACCGAACAGGCGGCCTTCTCCTCCGATCGCGAGCAGATGTGCCGAACCTATGCTCGTGAAGGGGCGCACGGATTCTGCAACCTGCGCTTCACTGAAGCACGGGCTTTGGCACTTGCCACCCGCCTCGGGGTCAATACAAGCACCGCTGCGCCAAGCGCTTCGGCGTCCTCGCCCCGTTCGCGCCGCAAGCCCCCGGTGGAAGGTATGAATCCGGATACAGGTGGCGCTTCGTTCTCCGACCAGTAGCGCGAACGCTCAGCTATGGCCGGCGCTGACCGACAGCATCGCGAGGTCGATGCCATTGTTGCGTAACGTGCGCTCGTACTTGGCTTCGAGAGCCGTATGGAAAATCATGTCCGGATCGGCTGGGCAGACCAGCCAACCATTGGCTAGGATTTCGCTCTCGAGCTGTCCTGCCTGCCATCCTGCATAGCCAAGGGCGAGGACGGCGTTGGCCGGACCGTCGCCGGCGGCGATCGCCTTCAAAATGTCCACCGTTGCTGTGAGGCAGATTCCATCGTCGATGATCAGCGTGGATTGATCGATATGGAAGTCGTCAGTGTGGAGCACGAAGCCGCGCTTGGCATCAACAGGTCCGCCCATCAGCACGGGCATGTGGCCGACACGCTGGCGGAGCCGGATCGCATCAGTCTCGCTCGCGATATCAAGCTGAATCAGCAGGTCGGGCATATTGAGGTCAGAGACGGCCTTGTTGAGGATGATCCCCATGGCCCCGTCAGCCGAATGCGCACAGAGATAGATGACCGACCGGGCGAAGCGCGAATCCGTCAGTCCCGGCATGGCGACAAGAAACTGACCGTCAAGGTAGGCGGGATCGCCCGTGTGGGCCTGTGAACGCTGCATTGCCGTATGCTACGCGGGTAGGCGCCTTTGTCCAGGGCACGGCACGTTCCGCCAAGGGATATCCGCCACATTGGCGACGGCGGAAACTCGACAGGCTAACCCCTGCGAGCTAGACGATTTTTCGCGAGCCGGCCCGGTGCGTGAACTGGGTACGACTCTGTGACAGTAGCTAGGGATCTGACGGTTCGGATGCCCCGGCGATCTTCAGGAGACGACGGATGACCATTCAGGTTGGCGACCACCTCCCCCAGGTCACGTTTCGCGTGAGTGGGGCGGACGGCCCGGAAGCCAAGACCACCGACGACTTCTTCAAGGGCCGCCGCGTCGTCCTCGTCGGGGTGCCCGGCGCCTTCACGCCGAGCTGTCACCGCAACCATCTGCCCGGCTTCGTGGAGAAGCAGGCCGAGATCAAGGCTCGCGGCATCGACACCATCGCGATCACGTCGGTCAACGACGTGTTTGTGCTTGATGCGTGGCAGAAGGCGAGTGGCGCCGAGGGCCTCGAGTTTCTCGCTGACGGCAACGCTGAATTCGCGAAGGCGATTGGCCTCGACATGGACGGGGCCGGCTTCGGACTTGGTACCCGTTCGAAGCGTTACGCGATGCTCGTAGAGGACGGTGTCGTGCGCGTACTTAATGTCGAGGACTCCCCAGCCAAGACTGAGTTGTCGGGCGCCGAAGCCCTTCTCAAGGTGATCTGACCGATCCACCGGCGGATGTGATGCATCCGCCGGTAACTTGGGACGCTTTCGCCTGACGCTCAAACGCTCCGCGCCATGAGCATGGTTTGCCTCTGCAGGGAGCTAGGCCGACTGTCCCGGACCGGCCCAACCGTAATCCCGCGCGTCCGTCGTGGTGCGATGGAAGTTCAGCCTACGGTCGTATTCCAGAGGATCCTTCGGCCGGACCAGGGCTCCGGCCGGCACATTGAGCCAGTCGACGAGGCGGGTCAGCATGAAGCGCAGGGCGGCGCCCCGGCAAAGGATCGGCAAAGCCGTGACCTCGGCGGAGACCAGGGGACGCACCGCTTCGTACCCGGCGATCAGGGCCGCACCCATGTCGCGGTGAAATCTGCCGTCCGCCTCGAAGCACCAGGCATTGAGGCAGATGGCCAGATCGTAAGCGAAGGCGTCGGTGCAGGCGAAATAGAAGTCGATCAGCCCCGACAGTTCGTCTCCGATGAAGAAGACGTTGTCGGTGAATAGGTCGGCATGGATCACGCCACAGGGTAGGCCCGAGGGCCAGGAGCGCTGTAGCACCGCGAGGTCACCCAGAACGCGTTCGGTCAAACCGGGTGAAACGGTCTCCGCCTGAGGCTCAGCGAGGCGAAAGAGCGGTTCCCACGCATCTACGGAGAGATTGTTGACGCGCCGCATCCCAAAATCGGCTCCCGCCGCGTGCAACCCTGCGAGCGCGCGGCCGAGGGCGTGGCAGTGATCGATACCGGGTTGCTTCACCGAAACACCATCGAGGAAAGTCACGATCACCGCGGGGCGACCGCAGAGCTCACCCAGTGCGAATCCGGTGCGATCGCGGATCGGCTGTGGGCAAGCGAGGCCTCGGGCGGCGAGGTGTTCCATCAAGTTGAGGAAGAACGGCAAATCGTCCGCCCTGACGCGCTTCTCGTATAGGGTTAGGATGAAGGAGCCGCCGGTGGTGTGGAGATAGAAATTCGTGTTCTCCACGCCTTCGGCGATGCCCTTGTATGAGAGCAGCGTTCCAATGTCGTAGGCCGCAAGAAAGGCGGTCAGCGCCGCGTCGGAGACCTCGGTGTAGACTGCCACGGCTTGTTCGCTTGAAATTTCGGGACAAAATGGACAAGGGCGCCGAATGGCGCCCCTGCTGAAGACGAATCTATCGGGAGCGCTGTCTGCCTATTCCGCGGCTTCGCTACGCAGTTCGCGCGGCAACGGGAAGGACATATCTTCGACCACCGTCGAGACCGTATCCACCGTCACGGTGTAGCGTGCTGCAAAGGCATCGATAATTTCCTCCACCAGCACCTCCGGCGCGGAAGCTCCGGCCGTGAGTCCGAGCTTGCGAATGCCCTCGAAGGCTGGCCAATCGATTTCCTCGGCGCGCAGCACCAACCGGGTGATCGGGCAGCCGACGCGCTCAGCGACTTCGCGCAGGCGCTGCGAGTTCGACGAGTTCGACGAGCCGACCACGATGACCGCATCGACCAACGGCGCCACCTGCTTCACCGCCTCCTGACGATTGGTGGTGGCGTAGCAGATATCGTCCTTGTGCGGGCCGGTGATCGTCGGGAACTTCTTCTTCAGCGCCTCGACGATATGGTGGGTGTCGTCCACCGACAGAGTTGTCTGCGTCACCCATGCGAGGTTGTCGCGGTTCTCTGGTTCAAGGGCGGCGATCTGGTCGAGATCCTCGACCAGCGTGATCGAGCCCTTTGGCAGCTGACCCATGGTGCCGACCACCTCCGGATGACCGGAATGGCCAACGAGCAGAACGTGTCGACCGCGCTTGTGGTGGATCTCCGCCTCGCGATGAACTTTCGTCACCAGCGGGCAGGTGGCGTCGATGGTGGTGAGGCCGCGGGAATCCGCGTTGTGCGGCACCGTCTTGGCGACGCCGTGCGCCGAGAAGATCACCGGAGCGGAGCCGTCGGGGACCTCGTCGAGCTCGCGGACGAACACGGCGCCCTTCCGTTTCAGACTCTCAACCACGTACTTGTTGTGGACGATCTCATGGCGGACATAGACCGGAGGTCCGTAGATGGCGAGCGCCCGCTCAACTACGTCGATCGCCCGCACGACTCCAGCGCAGAAACCGCGCGGCGCACAGAGCAGGATCTCCAGAGGCGGCTTAACCGTGTCACCGGAGGCAGAGGAAGTCGTCAGATTCGCGTCGCTCATGATAGCCGGGATGTGGCGAGGCGGGGGCGCCCCTGTCAACCTGTCATAACGGAAAAGTCCCCCGCGGGCACCTGCGGCCCAGCGAAAGCGAGTGCACGTGACTCACAGGACCCAGGGAACTCTCCGTAATACGCGCGCTAGGCCACCCGCTTGGGCCGCGCCATCGCGCCCTCGGCAAGGGAAGTCTCGAGCATAGGAATCATACGTGGGTCGGTGCACTGGGCTACGTTGAAGCGTAGGAAACTGTTGCCGAGTGACGAGGGGCTGAAAGCGCCTCCGGGAGCGAGCACGAGTCCGCGTGCAAGAGCGCACCGAGCGACGTCCGCCGAATCGACCCCATCCGGCAGCTGCATCCACAGGAAGAAGCCTCCGGACGGCTCCAGCCACGCCTTCAGTCCACATTCTTCGAGGTGCCGAAGGGCCGGCGCCGTCGCCCGTCCCAACTTCTCGCGGACCTCGGCGAGGTGTCGGCGGTATGTGCCGTCTGTCAGGAGCCGGTGCATCAGGCTCGCCGACAGATGACTGTTCCCCAGGCTCATCGCGAGCTTGAGATCGACCAGTGGCTCGACCCAGTCCTCGCGCAGCGCAATGAAACCGCAACGGATGGCGGCCGACAGCGTCTTCGAGAAGCTTCCGATCTGGATGACCCGCTCTAACCCGTCAAAACCGGCCAGGCGTGGAGACGGCTCACTCTCGAAATCTCCAAAGATGTCATCCTCGATGATAAGGGTATCGTGCGCCTCAGCGAGCTTCAGGATGCGATGGGCGACCGCGGGCGCGAGGATGGATCCGGTCGGGTTCTGGAGCGCGGAATTGATGACGTAGAAGCGCGGCCGATGCTCAGCGAGGTGCATGGCGAGGGTCGCGAGATCAGGACCGTTCGGGGTCATCGGCACACCAACAACCCGGGCGCGCTGCGCTCTGAGGAGTCCGTGATAGTTGAAGTAGCACGGATCGTCGACCAGTACCGTATCGCCGGCTTCAAGCAGGAATCGGCAGAGCAGGTCGAGAGCCTGCGTCGCCGAATCGACCAGCACCACCTGATCGGCGCCGGCCTCAACCCCTTTCTCCGCCAAGCGCCGTGCGATCTGTGCGCGTAGAGGTGGAAAGCCGAGGGGCTGATCGTGTGAGACCAGGTTGGTCTCCGGACCGCGTGCGAGCTGTCGAAGGCCGCGCCGGATCGCCTGGCTTGGCATCCAGGCTGACGGCAACCAGCCGGAGCCCGGCATTACGAGGTCCGGGCCGGCCTGCATGGATTGTCGGGTGATCCAAAGCGGATCCACCGCCCGGTCGAGCTGAGGCCCTACTGCTTTGAGACAGAGCGGTCGGGTCTTACCCGCCACGTAGAAGCCCGAGCCGCGCCGGGCCACGATCGTGCCTTCGGCCCCGAGCCGGTCATAGGCCTCGACGACGGTGGACTTCGAGACCCCCATGGCTTCGGCGAAGGCGCGGACCGAGGGCAGGCGTGCGCCGGGCATGAGCTGGCGGCTGTTGATCCGATCCGTGACCTCCGCCGCCACGGTCTCGACCAAGGTGAGCTTGGACACGGGGGACACCTTCATCTGTCCTGATCCTCGCGCCGGACGATTCAATCCAACCGTACTGGACTGTCCCTATCACGACTATCCCCCGCCACGCATGGTCGCGGCATCGGCCCGTACATCACGAGAGGACGCACCCCATGCACGGCTTTACTCAGCTCAAGGCTGGACCTGTCACTGCGGGCAGAACACTGACCGCCGTAGCGGCACTTAGGGCCTGGTTAAGCGCCGGGTTGGCTGCTGTGGCTTCAGGGATTTCCCGCACTGCCATTAACCGCAGGGTCGTCCGTCAGCTATCGGCGATGTCGGATCGCGAACTTCGGGACATCGGTCTCAGCCGCCAGGACGTGCTCGATGCAGGGATCCTGCTGGTCGAAGGTGACGCGTCGGATTTTCTGGTCGACCGCCGAAATGAGCGCCGGGCGAGCCGGAGCATTCCGCGCGGAGGTTGGCCGCCGCGGCGTCACTGACGCCGAATCCGGGAAAGTGCCGATTCGCACTGTGGGACGTTCAAGCGAGTGTTTGCGGTAAGCTTCCCCTCCCTGTGCACGTGACGGCTGGGCCCCTGCTGGTTAAGACGGAGCCGCCTGGCGAGCCCGAATCGCTCTGAATGGGGTGGTCCATCGCCGTCTGGGATTCTCATCCAACCTCGGATTTTCATGGCAAGCGCCGCGACCCACGTCAGCTTCCTGCCTCCCGTGCTGACGTTCCTGTCGGCGGCGGTGATCGGCGTGCCGATCTTTCGCCTCATCGGCCAAAGCGCCGTGCTCGGCTACCTCGTTGCCGGTGTAGTGATTGGGCCCTTTGGCTTCTCGCTGATCGCGGAGCCAGAGACGGCTGCGAGTGTCGCTGAACTCGGCGTAGTGCTGTTGCTCTTCATCGTTGGGCTCGAATTACAAATCTCACGACTCGTTTCGATGCGGCGGGACATCTTCGGCCTCGGCACTGCCCAGCTCATTGTCTGCTCGGCAGCTCTGGCAGGCGTCGGGATCCTGATGGGGGCCAAGCCTTCGGCCAGCCTCGTCATCGGCATCGCTCTCGCCCTCTCGGCCACAGCCGTCGCGCTGCAATTGCTGGAAGAGCGCGGCGACATGGGGACGCCCTATGGCGGCCGAGCCTTTGCGGTGCTGCTGTTTCAAGACATCTCCGTGGTTGCCATCCTGGCGCTGATGCCTTTGGTCGCTTCATCCGGCACGGGCGGCGGCGATGGCTGGCTCCTCTCGGCTCTGCAATCCACCGGCACGGTGGGCGCGGCGATCCTCGCCGTCGTGCTGGTCGGGCGCTATGGCCTCAATCCATTCTTCGGTCTGCTCGCAGCCAGTGGGGCCCGCGAAGTCATGACGGCGGCTGCCCTCCTCGTGGTGCTTGGAACCGCGATGCTGATGGAGCATGTCGGCCTATCGATGGCGATGGGCGCGTTCTTGGCTGGAGTGCTTCTGGCCGAATCCAACTTCCGCCATCAGCTCGAGGCCGACATCGAGCCGTTCCGCGGCATGCTGCTTGGCCTCTTCTTCATGAGCGTGGGCATGTCCATTGATGGTGGCCTCCTCAAGGCCGAATGGCCGACCCTGCTGGGGGCAACAGCCGGTGCGATCCTGCTTAAGGTCGCGTTGGTGGCCGGCCTGTTCCGCTTGTTCGGCTCGCCTTGGCTCGATGCGGTGCGCGGGGGTGCCATCCTGGCACCGGCCGGAGAATTTGCATTCGTGCTTTTGCCGGCGGGCGGTGAGCTCGGCCTCGTGGATCCTGCGAGCACACGCTTTGCCGTGGCGCTCGCGGCTCTGACCATGCTGGTCGGTCCAGTGGCGGCGAAGGCTCTGGACGCTGGGCTTGCCCGACGTCCCGAAGGGCCGGAGGCGGTGCCGGAGGCCATTGAGAGCACCGAGGCCCGCGTGCTCGTCATCGGCTTCGGCCGTTTCGGCCAAATCCTGACGCAGGTGCTGCTGGCTGAAGGCGTTAGCGTCACGGTGATCGACAAGGACGTGGATCAGATCCGCAGCGCCGCACGCTTTGGGTTCCGCATCTACTATGGGGACGGGACTCGCCTCGATGTCCTGCGCGCCGCCGGCATCGGACGGGCCGAGCTCCTCTGCATCTGCGTCGATGACAGCGAGGCCGCGCTGAAAATCGTCGATATCGTGCACGAGGAATTCTCCAGCGTGCGCACTTACGTGCGGGCCTTCGACCGCACGCACGCCGTCGAGCTGATGAACCGGGACGTCGACTTTCAGCTCCGCGAAACCGTCGAATCCGCTCTCGCCTTCGGTCGCGCGACCCTTGAGGGTCTCGGTCTCAGCACGGAGGCGGCCGCCGCTACCGCGGAGGACGTTCGTAAGCGCGACGTTGCGCGCCTCGTGCTGCAGCAGGCAGGCGCTCTGACGGATACGATGAGTTGGGCCCGTGGCCTTAACGAGATCAAGCCCGAGCCCCTGACGGAGCCGAAGCGGCCTTCCCGCGCGCTGAATGCGGAGACGCGCGACATCATTGGATCCCAGAGGCGAGAGGCCGCGACCCGCACCCTTGAGACTGATGATGACTACCAAAGTCAGCAGCAGGAGGCCCGAACGGATGCCTGAGGCGACAGCCGGATCGGCGCGGTTCGTCGAGGGCTCGATTCTCCGTCACGTGGTGACGATGAGCGCAACTGGCTCGGTCGGGCTCATGGCGATCTTCGTCGTTGACTTCCTTTCCTTGCTCTACGTCTCCAAGCTTGGAGATCCGACGCTGACGGCAGCGGTGGGCTTTGCCACCATCGTCCAGTTCTTTGCCATCGCTATCAATATCGGGCTGATGATCGCAGCCGGTGCTCTCGTTTCCCGAGCCATCGGGGCCGGTGATGAAGCGGGTGCGCGGCGCCTCGCCACCTCCGGGACCATCCAGGGAATCGTGGTCTCCGGCCTCCTTGTCGTGGCGATGCTGCCCTGCCTGCCTACGGTGCTGAGCTGGATTGGAGCCGATGCTGAGACTCTTCCGATAGCGACACGCTTTCTCTGGATCACGCTGCCCTCCAACCTGCTGATGGGGCCCGGCATGATGTTTTCCGGCCTGCTGCGAGCGGTCGGCGCGGCTCGTCAGGCCATGTACGTCACCCTGGGCGGCGCCATCGTCACCGCCGGGCTCGACCCGCTACTGATTTTTGGTGCTGGTCTCGGCGTCGATGGGGCAGCCATCACCACGTGTTTTGCCCGCGCCACATTTGCGGTGATCGGTCTGTGGGGTGTCCGCCAGCACCGGATGCTCACGCAACCGAAGCTCGCTGACATCATCGCGGATGCTCCCGTCGTGATGCGGATCGCCCTGCCGGCGGTGCTGACGAACCTCGCACCTTCCGTGGCAAGCGCCTTCATCGCCCACGCGCTCGCGAAGTTCGGCGCTGTCGCGGTTGCCGGAAACGTGGTGGTCGACCGCTTGACCCCGGTGGCGTTCGGCGGCCTCTTCGCCATGTCTGGTTCGATCGGACCGATCCTGGGCCAGAACTGGGGTGCGGCCCGTTACGATCGAATGCGCGGTGTTCTGCGTGACGGTACGCTGGTCACCGCCGTCTACGTGCTGGTGGTCTGGATGGCGCTGATCCTGGGAGCCGGCCCTCTGATACGCCTCTTTGCGCTCGAGGGTGTCGCCGCTGACCTGTTTGGATTCTTCTGTCTCGTCAGCGGGGGTGTCTGGTTCTTTACCGGGCTGCTGTTCCTGGCCAATGCCTCGTTCAACAATCTCGGCTTCCCATTCTATTCGACGGCCCTGAATTGGGGACGGGCCACCCTAGGCACCGTGCCGCCAGCCCTGATCGGCGCGCATTTGTTCGGTCCCAAGGGCGTCATCGCCGGGGTTGGCCTCGGCTCGATCCTGTTCGGTCTCGTGGGCATCGCCCTCGCCTTCCGCACCGTCGTCACTTTGGAGCGCCGGGCCGGGGTCGTGCTCTCCCCGACCAATGCCGTCAAGGCGTCGAATGCCGGCACGGATTCCACCCGCGCCGCTGCACCCGCGCAGTCCGGCGCCCTGATCTGACTCGTGCCAGTGGCGGGGATTTTCAACGAGCCGTAGTACCCCTGGATCGAGCTAAATCCGTCCCCTCGATGGTGTCGAGGACGACGTTCGGAGACACATCCTGAGTGAGTTCGTCGACCTCGGCATCTGCCTCGGTGGCGATGCCAAGGTGATTGGTGATCGCCGAGACCATCGTCACCAGCTTGGTGACCTCGTGCTCGGCCAGGAGCCCGATGTGCAGATCGAGGTCCGCGCGCTTTGCGGCGGCGACCGCCATGCGGTTCTGGCTGATGAGAACGAAGGTCGAGAGAAAGATCGCCTCCACCGAGGCAGTGGTGCCAAGGATGACGAAGCTCGCGTCCCAGCGTGGCAGCACAGGCAGTAGACCGGCGTTGACCAGGGTCCACAGGCCGAACACCAGAACGTGCAGGACGACGAAAGCCATGCTCCCGGTGAACCGGGTGATCATCTCGGCAATTCGGTCTGCTCGGCTCGCACGCTGCTCGTCCTGCGCACGTCGCTCCTGCAGTGCACGGATGTTGCGCGCCAGGGCCGGAGACAGGCCGTCCGGCTGCGGCGGCGGGTAGGTCGGCCGGGTCGGATCCGCGTCCTGCGATCGATGCAGTGTTCCAGGGGCCATCGGGACTTCACAGACGAAGTGCTGGATGAGGGTGTCGTCTGGGATTCAACCGCTTCTAAACCGTCCCTGATCCCCAATCTTTGCCAATGCTTCGCGGCGTTCGGGCCATTTCCGATCGAGATGGATGTCCCTCAGCGGGGATGAACGGACGCGGAGGCTCAGGACACGAACGCCCCAGATCATAGGGATCCGGGAGACCGTCCACTTCGTCAGGAACCTGGATGCGGTAGGCCTCTCTTATCGCAGACCGATCAGCCTACCATGCATGGCCCAGGACTTCCGGATCTGCGCCGACGAGGTCGTCGGGTGCAGCATCGTCAAATCCGTCCAGGAAATCGGTTTCCTGGCCCGAACGAGCCTCCCGATGGAGTCATTCCGCCGCCTGACGGATCGGACCGGTTCACGCAGCCTTCTCCCTCTCGACCGAGGCCCGGACAATCCAAGACGGTCGTTTGGCTGTGACCAGGATCAAGATCGAGCGCCGAACCCGTTGGCCGCACGGCGGCGTCAGTCCGCAAGTCCAGAATTCCACGCCTCAAGCTTGCGATATCCAGGTTGTGGAAGGCCTCCTGGCCAGGCCACGCGATGAACGAGCGCTGCGCCTGTTGAGGTTGACCTCCACGCGATTTCGGATGACCCGGTGGCAGCCGCGTCCGAACGATGTCGCGGACGGAGTTCAGCGTCGATGTCCTCACTCCCCTGGGTCCTTTGTGACACCAGCGTCATACCCGGTAGTTCTGCTCCGCTGAACCTGCTGCGGCAGGGAGACGCCTACTCGATCCAGGTCGGGAATGCGGAACTCATGACGAACCTCGATCGCGGCTCGGAGCAGGCCCTTGGGACCATCGCGTGTGAACGCCTTGCTGGTCGCGCGGCGCCGCGTATCCTGATCGGGGGATTGGGCATGGGTTTCACCTTGCGCGCAGCCATGGGCGCCCTCGGACCGGACGCAAAAATCGTTGTCGCCGAATTGATCCCCGCCGTTGTTGCCTGGGCCCGGGGCCCCCTCGCCCATCTGTTCGGTGACAGTCTCGACGACCCACGCGTTAAAATCGTCGAGTCGGACGTCAACCGCCTGATCCAATCAGGGCCCGAGCGCTTCGATGCGATCCTGCTGGATGTCGACAACGGTCCGTCCGGCATGACCCGACGGGAAAATGATCGCCTCTACGACGCCTGGGGTTTGAAGCGGGCACATTATGCCCTGCGGAGCGGCGGCGTTCTTGCCGTCTGGTCGGGCAAACCCGACCGGCGCTTCAAGGCGCGCCTGCGCCTGCATGGCTTTGCCGTCGACGAATTTCGAATCCGTGCCAACAGCGGGGTGAGCGGACCGCGCCACGTTCTCTGGATGGCGACGCGTCCCGCTGCTCCGCTGCGGTTCGCGTCGCTGGGAACAAAGGCCTGAGCCCGATCGCGCAGGACTGGTGCCCGGTTTCAGTAGCTGTAGTTGCGGCGCGCCGGCCCCTGGTACTGCCCATACCCCGTGCCGCGTGACTCCACGCGCGAGCCGTAGTCGATGTCGCGTTGCCGCTTCGCCTGACGGTTGGCCAGATAGCGTCCGCCGAGGCAGCCGGCGACTGCCCCGACGACGCCACGCTCGGCCAGGTAGTGCCCGGCGAGTCCGCCGATGATCGCGCCCTTGATGCACCCTTTCGCCTCGGCCGCTCCGACGCTCCCGAAGGTGAGGAGGGCGAGGGCCGACGCTGTCGCAATGATCCGCATGTTCAATCTCCCGGCTGATGCGTCGAGGAAACCCTCGCGCATCGCACCCGTTCCGAGCGGACCAAGCGGACTCGGTAAATTGCCGATGCGATCTCTTCCGCGCCTCCCGCGCCCAGGAAGCTGTGTTCTTAATCCACCGGCATCGTCATTTTCTCGATCTGTGTCTCATCCGCAGCAGGCAGGAACAGCGCGGGCGTGTCTAAGGTCATCACGAGGGTCCACCAGTCATCAAGTTGGGGGCCGAAGCAGGATTTCGCCTGATGACTGCGGGTTGTGTGCGTTCGATCCTATCTATCATTGGTGTGGTCATAGCGCTGTCGTCGACAGTCGCAGGCGCCGCGGAGAACGACGAGCTTGCAACGGTTAAACGATCGAGCAAGGCGCCGAAGGACGGCCCGACAGGCTCTGCCCGAAAGAATGTCCCGGCGCAGAGGGGCCAAGCGGACCGTCAGGAATCGAAGGCGAGCAAGGACACGCAGGGCGGCAAGGGCGGCAACGACGGCAAGTCCCAGGATGTCGATACCGAGCATCTTTTCGGCTTCACCGAAGGCTCCGATGCTGGTGAGAAGGGCGAGCAGGAGGTCGTCGTGGATACGATTTCCCGCCTGGGCAAGCGGCTATCGGGTCCCGGCGGTGGCCACTACCGGGTGCTCGACACCAAGTTCGGCTACCAGTTCGACCCCATCGACCGCTTGAGCATCGAATTCGGCGCGTTCGGCACATTCCGTCAGGTGCGCAACATCATCGACCTCGACGACAAGTCCTATGGGACGTTCGACGGGGTTTCCGTGGAGGTGAAGTACCAGTTCCTGAAGGGCGACAAGGATCAGCCGCTCGGGCTTGCCCTCGAACTCCGGCCGCGCTTCGCCCGCGTCTTGCCGATTGAGGGAAATGGTGCCGACATCTTCGACATGGAGACCGTGCTCCAACTCGATCTCCAGCTTGTGCCGAACAAGCTCTGGTATGGCAGCAACATCAGCTTCGAACCGGCTGCCGGTCGCCAGCGCGGTCCCGACGCACCGGGTTACCGGTCATCGACCTTCCTCTGGTCGAACGCCCTGATCGCCCGCGTCGGGGAGAGCACCTATCTGGGGCCGGAGGTCCGCTACCTGCGGGGCTATAACGGCACGTTTCTCAATGACTTGGAAAGCGAGGCGCTGTTTGTCGGCCCTGCCCTGCACCACCGCTTCACCGAGAAGATCTGGCTCACGGTGGCGTATGCAGGGCAGGTTTGGGGCCGCGATACCGACCCGACCCTGGCTGGCCGCGCGCTCGGCCTGAACCAGTTCGAGCGGCACAACGTCCGGGTCAAGTTCGGTATGGAGTTCTGAGAGCCGGTCGCGGAGAGCCCTCGCCTCAGTTCGGCAGGTGCATCTGCTTGCGGAGGCTCTTGTCGAAGAGGTGGGCGGGGGCGAAGCGCCGAAGCAGGCTGATCTGGCGCGCGACCTTGCCGGCGGTGTAGCGGCGCTGCGGCACCGAGGCCTCGGCCGCGGCGAGCACGGTGTCGGCCACGGTCTCGGGCGCGTCGGCGGTCGCCATGGCTTCACGCATCGTCCGGTCGGCACCGGCGCGGGCCTCGGCATACAGCTCGAGTTGAGCATCGGGGACGAGCAGGTTTTGGTCGAAGGCCGTGCGGGTATAGGCCGGCTCGACCAGGACGATGCGGATGCCCTGACCGCGCACTTCGTGGACGAGGGATTCCGAATAGCCTTCCACTGCGTGCTTGCTGGCGGCGTAGAGCGCCATGTAGGGGGCCGGGATCAGGCCGAGCACGGAACTGATGTTGATGATGCGTCCGCTCCTCTGGGCGCGCATCGTCGGAAGCACCGCGCGGATGGCCCGGACCACGCCGAACAGGTTCACATCGAAGAGATCCTGTGCCTGGGCGATCGAGGATTCCTCGGCGCCGCCGCTGATGCCGAAGCCGGCATTGTTGACGAGAAGATCGATCCGGCCGGTCTCGTCGAGCACGGTCTTCACCATGGCGGCGACCGACGCCTCGTCGGTGATATCGCAGGTCAGGAGGGTGCCGGCATCGCCCAGGACGGTGCTGCTGCGCCGGCTCGTCCCGAACACCCGATAGCCGGCCTTGTGGAGGGCCCGCACGCTGGCGAGTCCGATGCCGGAGGAGGCTCCGGTGACGATGGCCGTCCTGCGGACGGGCTGCTTGCGAATGGCTTGGCTCATGACGCTCTCCCAGCGGGTCCGATCCGCCGGCCCCACCCCTTTTAAATGACGTACATAATCTAAAACGACAAGCCGACGCGCGTGTCGCGGCACACGCGCGTCGTTGGTATTACAGCGGCAAAAACGGCTTTCCGTTTCGCAACGGGGGCGAAGGACGTGTCGAGGTCACAAGGGCGTCGTCCAGAACGCGCGCGACGTGACGTGCGGTCAGGCCGAGGCCGTCGTGGATCTGATGGCGGCAACTCGTACCGTCGGCGACCACAAGATCGTCGGGGCCGGCTTGGCGCAGGGCCGGGAACAGTGACAGCTCGGCCATGGCCAGGGACACGTCGATGGTCTCGGCGCCGTAGCCGAAGGCGCCGGCCATGCCGCAGCAGCTCGACTCGATCGGGCGGACATCGAGACCGGGCACCGCACGCAGGACCGTCTCCACCGCACCCATGGCGGCGAAGGCTTTCTGGTGGCAATGGCCGTGGAGATGGGCGACCCGGCCGCCCTGGTCGGCGAGCGGCAGGTCGATGCGTCCGGCCTTGAGGTCGGCGGCGAGCAACTCCTCGAACAGGAAGCTCGCGCGCCCGAGCTCGGCGGCCTCGGGGCCCGGAAGCAGCGCGGTGAACTCGTCCCGGAAGGTGAGGAGGCAGGACGGCTCGAGGCCGACGACCCGGGCGCCGGCGCGGATGAACGGCAGCAGCGCGGCCAGGGTGCGCCGGGCCTCGGCGCGGGCCCGGTCGGTCTGGCCCGATGCGAGGTAGGTCCGCCCGCAGCAGAGCGGGCGGCGGCCGCGATGGGGGAAGACCCGGTGCAGGCGGTAGCCGGCCGCGAGCAGCACCCGCTCGGCCGCCTCGAGGTTCTCGCGCTCGAAGGCCCGGTTGAAGGTGTCGCCGAACAGGACGACGTCGCGGAAGTCGCCGCTGACGTCGCCGGGATGCGCCGGCTCGCCGGATTCGTGCCAGGGCCGACGCCATTGCGGCAGGGTCCGGCGGGCCGAGAGGCCGACCCAGCGCTCGGACAGCCGGGCCAGGGCCGGCAGGCGGTCGCGCAAGTTCAGGAGGGGTGCCAGCCGCGCGGCCGTGCTGGCGTAGAGCGGGAGCGCCGCCACGAGGCGTTCCTTCAGGGGCAGGCCGTGCCGGGCGTGGTAATGGTGCAGGAACTCGACCTTCATCTTGGCCATGTCGACGCCGGTGGGACATTCGCGGCGGCAGGCCTTGCACGAGACGCAGAGATCCAGGGTCCGCTTCATCTCGGGGCTGGTGAAGGCGTCCGCCCCGAGCTGGCCCGAGATCGCCAGCCGCAGGGAATTGGCCCGGCCCCGGGTGAGGTGCTGCTCCTCCTTGGTGACCCGGTAGGAGGGGCACATGGCACCGCCGGCGAGCTTCCGGCAGGTGCCGTTGCTGTTGCACATCTCGACGGCCGGGCCGAACCCGCCCCAGTCCGACCAGTCGAGGGCCGTGGCGGCGGGCTGGGTCACCGCGTAGCCGGGCTGGAAGCGCATCAGCGCGCGGTCGTCCATCCGCAGGGGCCGGACGATCTTGCCGGGGTTCAGGCGGTTGTCCGGGTCGAAGCCGTCCTTGACCGTCTCGAAGGCGCGGGTGAGCCGGGCTCCGAACATCGGCTCGATGTATTCGGAGCGCGAGATGCCGTCGCCGTGCTCGCCGGAATAGGAGCCCTTGAAGCGGCGGACGGCGGCGCTGGCCTCCTCGGCGATGGCCCGCATCTTGGCGACGTCGCCGCCCTGCTTCATGTCGAGGATCGGGCGCACGTGCAGGCAGCCCACCGAGGCATGGGCATACCAGGTGCCGCGGGTGCCGTGGCGGGTGAAGACCTCGGTGACGGTGTCGGTGTAGTCGGCCAGGTGCTCCAGGGGCACCGCACAATCCTCGATGAAGGAGACCGGCTTGGCGTCGCCCTTCATCGACATCATGATGTTGAGGCAGGCCTCGCGCACCTCCCAGACCGATTTCTGCCGGACCGGCTCGGGCACCTCCACCACGGCGTTCCGGAAGCCGTGGTCCCTCATGCAGGCGTCGAGGCGCCGGAGGTCGGCCAGCAGCGCGTCGCGGTCGTCGCCGGCGAATTCCACCAGCAGCAGGCAGTTCGGCGTGCCGCGGGTGATGTCGGCGAGCGTCGTGCGGAACAGCGGGATGTCGGCCCCGAGGACCAGCACGTTGTTGTCGACGAGTTCCACCGCCACCGGGCCGAGGTCGACCAGCGCCTTCGTGGTCTCCATGGCGGAGCGGAAGGACGGGAAGTGGCAGACGCCCATGACCCGGTGGGCCGGCAGGCGGGACAGCTTCAGGGTGACCCCGGTGGTGGCCGCCAGGGTGCCCTCGGAGCCGACCAGGAGGTGGGCGAGGTTCGGCCGGGTCTCGATCAGGGCATCGAGGTTGTAGCCGCCGACCCGGCGCTGCACCCGCGGATACCGGGCCAGGATCTCGTCGCGCTCCGCCTCGGCGAGGGCCCGCATCGCGGCGGCGAGGTGCTCGGCCCGGTCGGGGCCGGTCACGCCGGTGCTGTCGTTGCCCGTGAGACCGAAGCCGAAGGGCGTGCCGTCAGGGAACAAGGCCTCGATGGCCAGGACGTTGTCGCTCATCTTGCCGAAGCGGAGGGAGCGCGCGCCGCAGGAATTGTTGCCGGCCATGCCGCCGATGGTGCAGCGGGTGGCGGTGGAGGGCTCCACCGGGAAGAACCAGCCATCCGCCTTCACCCGGGTGTTCAGGCGTTCCAGCACCATGCCGGGCTCGACCGTGATGGTGCCCCCCGCGGGGTCGTAGGCGGTGATGCCGTTGAAGTGGCGCGAGCAATCGACCACGAGGCCGTGCCCGATCGGCTGCCCGTTCTGGGAGGTGCCGCCGCCGCGCATGATGACGGGCACGTCGTGCTCGGCCGCGATCTTCAGCGTCGCGGCGATGTCGGCGGCGGACCGGGGCAGGACCACGCCGGCCGGGATGATCTGGTAGATCGAGGCGTCGGTGGCGTAGCGTCCACGGGTGAAGGAATCGAAGCGGGCCTCGCCCTGCAGGGCCTCGGCCAGCCGCCGGGCGAGTCCGGCATTCTGTCGCGTGGCCGCGCGGGGCGTGCTGGTCGCCGCCCGCGGCGGGGTCGATGGCTCAGCCGTGGCGGTCATGCTTCATCGTCCTCGCGTTGCGGGTGCGCAGCCGGATCGGAATGCCGGGCTGCGGCCGCCGGATGGGGTGGCGGTCTGAGCCGCCGGAGCTAAGATACGGTGATATTTTGAATGCAAATGGGCTTGCAAGATGATCGACCTGTTCAGCGACACCCAGACGCGGCCCACGGCGGGGATGCGGGACGCCATGGCGCGGGCCGAGGTGGGGGATGAGCAGTCCGATTCCGACCCGACCACCCTGGCGCTCTGCGAACGGGTGGCCGACCTGCTCGGGCAGGAAGCGGGCGTCTTCATGCCGTCCGGCACGATGTGCAACCTGGTGTCGATCCTGGTGCAGACCCGGCCCGGAGATGAGATCATCGTCGACGACCAGTCCCACATCTACAACACGGAGGCCGCCGGCTCGGCCGCCATCGGCGGCGTCTCGGTGATGGCCCTCAGGACCCCGGCGGGCGTCTACACGCCCGAGGCCTTCGCGGCGGCCATCCGCCCGCCCGCCCGCACGGCGCCGCGTTCCGCCCTGGTCTCGATCGAGCAGACCACGAGCTTCTCCGGCGGTTCGGTCTGGGCGCTCCCGGACATGCGGCGCATCCGCGACATCGCCCACGAGAAGGGCCTGCGGGCGCATATCGACGGGGCCCGGTTGCTCAACGCGGTGGCGGCCACCGGCATCGCCGCGAAGGACTACGCGGAGGGCTTCGACAGCGCCTGGATCGATCTGAGCAAGGGGCTCGGCTGCCCGGTCGGCGCCGTCCTGTGCGGGACGCAGGCGTTCGTCACTGAGGCCTGGCGCTGGAAGTACCGCCTCGGCGGGGCCATGCGCCAGTCCGGCATCCTGGCGGCGGCCGGCCTCTACGCCCTCGATCACCACAGCGAGCAGCTCGTCCGCGACAACGCCCACGCGGCCCTGCTCCGCGACCGGATCGCGGGGGCGCCCGGCCTCGCCATCGACGCCGGTGCGGCGCAGTCCAACATCCTGTGCTTCTCGGTCGAGCCCCTCGGCGTCACGGCCGCGGCCTTCGCCAAGGCCTGCCTCGCCCAGGATGTCCGGGTGCGGGCGATCGGGGCCCATCAGATCCGCGCCACGACCCATCTCGAGGTGGACGAAGCCGGCATCCTGTGGGCGGCCGAGGTGATCCGCGCCGAGGCCGAGCGCCTGTCGGGACGCCTCGCCTGAGCCGCTTCGCTCAGGTTCGGTTGGCCCAGGTTCGGTTGGCCCAGGTTCGGTTGGCCGAGGTCCGCTTCAGGACGGTCCGCTTCGGGACGATTCGGAGCGGACCCCATCGCGGCCATCAGGCGCCGGCCGCCGCGGTCTCCCGCACGGCGGCCGCCCGGCGCTTGTTGCGCAGGTGACGGAACAGGATGTCGCTGAGTTCCGAGCCGGCCCGGCGCCGCAGGGCGTCGAGGATCTCCTCGTGCTCCCGCATGGCCTCGCCCCAGCGGTCGCGGTCCTTGTCGAGATTGGCGGCGTACCGCACCCGGCGCAGGCGCCCGGCGAAATTGGCGTAGGTCGTCCGCAGGGGCTCATTGTCGGCGGCCTCGACGATGCGGTCATGGATCGCCTGATTACCGGTGAAGTAGCCGTGCAGGTCGCGGCGGAGGTAGGCCGCGTACATCGCGTGGTGCAGGCGCTCGATCTCGGAGAAGCCTGCCTCGGTGATCTTCTCGCAGGCGAGGCGCCCGGCCAGGGCTTCGAGACCGCCCATGACGTCGAACAGCGCCACCATCTCGTCGGGGCCGAGCTGGCGGACCCAGGCGCCCCGGTTCGGCAGCAGGTCGATCAGCCCCTCGGAGGCCAGCACCTTGAGGGCTTCCCGCAGGGGGGTGCGCGAGATGCCGAAGCGTTCGCAGAGGAGGCGTTCCGGCACCCGGGCACCGGGGGCGAGGTTGCCCTCGACCACGTAGTCGCGCAGCTGCGCCAGCAGGGTCCCGTGGAGCGAGGCGGCCCCCGTACCGGCGATCCGGGGCAGGGACGCGGCTTCCGGTTCGACCGCGGAATCCGGGACGGAATCGAGCATCATCATTCCAGAATTATCAGCCGCCGCGGCCGCGGTCGAGGGCGATCGAGCGCAAAATAATGCTTGTGTCTTCCAAAAATGAATGCAAATTTTTGGTCGACTGAACCGGATGCGGATCGTATCGACGACAATCCAGCGCCGTTCGCCACCGTAGGCCGTGGCGCTGCCCTTGTCCCGCGACCTGCCAGCGTCGCCTGGCGCACCCGCCCGCCAGCTTCGCCTGGCACACCTGAAACGCCTGCGAGGCCCCCGATGACGACACGGACCGGACGCCACTTCCTGCACATCCCGGGCCCGAGCCCGGTGCCCGAGCGCGTGCTGCGCGCCATGGACATGCCGGTGATCGACCATCGCGGTCCGGATTTCGCCAAGCTCGGACGGGCGGTGCTGGAAGGCGCGCAGGCCGTGTTCCAGACCCGCGCGCCGGTGATCCTGTATCCCGGCTCGGGCACCGGGGCCTGGGAAGCCGCCATCGTCAACACGCTCTCGGCCGGCGACCGGGTCCTGATGTTCGAGACCGGCCACTTCGCCACCCTGTGGCGCCAGATGGCGGCCCGCTGGGGGATCGAGGTCGAGTTCGTTCCCGGCGATTGGCGCCGGGGCGTCGATCCGGCCAAGGTCGAGGCGATCCTGGCCGAGGACCGCGCGAAGGCGATCAAGGCCGTGATGGTGGTCCATAACGAGACCTCCACCGGCGTCACCAGCCGCATCGCCGAGATCCGCAAGGCCATCGACCGGGCCAACCACCCGGCCCTGTTCCTGGTCGATACCATCTCGGGCCTCGGCTCGGCCGAGTATGCCCACGACGCCTGGGGCGTCGACGTCTCGGTGAGCTGCTCGCAGAAGGGCCTGATGCTGCCGCCGGGCCTCGGCCTCGTCGCCCTCTCGGACAAGGCGCTCGCCGCCACCAAGACCGCGACCCTGCCGCGTTCCTACTGGGACTGGCAGGAGATGCTGAAGCCGAACGCGGCGGGCTACTTCCCTTACACGCCGGCGACCAACCTGCTCTACGGCCTGCGCGAGGCCATCGCCATCCTGATGGAGGAGGGCCTGCCCCAGGTCTTCGCCCGTCACCAACGCCTCGCCGCGGCCACCCGCGCCGCCGTGGAGGCCTGGGGCCTGGAGGTCCTGTGCCAAGAGCCGTCCGAGTACTCGCCCGTGCTCACCGCCGTGGTGATGCCGGAGGGCCATGACGCCGACGCCCTGCGCACGCTCATCCTCGAGAAGTACGACCTCTCCCTCGGCACCGGCCTCGCGAAGGTCGCCGGCAAGGTCTTCCGCATCGGCCATCTCGGCGAGACCAACGACCTCATGCTGATGGCCGCGCTCTCCGGCGTCGAGATGGGCCTCAAGGCGGGCCGCGTGCCGCACAAGGCCGGCGGCGTCCTGGCGGCCATGGAAACGCTGCGCTCCGGCCTCGACGACTGAGCGACCCCTCCGGCGGACCCGACGGATCGGGTCCGACACGCCGTCGTTCCGGGGCGCCGCCGGCGCGCCCCGGATCCCGATCCGCCGACGGTGCCGGACGCGATGAGACCGATGGTCCTGAAATCCCGGGCTCCGCTGCGCGGCCCCGGGCTGACGGAGGGCCTAGGACGACGAAGACCTCGAAGAAACCAAAGCCCGTCACGTCAGCCGATCACACCGATCCTGCGTGCCCCCGCAAAGAAGCCCGGCGATCAGACCGGGCGGGGTGTCGCGTTCAACTGGAGGAAACCCCGATGACGCCAGCAAGTGGACGCGTCTCCGCGTCAGGCCCTGCCAAACGACGCGTCTCCGCGTCGAACATGGTGCTGTTCCTGCTCTGCCTGATGTACTTCGTCACCTATCTCGACCGGGTGAACATCGCCACGGCGGGCGGCGAGATCATGAAGGATCTCGGCATGTCGAACACCCAGTTCGGCCTGATCCTGTCCGCCTTCGCCTACCCCTACGCCATCTTCCAGGTCATCGGCGGCTCGGTGGGCGACAAGTTCGGCGCCCGGCGCACGCTCCTGGTCTGCGGCCTGATCTGGGCCTCGGCCACGATCCTGACCGGCCTCGTCGGCGGCTTGGTCAGCCTGTTCCTCGCCCGCGTCCTGCTCGGCTTCGGCGAGGGCGCAACCTTCCCCACCGCCACCCGCGCCATGCAGAACTGGACGGCGCCGGGCAAGCGCGGCTTCGCGCAGGGCATCACGCACGCCTTCGCGCGCCTCGGCAACGCGGTGGCGCCGCCCATCGTCGCCGTCCTGATCTACCACGTCGGCTGGCGCATCGGCTTCGTCGTCCTGGGGGTCGCGAGCTTCGCCTGGGTCGTGGTCTGGTACCTGTATTTCCGCGATGACCCCAAGGACCACCCGGCCATCACGCCGGAGGAACTCGCGGTGCTGCCCGAGCCGCGCAAGGTCGGCGCCAAGCAGAACATCCCCTGGAGCCGCCTGACGATGCGGATCCTGCCCGTGACCCTGACGTACTTCTGCTACGGCTGGACGCTGTGGCTGTTCCTCGGCTGGCTGCCGAGCTTCTTCAAGCTCAATTACGGCCTCGACCTGAAGAACTCGGCGCTGTTCGCCTCCGGCGTGTTCTTCGCCGGCGTCGTCGGCGACACCCTGGGCGGCGTCTTCAGCGACCGCATCCTTAAGAAGACCGGCAACCTCAAGCTCGCCCGGCTCAGCGTGATCGTGGTCGGCTTCCTCGGGGCGGCCGCGAGCCTGACGGGCGTGTTCTTCACCAAGGACCTGACCCTGGTGGCGCTGCTGCTGAGCTCGGGCTTCTTCTTCGCGGAGCTCGTCATCGGGCCGATCTGGTCGGTGCCGATGGACATCGCGCCGACCTACTCGGGCACGGCGGCCGGGTTGATGAACACCGGCTCGGCGGTGGCGGCGATCATCTCGCCGATCGTCTTCGGGATGATCGTCGACATGACGGGGAGCTGGACCCTGCCCTTCGTCGGCTCGATCGGCCTCTGCCTGCTGGGCGCCGGCCTCGCCTTCACCATGCACCCCGAGCGCCCCTTCGTGGAGGAGCCCGCGGTGCCGCTGGGGCGGGCCGTTCCGGCGGAGTGAGGCGTTTCCCCCCTCCCCCGTGCGGGGAGGGGTCCGGGGCGGTTGAGCCTCCCTCGCGGTGCCGAGGCCGGCGGAGCCGCCCCCACCTTCCATGCCTCCCCGCGAGGGGGAGGAGAGCTGCGTAGCGCAAGACACAGGGAACCGCGCACGATGGACGAAGCCGTGCAGGACACGACCGACCCCCGGTCCCGCCCCCCGACCGGCCCCCTGCCCCTCGCGGGCCTGCGCGTCCTCGACGTGACGCAGGTGATGGCGGGGCCGGTCTGCAGCATGCTGCTCGCCGATCTCGGGGCGGACGTGATCAAGATCGAGCCGCCCGGCACCGGCGACCAGACCCGGGGCGCCATGGGGTTCAAGATGAAGGGGCCCGACAGCATGGGCTTCCTCAACATGAACCGGAACAAGCGCAGCCTCGCCCTCAACCTGAAGAGCCCGGCCGGGCGCGATCTCCTCCTCGACATGGCCGAGACCGCCGACATCGTGGTCGAGAACTACCGCCCCGGCGTGATGGCCCGGCTCGGCCTCGGCTACGAGGCGATGCGGGCGCGCAACCGCGGCCTGATCTACGCCAGCATCTCGGGCTTCGGGCAGACCGGCCCCTGGGCCAAGCGGCCGGGCTACGACCTCATGGCCCAGGCCATGTCGGGCGTCATGAGCGTCACCGGCCATCCGGGCGGTCCGCCCGTGAAGGCCGGCGTGCCGGTGGCCGACATCGGCTGCGCGCTCTTCGCGGTCTACGGGATCCTCAGCGCCTATATCGGCCGGCAGGCCAGCGGCGAGGGCCAGTACATCGACGCCTCGCTGTTCGATTCGGCGCTGGCCTTCTCGATCTGGGATACGAGCGAGTACTGGGGCACCGGCCGGATCCCCGAGCCGCTCGGGACCGCCAACCGCATGAGCGCGCCCTATCAGGCGGTTCAGGCGGCGGACGGCTACTTCGTGATGGGCGCGACGAACCAGAAGCTCTGGCGCCTGCTCTGCGGCGTGCTCGGGCGGGAGGACCTGCTGGCGGACGCGCGCTTCCAGGACATCGCCGGGCGCCTCGCCCACCGCGAGGCCCTGATCGCCGAACTGGAGACGAGCTTCGCCGCCAAGAACGCGGAGGACTGGGTGACCGATCTGCTGGCCGCCGGCATCCCGGCCGGGCGCATGAACACCTATCCGGAAGCCTTCGAGAGCGAGCACGGCCGGCACCGGGCGATGCGCATCGAGGTGCCCCACCCAATCGAGGGCAGCGTGCCCAACATCGGCTTCCCGGTGAAGCTCTCGGGCACGCCTGCCCAGGTCCGCCGCCACGCGCCGCTGCTCGGCGAGCACGCCGACGAGATCCTGGCGGAGCTCGGCCTGTCCGAGGCGGCGATCGAGCGCCTGCGCGCGGAGGGGGCCTTCGCCGCATGAGCGAGACCCAGGATACGGGCGCCGTTCGCTACCGGGTCGAGGGCGGTGTCGCGCACCTGACCTTCGACCGGCCGGCCACCCGCAACGCCCTCACCTTCGCGATGTACGAGGCGCTGGCGGAGAGCCTGGCGCGGATCGAGGCCGACCCCTCCGTGCGCGTCGCCGTCCTGCGGGGCGCCGGCGGTAAGGCCTTCGTGGCCGGAACGGATATCGAGCAGTTCGTCGGTTTCACGGGCGCGGACGGCGTCGCCTACGAGGCCCGCATTGAGGGCTACGTCGCCGGGCTGGAGCGCTGCCGCGTGCCGACCGTGGCGGTGATCGAGGGCTGGGCGGTGGGCGGCGGCCTCGCCATCGCCAATGCCTGCGACATCCGGGTGGCGCAGGCCGGGGCCCGCTTCGGGGTGCCGATCGCCCGGACCCTGGGCAACTGCCTCTCGCCGGCCAACCTGCGCCGCCTCACCGCGACCCTGGGCCAGGGCCTCGTCACCCGCATGATGCTGCTCGCCGAGATGCCGACCGCCGAGACCCTGGCGCCGCTCGGCTACCTCGCCGCCGTGGCCGAGGCCGATCGGCTCGACGCCGAGGTGGCGGCAATCTGCGAGCGCCTCCTCGGCCATGCCCCCGTGACCATGCGGGTCACCCGTGCGATGCTGCGCCGGCTCGAGCTGGACCCGCAGGCCGAGGCGACGGACCTCATCGCGGAATGCTATGGCAGCCGGGATTTTGCGGAAGGCGTCGAGGCCTTCCTGGCCAAGCGCCCCGCGGCCTGGACCGGAACCTGAGCGAGGACGCCGCATGACCCTCTACGCCCTCGGCCCGCACCACCCGCAGCTCGCGGACCCGGACAGCACCTGGATCGCCCCGGGTGCCCACGTGGTCGGGCGCGTCCATCTCGGCCGAAATGTCTCGATCTGGTTCGGCTCCGTCCTGCGCGGCGACAACGACGAGATCCGGATCGGGGACCGGACCAACATCCAGGACGGGGCCGTGCTGCATGCCGATCCCGGCTTCCCCCTGCACCTGGGAGATGATGTCACCGTCGGGCATCGGGCCATCGTGCATGGCTGCACCATCGGGGCCGGCAGCCTCGTCGGCATGGGCGCCACCATCCTCAACGGCGCCCGCATCGGCCGCAACTGCCTGATCGGGGCCAATGCGCTCGTCACCGAGGGCAAGGCGTTTCCCGACAACAGCCTCATCGTCGGTGCTCCCGCCCGGGCCGTCCGTACCCTCGACCCGGAGAGTGCGGAGCGCCTGACGCAGACTGCTGGCAATTACGTCGCCAACGGCCGCCGCTTCCGCCAGGATCTGCACGCGCTCCCCGAAGACGCCTGACCGAGACCGGCGCCGGCACGGGGGGCCTGGTCGTCGTCACCCATGGTTCGCGGGTGGCAGGCCCTCGCGAAACCCACGAGGTCCCCGCCCTGCCCGGCTGACGCTCGGGATCGTCCGCCCGCGACCCTGGGCGCTTGCTCAGACCGGCATCGACGCTTCCCGGGAGCGCTCCTTCCTCGACCGTCTGCGTTCCGATACGCGCGCGGCGCCGAGCATCAACCCCCGGTCTGGCGCCGTCACAGGTCCGGAAACTCTCTCGCCAGGTGGTCGATCAGCGCGCGGACGGTGGGTGGCAGACCGCGGCGGGTCGTGAACACGATATGCACGATGCCGTCCTTGCTCCGCCAGTCCCGGAACACGCGGACGAGCTTGCCCGCGTTCATGTACGCTGCGCATGCGTGATCAGGCAGGAAGGCGACGCCCAGTCCGTTTGCCGCGGCATCGCAGAGAACGGTGTAGTCCCCGCAGGTCAGCCGCGGCTCATGGCGCAGCACCTGCGCCGTCCCGTCCTCGCGTTCAAGCCTCCAGGTGGTTTCGCCCGCCTCGTCGCTCGTACTCATGGTCGGAACGGAGGCGAGGTCGGCAAGATCCGCACCGAGGCCGCTCGCAACCTGCGGGCTGGCGACGAGGATCCAACGGGAACGTCCGAGCGACCGCATCGTGAGGGACGCATCGCTCGTCAACTCGTGGCGAACGCGGAGCGCGACGTCGATCCGCTCCCCGATCAGGTCGACGGCGCGGTTCGAGACGACGAGTTGGAGGTGGACCTTCGGGAAGCGGTCGAGAAAGCCGCGCACGATGGCCGACACCACCTTCACCAGATTCGGCGGACAACTCATCCGGATGCGCCCGTGCGGCTCGGCCTGCGCTTCCGCAACGAGCGCTTCCGCCCGCTCCGCTTCCAGCATCATGGCCCGGCAGCGCTCGTAAAAGGTCTGCCCGATCTCGGTCACGCGGAAACGTCGACTTGAGCGCTCGATCAGCCGCACCCCGAGCCGCGCCTCCAGCGCCGCGACGCGGCGGCTCAGCTTCGATTTCGGCTCGCGAAGCACCCGACCTGCGGCGGTGAAGCCGCCATGGGCGACGACCTCGGCGAAGGTGACGTAGTCGTTGAGGTCTGAGCGCATCATCGTTCCTCGATTGGAACGCTACGTGCCAGATTTGCGACCTATCCGCATCATCGTTCTGCGGCCATCTCTCTTGGCAACGGCTCACACGCCGCTGGACTCGGGAGAACGACGATGACCGGTAGGTTTCAAGACAAAGTGGTGGTGGTGACAGGCGGCACCAGCGGCATCGGCCTCGCCGCCGCCAAAGCGTTCGCGCAGGAGGGCGCTTCGGTGTTCGTCACCGGGCGGCGCCAGGATGTGCTCGACGCCGCAGTGACGGAGATCGGCGGCCAGGTCACGGGTCTGCGCGCCGACATGTCCGACCTCGCCGACATCGACCGGGTCTACGAAGCCGTCCGGCAGCGGCACGCTCAGATCGACGTCCTGTTTGCGAATGCCGGTGGCGGCGACATGCTTCCGCTCGGGGCCATCACCGAGGCGCATTACCAGCGGACGTTCGACACCAACGTGAAGGGCACGATCTTCACCGTGCAGAAGGCGCTCCCTCTGCTGAAGGACGGCGCGTCGATCGTTCTCAACGGTTCCAACGCCGGCTCGTCGGGAACGCCCGCGTTCAGCGTCTACAGCGCGAGCAAGGCCGCAGTGCGCAACCTGGCGCGTAGCTGGATCCTCGACCTCAAGGATCGTCGCATCAGGGTGAACGTCGTCAGCCCGGGGCCGACCGAGACGAACGGGCTGAACGATGTGTTCGGCGGCGGCGATCAGGCGCGGGGCATCAAGGATTTCCTCGCCACGCAGATCCCGGCCGGCCGGATCGGCCGGCCCGAGGAGATCGCCAAGGCCGTGCTGTTCCTGGCCTCGGACGATGCCAGCTTCATCAACGGGGCGGAATTGTTCGTCGACGGCGGACTGACCCAGATCTGATCACACCGGCCGGCAGCCCGAGCCCCTTGGGCCGTCGGCTTCGGACGACACGGGCGGCGCCCTCGCCGGGGAAGGCGTGATCCGAGCTCCAACCGCATCGGCGGCTTTCTGGAACGGTCGCGCTTGGATTGCGGGACCGCACGCCCAGTCTGGCTCTGCTTGCGTGCTGAGCGAAGCTCCGAAAGCTCAAGCGTTACACATGAAACCGAAACACGCGACTTCATAATCGATACGCAAGACAGCATGCATAGCGTCATGCTCTAAGCAAAAGGCGGAGATCACGATGTCGGAACTCAGCATCAATGGCATGAAGATGGTCTATGACGAAGTCGGAAGTGGGTCGAATCCGCCTGTTCTGCTGGTACACGGATGGGGGTGCAACCGCTCATTCATGAAACGCCAACAGGAATTCTTCGGACAGACCCGGAGGGCCATCGCGGTTGATCTTCGTGGTCATGGAGAAAGCGATGCTCCAACCGAAGACTACACCGTCAGTAACTTCGCCAACGACCTCGCGTGGGTTTGTCTCAAACTCGACATTGAAAAGCCGATTGTCGTTGGACATAGCATGGGTGGGACGATCGCGCTCGAATTTGGAGCAAGTCACCCGGATATCGCGGCGGCCGTGGTCATGGTCGACAGCTATGTCTGCCTGCCAACGCCATTCCGGGATGCGATGGAGATATTCAGCGAACAGCTGAAGGGGGAGGACTACCTCAAGGCCATCGAAGTGAGCCTTGCAGGTTTGTACATACCGGGAGAAGATCCAAGTATCCGAGATGCGTTCTTTGGCTCGCTTCGCAGGACACACCAGCGTGTTCTCACACAAGCTTTTGACGAACACATTCTGAACTACGATGCAGAGCCGGTTGCCGCGCGCTGCACAGTGCCGATCGCCTATATTGGCGCAGACACTTCGAGCGCGAACGTCGGCCGTTTGCGCGAAGTCCAGCCTCAGATCAAGGTCGGGCAGACGATCGGGTCAGGTCACTTCTCAACACTTCTCGTGCCCGATCAGATCAACGCCATGATCCGTGACTTTGCCCAGGCCTATGTGAGGGGCTGGTGACATGAGGCGCCGCTGAGCAAGGCATCGTCGCCGAGATTGCTGAAGGCGAAGAGCAGTTCAGCCTGGCTCTGAGCGGACTGCATCGTTCTGCACTCGGCAAGCTCGGTGTCTCGCTTGCAGCCGAAGCTCCGCTCCTGTTCATCGAGCCATTGTCCATCGGCCACCTCGCGTCGAGTCGCCGGATGGTCGACGTCTTTTGGGCTGGGGCAATGGCCGTCCGAGCGGCCGGGTCCGGTCGAGAGCACGCGTAAGGCCTGCGATGCTCGGGAGCGGACCGGTAGCCATCCAGCCGCAGCGGACCCACACCAATCGGAACCAAGCGCCGGATTCCGACCACGCGGGGCCATGGACTGGCCGAGACACCCCGCACGAAGCATTGGCCGGTCCGTGATCCGTCGTCAAACCGGCAATCGGGCTTCGCCAGGCACCGCTCCGGACCGTTCCGGCGGTTGCCCCTGCCGCTAGGTCCTGTACGCGAGCGTCCAGGTGTCCTGGTGCAGCTGTCCGGCCCTCGCGAAAACGTCTGCAGATCGCAGGGTTCTGGTCATCTTCGATCCCGCGATCCATTAGGACTGTCAGGATAGATCAGTATCCGTGGATCTGCGGACGTATTGACCACACGCGAATATTGCCTAACGTAACCCGACACGGTCGCTGCGCCGGGCTGGCATCGGGATAGGTATGTCGCGACCATGCTTGTCGGGATGCCATTCTTGCGGGTCTTCGACCGAATGGGTTACGGCGGGCTCGTGCTCTCGACGCATGGGCATGTGCTGGCCCTCAACGACAGCGCGCGCCGCATCTTCCAGGCCATGTTCTGTCTCAGCCGGTCCGAGGTTGAGGTCGATGTGCTGGACGGTCTCGGGCGCGGGATCGTCAAGCGATTGCTCAATCAGGGTCGGGCCCGCTTTCAGCTGGACAGTGAGAACTGGATCCTGGTGGAGCGCCCCGACCAGCGCCCCCTGATCATGAATGCGGTGCCGCTCCCGATCGATGAGGTCGACGGGTCGCACTCCGTCCTCCTGCTGATCGACCTCGACGCAACGCCGATCCTCAACCACGGCGCCCTGGAACAGGTCTTCGGATTGACCCGCACCGAGGCGAAACTCGCCACCCTGATGGCGCAGGGTGCGACCCTCGCGGAAGCGGCGGCCCTCCAGGGTGTCCGCGTCGCCACCGTCCGGGCCCAGCTTCGGGCGATCTTCGCCAAGACGCACACCCATCGGCAGGCCGAACTGGTGATGCTGGTGTCCCGGCTCTCCAGCCTGCCCTGATCGGCGATCCGGCTCACGCGCGCGCGGCGCGGCCGAATGCAATTCATGGTCATGGCCTGCTGACCGATGAACATCCTAAGTTTCCATCAAATCTCGCACTGTGAGATATTGTATGCCAGCATGAAGTGAACAATCATAGCAAGCATATGTTGTCGCATCTGGGTGCGAATATTGATGGATCGTAGTCAGTTTAGGGGATGACGGCGTCTCGGTTTGGACGATCCTCGTGGCGTCGTAGAATCGACGGGAGGAAACAATGAAATATTTCAGTCCTGTGCTCGTCTTGGCCGGCCTGTCCCTGACTGTGATGGCCGCCGCACCGGCCACGGCTGCCGCGAAACAGCAGCGTCTCTCCGCGAAGTACACATCCCTGAACGCAGCGAAGCCGATCCCGACCGTGCCGGTCCAGCCCACTGCCGCGCGTCAGGATTTCGACGGAGACGGAACCGACATCGCCATCCGCCTCCAGGACGGTCATCACGGCGACGGCAGCCTCTGAGTCCAGCGGTCCGGCGCGACCGGGACCGGGCGCGGGACGCGGCCTGTTCCCGGGGATCGGGGCTGGGTCTTCGGATCCGGTCCTGTCTCCGCCGCGCCTCGGACGATCCGATCGACCCATGCGATCACGGCCGGCGCCCCATCGGTGCGCGCCGGTCCCCGATGGGACCGCGTCCGCGGGATGCGACCGTTTCGTGAGCGTGTGTTGCCGCGGGATCGTCCTGCCGCGGGATCGTTCTCGCCCGGGGGTTCCCGCCGGCCCGGACCGGTGCGGGAACCGTCGCCCTCAGCGACGCCCGACGGCGATGACGCCGCCGTCCAGGACGGAGAAGCGAATCCCGACGGTCCGCAGCGTCTCCACGGCCTTGTGCCGCGATCGCTGGGCCGTGCCGTCCGGGTGTTCCTCCATGCGCTTCACGGTGGACAGGGACAGGCCGGCGGCCCTGGCGAGATCGGACATCGACCAGTCCAGCAGGGCGCGGGCGGCGCGCAGGTGATGTCCGCCGATCGCCTGTTCGAGACCCTTCAGAAGCATGCCGAGGGGCGGGCTTCCCCGTGTTCCGAGGGGCCGCGCGAGGTTGCCCCAATCCACGACCTGGCCGCTCGCATCGGTGATCGGCACCGTGAAGATCTCGGAGCGCTCCCGCTTCCGGCCGGCGATGTAGAGGACGGGCTTCATCGTATAGACACGCCCGACCTGATGCGCCGCGAGGCTCACGGCGCGCCAGTGCTCCCGCTCCTCGGTCACCACCGCCAGGAACGCGTCATCGGCCGTCTCGTCCGGCGAGAGGCCGGTCAACTCGTAGGCCTCCTCCGAGAAGGTGTAGGCGTAGTCCGGATCGTTGGAGAAGGTCAGGGTCCGGGTGCGGTCGAACAGCGCCCGCCGGCGGCGCTGCTCCGCCGCCACGGCCCGTCTCAGGCTTTCCCGTTCGGTCACGTCGAGGACGCTTCCGACGATCCCCAGGGGACGTCCATCGGGGGCAAGGTTGAGCTCGCTGCGCACCGACAGGGCGCGGTGCGACCCGTCCGGCCGGATCACGCGAATCGTCTGCTTCCCCTGCGACACGTCCCGGATCAGGCCGGCGCCGCTCGCCATCCGGCCGCGATCCTCCGGATGCACCAGCCCGACCAACAGGTCGTAGCTCGGCCGGGTCGTCTGGGGATCGAGCCCGAGGATGCGGAACAAGCCGGGCGACCAGACATGCTGATCGGTGGCGAAGCGCCATCCCCACGTGCCGCTGATGCCGCGGCTCTCGAGAAGATGGAGGAAATGCCGCGACGAGAATTGTAGGCTGTCGACATCCATCGCCGGGTCGGATCTCCTGGTCGAGAAAATATCATAGGTTATTTTTCTCCTACAGCACTTGAGGAGAGCCACGGAAACCCTGCGCGAAATCAAATAATAGTGAGTACAGACCAACCTGAAATTGTAGTTGTAGTGCGAGAAAAACCTCTTCGTGTACGCTCCGGCCTGCCGAAGGCCGGTCGCGTTGCTGCCGCGGACGCGGTGGGAAGGGCTGCTGGGTGGCGTGACGGACGCGCCGTGCTCGGCGCCTGGCACCGGTGCCCGTGGGCTGGCCCGGCCCGAGGGACCTTCGTCCGGCGTTTACCCGTCCGTTAACCTGCGATAGGGTTTCGGCGTATTCCGAGGGTCGCCGGATCGTCCGGCCGGCCGCAATCGTCGCCGCTTGCTTCACCCGTCGGGATGACCGCGCGGACGGTGCACCCCGTCGTGATCCTCTGCCTTCACGCCAGGGAGGCGGCCGTGCGCGGCCGTGGGAACTCATGCGCCGCAACCGCCACGCCAAGATCGTCGCCACCGTCGGGCCCGCCTCGTCGTCGCCCGACATGCTGCACCGGCTCTTCGTGACCGGGGTCGACACCTTCCGCCTGAATTTCAGTCACGGCACGCAGGACGACCATGCCCGGGTCTACGCGGCGATCCGCACCCTGGAGCGGGAGACCGGGCGGCCCATCGGCATCCTGCAGGACCTGCAGGGACCCAAGATCCGCCTCGGCACCCTGGCGGGCGGGCGCCTCGACGTCGCGCCCGGCGAGACGCTGCGCTTCGTGCTCGAGGGCGCCGAGGGCGACCGGCATGCCATCCCCCTGCCCCATCGGGAGATCTTCCTGGCGGTGGCCCCGGGCCAGGACCTGCTCATCGACGACGGACGGGTGCGCGTCCGGGTCACTGGCCTGACCGGCGACAGCCTCACCGCCGAGGTGATCACCGGCGGGACGCTCTCGAACCGCAAGGGTGTGAACCTGCCCGGCACCCTGCTCGACCTCTCCCCGCTCACCGCCAAGGACCGGGCCGACCTCGCCTTCGGGCTGGAGCTCGGGGTGGACTGGGTCGCGCTCTCCTTCGTCCAGAAGCCCGCCGACCTCATCGAGGCCCGCGCCCTGATCGGCGACCGGGCCGGGCTGATGACCAAGGTCGAGAAGCCCCAGGCCCTGGAGCGGATCGACGACATCATCCGGCTGTCCGACGCCGTCATGGTGGCGCGGGGCGATCTCGGGGTCGAGATCCCGCACGAGGACGTCCCCGGACGGCAGAAGGAGCTGATCCGGGCCTGCCGGCTGGCGGTCAAGCCGGTGATCGTCGCCACCCAGATGCTCGATTCCATGGTCTCGGCCCCGACGCCGACCCGGGCCGAGGCCTCGGACGTGGCCACCGCGATCTATGACGGGGCGGACGCGGTGATGCTCTCGGCCGAATCCGCCACGGGGCAGTTCCCGGTCGAGACCGTGGCGATGATGGCGCGCATCATCCACCGGACCGAGACGCACAAGCTCTACCGCTCGCTGATCACCGCCACCGATCCGGGCGAGGAGGAGACGCCGCCCCATGCCGTCGCCAGCGCCACCGCGACCCTCGCCGATGCGGTGGGGGCGGCCGCCATCGTCGCCTACACCTTGAGCGGCACCACCGCGGCCCGGATCGCCCGGCGCCGGCCGCAGGTGCCGATCCTGGCCCTGACGCCGGATCTCGCGACCTCGCGCCGCCTGTGCCTGCTCTGGGGGGCGCACAGCCTGCGGGCCGACGAGGTCGATTCCTACGAGGCGATGGTGGCCAACGCCCTGGCTCACGCGGTGGAGGAGGGTTTCGCGCTGCCCCACGCCCGCGTGGTGATCACCGCCGGCATCCCCTTCGCGGTGGCCGGCACCACCAACAACATTCGCGTCGCGCAGGTGCCGCCCGCCTGAACCGGTCCGTCCTCGGCGCCGCGATCGGCGGGGGTGGGCAACAACCCGATTCCTGTGCACAACGTCGCCGAGAAACGCAGCAACCGGGCCGTTTCTCGTGTGTCGTCGACGGTCTAGGCGAGTTCCGGCAAGAAGAGGCGCCGGCCCGGCCCGGCGATCCAGGCTATTTAGCGATGCCTTAAGACCGCAGGCGTAGAACCCGGGCACGTGTACCGGTGCCTTGCCGTCGTTCAACCTGAGCGGACGTTCGCGTCCCCGTCCACGTGCCTGCTCTCCCGCCCTGCCACGTGGACGATGACCGTGACCCTGAAAACCGTCGGCGCCTTCGCTACCCTCTTCCTCGTCGGCGTCGCGCCGGCCGTCGCCGCGCCCCAGCAGGTCGGCGTGGTCGTCAAGGTCGACCGCCAGGCCGTCGCCTCCCAGTCCGGCCAGGCCCGCGACATGGCTCCCCAGGGGCCGGTGTTCTTCAAGGACATGATCCGCACCGGCGTCGAGTCGCGCCTGGAGGCCAAGCTCGCCGACGACACCGTCCTGACCCTCGGCGAGAGCGGCAAGATCACCGTGGACGAGTTCGTCTACAAGCCCGGCGCCCAGGGCGGGAAGCTTGCCCTCTCGGTGGCGCGCGGCGCCTTCCTCTTCGTTGGCGGCAAGATCGAGGGTCCGACCGGCGGCAACGTCGCGATCAAGACCGCGGTCGGCACCCTCGGGGTGCGCGGGACGACGGTCTGGGGCGGCGCCATCGACGGGGGCTTCGGCGTGCTCGTGCTCGACGGCGAGGTGATGCTGCGGACGAAGCGCGGCAGCGTCCTCATGCGCAAGGGCCAGGGCACGATGGTCTACAAGGGCCGGGCCCCCGAGGCGGCGGCACCCTGGCCGGAGGATCGCACCAAGCGGGCCGTGGCGACGGTCACGATCAGCGACCAGGCGCGCTTCGTCCCGACGCTCGGCCGCTGACAGACTCGCGAGCGGAGGTCGGACCGGTGGGCTTCCGCGCGCCGTTCCGCTAGCGTCCGCCGCCACCGCACCCGGGTGACCCCGCAACGCCCGGGCGGGACCGCGGTCCCGCGCCGCCCGACCTTCTGGAGACCGCCCTGGTGCAGGCCCTCGACACGCCCGTTCCCCTGTCGACCCTGGCGGCTCTCATGGTTGCAATGGCGGCCAAGCACTACCTGATCGACTTCGTGGTCCAGACCGACTGGATGGCCCGCGGCAAGGAGCGGGTCGCGGGCTGGGCGGCGCCGCTGGCCGTCCATGCCGGGACGCATGCCCTCGGCACCCTGGCGATCGCCCTGCTCTACAAGCCCGGCCTGTGGTGGCTCGCGCTCGTCGACTTCGTGGTCCACGGGCTGATCGACCGGGCCAAGACCCTGGTCGCCCACCGCACCCGCTGGCCCATGACCGACCCGCGTTTCTGGTGGCTGATGGGCTTCGACCAGTTCCTGCACCAGCTCACGAACATCGCCCTGGTGGTGCTTCTCGTCCTCGCCTGAGATCGTCCCGGCGGCTCCGCCTCAGGCCGCCATGCTGACGGAACGCTCGCCCGCCCGGATGCGGCGGGCATGGAGTGCCAGGATCGGGTCGTCCGGGTTCGCCGCGTGCAGGCGCAGCAGCGCCTCGGCCGCGCCGGCCTCCCCCGAGACCAGCCGTCCGAAGGCCTCGCGATAGGCGTCCAGCGCGTCGCTGGCCTGTCCCGTCGGCTCGAACACCTCGACGCCCACAGATTTGCCCTTCAGCATCAGCGTGCCGATCGGCCGGAAGCTGACGCCGGACACCTGGTCGCAGGTGGTTCGGGCGATGCAGATGCGGGTGCCGAGGGCCTTGTTGGCGGATTCGAGCCGCGCCGCCGTGTTGATCGCGTCCCCGTGCGCCGTGTAGTCGAAGCGGCGCGTCCCGCCGAAATTGCCGACCACAGCGCGTCCGGTGTTGATGCCGATGCGGGTGGCGCCGAACGGCACGCCCTTGGCCCGCTGCCGCTGCCGAAACGCTTCCGCGAAGCCGTCAAGGGCGAGGGCGCAGGCCACCGCCCGCTCGGCGTGGTCGGGCTGGTCGAGGGGCGCGTTGAACATGACGTGCACGGCGTCGCCGACGATCTTGTCGACGGTGCCGCCATGGGCCATCGCGATGGAGCACATGCCGTCCAGATAGGCGTTCAGTAGGTTGACCAGGGCCTCGGCACCCGAGGCCTCGGTCATCGCCGTGAAGCCTTCGAGGTCGGTGAAGAGGAACGTCATCTCGCGGCTCTCGCCGCCGAGCTTCAGCCGACCGGGATCGCTGGCCAGCACCGCCACCAGATCCGGCGACAGGTAGTGCGTGAACGCGGCGCGCAGGCGCTGGGCCGAGCGCTCCGAGCCGGCGTAGCGGGCGAGGCTCCCGCCCGCATGGGCGACGAGGAGGCCGAAGGTCGGCAGGGTCGGGTCGAGGAGGAGGCCGCCCCGGGCGAACAGCGCCAGGGTGGCGAAGGTCGGCACGGGCGCCAGGAAGGCCATGGCGAGCCCGGCGCTGCGCAGCCGCACGAAGCCGCAGGCCAGGGCGGCGGCGAGGCCGAGCAGCAGTGCCGCCACGATCTCCGCACCGAGGGCCCAGGCCGGACGACTGAGCGCCTGTCCGTTGACCGCCTGATCGAGGGCCATGGCGTGCAGGTTCACGCCGGGCTCGAACGGGGTCATCGGCGTCGGACGCAGATCCGACAACCCGACCGCGCTGGTCCCGAGGAAGATCGCACGGCCCTGGATCTCCGCGCGCAGGCCGGGACGCTGTTCGGGATCCAGCAGCCGCCAGGCCGGGATCGTCGGCGTCGAGCGGGCCGTCGGGTAGTGCAGGGCCAGAGCGCCGGAGCGATCGACGGAGAGGTCGACCGCTCCGACGCGGATCGTGTAGCCGGTCAGCGTCCCGCCGTCGCGCTCCGCCCGTACCGTGTAGCTCTCCTCGTCCTGCAGCACCCGCAGGGCGTCGAGGGCGAGCGAGGGCACCAGGCGGTCCCCGATTGTTGCGAGGAGCGGCAGGCGCCGGATGATTTCGTCGCTGCCGGCCGCGATGGCGAAGTTGCCGTGACCGGCGGCGGCCGCGTCGAGCACGGGCAGGTTCAGGACCGTGCCCTCGAAGTTCGGGACCGTCCCGGCGGGATCGCCGTCGATCGTCGCGAAGCCGGCACTGCGCGTCACGGGGGCGCCTTGCGCGTTCCGCGTCAGCGCGAAGCCCGCGACGACGCGGCCCCGCGCGAACACCGCCGCCAGGGTGGCATCGTGGTCCGGCAGGGGCGTCGCGGATTCCACCGCGCGGAAGCCGAAGCGTCGCGTCCAGTCCGGAACGAGGAGCGCGGGCGAGGTGCGGTCGGGCTCGGCGAAGACCATGTCGAGGGCGACGACGCCGGCGTCGAGGTCCTGCAGGGCCGCGACGAGGTCCGCCACCACGTGACGGGGCCACGGCCACTGGCCGTGCCGCTTCAGGCTCTCCTCGTCGATATCGACAACCCGGACCGCGGCGCCGTCGGTCTGGCGGGGGTTGATCCGCTGGAAGCTGTCGAAGGCCGCCTGCCGCAGGCGCTCGAACGGCTCTGGAACGGCGGTTCGCACGGCCAGCAGGGTGAGCACCAGGCCAAGGCCCACGCCCACCGGGACCAGGCGTCGTAACAGGAACATCGGGGCTGGGCTCCGCGCGGGGCGTCTTCGCGATCAGTCTCGCGCCGGCGTGCTGAGATCTCGTTAAGGATAGGACTCGGCCCGCGAAAGAAAGCGGTTGTCGTTCGCCAGCCCTTAACCGGGCCCCGCCACGCTTCGGCCCGGGCCATCACTGTGCCCAGCCTGGAACGTTCCGTGCCGAGTTCCCAAGCGACGACCCTGGACCATCATCACCTGCCGGCGGGTGCGCGCCTGTTCTCGGCCGGCGACGTAGGCGATGCCGCCTACCTCATCGTCAGCGGCCGGCTGGAGATCGTGCTCGAGCGTCCGGAGGGGGACCTCATCCTGGCGCATCGCGGGCCCGGCGAGATCGTCGGGGAAATGGCGATCCTCGATCACCAGCCGCGCTCCGCCGCGGTGCGGGCCCTGGAGGACAGCGAACTCGTCGTCATCACGGAGGAGCAACTCTCCCACCGCATCGCTCAGACCGATCCGATCCTGCGGATGTGCCTGGGCGTGGTGCTGGCGCGCTACCGGCAGACGGTGGCCATCCTCGAGCAGATGAAGGGCACTGCGCCGCCGCCGGTCCTCGGCGCCGATACACCCCCGTCCGAGACCTTCGCGGCCGCCCTCGGTGCCCTTTCGCTGGAGCGCGAGATCCGCGCCGGCCTGCGCAACGGCGAGTTCGAACTGTTCTTCCAGCCCATCGTGCGGCTGTCGTCGCGGCGGCTGGCCGGGTTCGAAGCCCTGATGCGCTGGCGCCACCCGACCCGGGGCCTGGTGCCGCCCATCGAATTCATCCCCGCCGCCGAGGCGTCCGGTCTCATCATCGACCTGACCGCGCATGCCTTCGCGGAAGTCGGGCGGGTCTTCCCCGAACTCATCCTCGCCGCCCAGGCCAATCCCGACGCGCTGGATGGTCCCCTCTTCATGACCGTCAACGTCTCGGGCCGCGACCTCGCCGGCGCCTCGTTCCCCGAGATGATCGCCGACTTCCTGGCCCGGACCCAGATCGCGCCCTCCAGCCTCAAGATCGAGGTCACGGAGAGCATGCTGATGGACAATCCCGAGCGCGCCGCCGCCACCCTCATGCAGTGCCGCAACGCCGGCCTCGGGATCGCGATCGACGATTTCGGAACGGGGTATTCCTCGCTGAGCTATCTCAGCACCCTGCCGGTGACGACCCTGAAGATCGACCGTGCCTTCGTGCGCACCCTCCTGGCCGATCAGACCAGCCGGGGCATCGTCCAGACGATCCTCCGGCTGGCCGACGATCTGGCCGTGTCCGTGGTGGCCGAGGGCATCGAGCAGGCCGCGGAGGCCGATCTTCTCGCCGGCATGGGCTGCGCCTTCGGGCAGGGGTATCATTTCGGGCGCCCCGCGCCCCTGGCCAGCGCGGTACAGGCGATCCGGACCTGGCCGGCGCCGGAGCCGGAGCGTCCCGGGCTTCGCCTGATCGCCTGAAAGCCCGACCGGTCGACCCGGCCGGGCGCGTCGGCGTTTCGTCCGGGAGGGCCGCGGCGGCCCTCAGCCGAACAGGATCATTACCTTCGAGACGGTGCTCCAGATCCCCCAGGCGATCGGAAGGCCGACGGCGACCCAGGCGAGGATCGCGAGGGGCGTGACGCCGCCCCGGCCGATGCCGGCATCGCCGGTGCGGCCCAGCGCCGTGGCGCTTCCGCCCTTCGCGCTGGCAGTCAGTTCGGCGTCGCTCATGAACCAGCGTGCCGCGAGCGGCCGGACCAGGAGGTTGGCGACGAAGCCGGCCGCGAGGAAGGCCGCCAGGATATACATCGTGCGGGTGTAGAGTGCCGCACCCTGGATGCCGGCATCGACCTGCGCCTGCCGGATCGCCGTCACCACGAAGGGGCCGACGACGCCGGCGGTCGACCAGGCGGTCAGGATCCGCCCGTGGATGGCGCCGACGAACTGCGTGCCGAAGATGTCGGCGAGGTAGGCCGGGATCGTGGCGAAGCCGCCGCCGTACATCGACAGGATCACGCAGAAGAAGGTCACGAACAGCGCCTTCGAGCCGATCGACGCCTCCCAGGGCGCGCCGGCATAGAGCAGGCATCCGAGGGCAAAGAAGGTGGCGTAGGTCACCTTGCGGCCGATCTTGTCGGACATGGAGGCCCAGAAGAAGCGTCCGAGGATGTTGAACAGCGACAGGAGGCCGACGAACCCGGCCGCCACCGCTGCGATCTGGGTCTTCTGGCCGGCATCGAGCTGTCCGAAGCCGACACCCGGCTGACCGATCAGGGCGCCGCCGAAGATCTCCTGCAGCATCGGCGATGCGAGGGCGAGCACGCCGATCCCCGCCGAGACGTTGAGGCAGAGAACCGCCCAGAGCAGCCAGAACTGCGGGGTCTTGTGGGCCCGGTCGAGGTGGACATGGCCCGAGGTGATCATCGCGCTCTTGGCCGCCGGCGCGGTCCAGCCGTCCGGCTGCCAGCCGGCCGGGGGCACGCGGTAGCCGAAGGCGCCGCAGAGCATCGCCACGCTGTAGAGCCCGCCCATCACCGCGAGGGTCTGCCAGACGCCGGTGGAATCGGGGGTCTTGAAGGTGTTGATCAACAGGGTGGCGAGCGGCGAGCCGATCATGGCGCCGCCGCCGAAGCCCATGATGGCCATGCCGGTGGCCATGCCGCGGCGGTCGGGGAACCACTTCACCAGGGTCGAGACCGGGGAGATGTAGCCGAGCCCGAGGCCGATGCCGCCGATCAGCCCCATGCCGAGCCAGATCAGCCAGAGCTGATGCCCGTAGACGCCGAGTGCGCCGATCAGGAACCCGCCGCCCCAGCAGAGCGCCGCCACAAGGCCGGCCTTGCGCGGGCCGGCCCGCTCCAGCCAGCCGCCGAACACGGCCGCCGAGAGGCCGAGCATGACGATGCCGATGGAGAAGACGATGACGAGGTCGCTGACGCGCCAGTCGCAGGTGGTGGTGAACAGGGCCGTGGCGAGGCTCATGTCCGGGCAGGCCGCCGGCGCGGGCTGGCCGACGCTCAGCGCCCTGGACAAGGGCAGCCAGAACACGGACAGACCGTAGGACATTCCGATGCAGAGATGGATGGCGAGGGCCGCCGGCGGGACCAGCCACCGGTTGAAGCCGGGCTTCGCGACGATCGCCTCGCGGGACAGCCACCCGGGCGTATGTGCGTCCGACAGGGACGCGTCAGAAACGCGAAGGTCCATTCCAGGCATTGCTCCCCCGATACGCCGCGGTGCAGCGATTTTTCGGGATTAAAGCATGGCGAGAAACGTCGTGCGACGGCGCTGAAGGCAAGCGTCGAACGTTTTGCTTGCCCTGTCAGGCGCTCCACCGTGTTTTCCGGCGCCTGATCGCAGGCCCGACTTGCATCCGGCGCGGCTGGCGGTTGCATCGTCTGGTCCGACGGGTCCTGCCGGCGATCTCACCCTTCGCATCCCGCGCGCCGACGCCGGCCACTGGTGGGTCGCCGGTCCGGATGGCCGGGTGAACGGCGGTCAGGGCGCGGACGCAGCGTGGTGGGACGGGCGCCCGAGCCGCGGGATCAACCGCACGTAAACCAGCTCGCTCATCAGTTCGACCAGCGTCTGCGTGACGATGACGGCCGGCAGCAGGGGCACTCCGCCCGGAACCGCGAAGGCCAGGGGCAGGACCACGAGCGAGTTTCGCGTCGCGGCGCTGAAGGCCAGGGTCCGCCCGGTGGGCGCGTCGAGCCGGAACACGCGCCCGGCGCCCCAGCCGATCAGCGGAGCGATCGCGGCGAAGGCTAGGTAGGCGGGGACCGCCTGCGCGGCCGCCGCCCAGCTCGGTCCGAGCTGCGGCAGCACCGCGGCGATCACCACGAAGAGGACCAGGGCGGTCGCCGGGACCGGCAGCAGCCCGAGCCCGGCCGCGGCCCGTTGTCCGCGGTGGCTCCGCCCGCTCCAGACCTGCACGGCCCCGGCGGCGGCCAAAGGCAGGACGATCAGCCAGCCGAAGGCGTGAAGGAAGGGGCCGACCTGCACGAACCGCCCCGCATCCGCGCCGATAAGAAGACGCAGGTAGAGCGGCAACAGCGCCATCTGGGCGAGGAGAAGCGCCGGGGTCGCGGCCAGCAGGATCCTGGCATTTGCCCGTCCGAGATGGGCGAAGGTCACCACGTAGTCGACGCACGGCGTCAGCAGCACCATCAGCACGCCCAGGCGCAGCTTCGGGTCGGCGGGAAGCAGGAGCGTGAGCCCGGCGACCAGCAGCGGGATCGCGAGGAAATTCACGGCCATCAGCGCCGCCAGGAAACGGGCGCCGGTGAAGGCGTGGCCCAGCTCCCGCAGGGGCACCTGCAGGAACGTCGCGAACAGCATCAGCGCCAGGGCCGGATTGATCCCCCGTTCCAGGGCCGCCGTTCCCGGCACCGTCAGAGCCGTCGCGGTCGCGGCGGCGACGGCCGCGAGGTAGAGCGCGATCTGACGGGCTTCGAGGCTGTCGCGCAGGGTTGCGACACGGTTGCCCGCGCGATGGTCCTGGGCGTCGGCGGCCATCAGGCCGGGGCCGCCGATGCCGGGCGGCGGAAGACCAAGCCGAGGTTGTTCGCCGGCAGGCCGACGCGGGTCTCGTGCCGCAGGCCGCGCCGCGCGGCCGCCTCCGCCACCGTCTCGAGATCGCGCACGCCCCAGCGCGGGTCCCGGGCACGCAGGTCCGCGTCGAAGGCCGCGTTGCTCTCGGAGGTGTGGCGGCCGCCCTCGCGAAAGGCGCCGTAGAGGAACAGGATGCCGCCCGGCGCGAGCGTGCGGGCGGCGCCGTCCATCAGCCCTTCCGTGGCCGACCACGGCGCGATGTGGACCATGTTGATGCAGAGGATGGCGTCGGCCCGCGCGATCGGCCAGGCGGCGTCGGCGGCGTCGAGCGCCAGGGGCGGCCGAAGGTTGGTGAGACCCGCGGCCTCCGCATGCGCCGCGATGCTGCGGCGATAGGCCGGCTCCGGGTCGCTCGGCTGCCAGGTCAGCGCCGGAAGGGCGGCCGCGAAATGCACCACGTGCTCGCCCGATCCGCTGGCGATCTCCAGGATCGTGCCGGTCTCGGGCAGGACGTCCCTCAGGACGCCGAGGATCGCCGCGCGATTGCGCGCCACCGCTGGCGCGACCAGCGCCTCACGTCCCACATCCCAGTCCTTCATCGTCCATCCGATCCTGTCGCGTCGCGGCGACCGTCATTCCAAATTCGCAACCCTGGCGCAAACGACGGAGCACGGCTGTTGCATCTCGACGCCGGAGGCATCAAACACCAGGCAGATTTTCGGGCCGTTCGGCTTGCCACCCCCCGGGTGCAGCGAGGCGAAGCGCCGGCATCCATCGCCGCCGTCCGTGATCATCACAGCTTTAAGGACAACGCTATGAAGACGCGCGCTGCGGTCGCGTGGGAGGCCAAGAAGCCTCTCACGATCGAGACCATCGACATCGAGGGACCCAAGGCCGGCGAAGTTCTCGTCGAGCTGATGGCCACCGGCATCTGCCACACCGACGCCTACACCCTCTCGGGCCTGGATTCCGAGGGCAAGTTCCCGGCGATCCTCGGCCACGAGGGCGCAGGCATCGTGCGCGAGGTCGGCGCCGGCGTCACCGCGCTGAAGCCCGGCGACCACGTCATCCCGCTCTACACCCCGGAATGCCGCAACTGTAAGTCCTGCCTGTCGCAGCGCACGAACCTCTGCACCGCCATCCGGGCGACGCAGGGCCAGGGCGTGATGCCGGACGGCACCAGCCGCTTCTCCTGCGTCTCCACGGGCGGAAGCCCGGGCGGGTCCAACACCCTGTTCCACTACATGGGCTGCTCGACCTTCTCGAACTTCACGGTCCTGCCCGCGATCGCGCTGGCCAAGATCCGCGAAGACGCGCCCTTCGACAAGATCTGCTACATCGGCTGCGGCGTCACCACCGGCATCGGTGCGGTGATCTACACCGCCAAGGTCTGGCCCGGCGCCAACGTCGTGGTGTTCGGCCTCGGCGGCATCGGCCTCAACGTGCTTCAGGCCGCCCGCATGGTCGGCGCCGACAAGATCATCGGTGTCGACATCAATCCGGACAAGCAGGAGATGGCCCGCAAGTTCGGCATGACCCACTTCATCAACCCGAAGGAGGTCGGCAACGATCACGTGGTCCAGGCGATCCTCGACGTGACCGGCGGCGGCGCGGACTTCTCGTTCGACTGCACCGGCAACGTCAACGTGATGCGTCAGGCCCTCGAGTGCTGCCACCGCGGCTGGGGCGAGTCGATCGTCATCGGCGTGGCCGAGGCCGGCAAGGAAATCGCGACCCGTCCGTTCCAGCTCGTCACCGGCCGCGTCTGGAAAGGCTCGGCCTTCGGCGGCGCCCGCGGCCGCACCGACGTGCCGAAGATCGTCGACTGGTACATGGAGGGGAAGATCAACATCGACGACCTGATCACCCACACCATGCCGCTTGACCAGATCAACCACGGCTTCGACCTCATGCACGAGGGCAAGTCGATCCGCTCGGTGGTGGTTTACTAAGGATCGGGCGCGATCCGCCCCCTCTCCCTTCCGCGGGAGAGGGGGCGACCGCTCCGACGGTCGCGCTCCCGCTCCCGACCCGCCGACGCGGGGGAGCGGGACGCGCATCGGCACAATCCCTCGGTGACCCTACCTATGCCCCGAAGCGGGGCCAGCCCCCGGACAGGAGATCACGGCCCATGGAAACCATCTCGAAGGCCCGCGCCCATGGCGGCACGCAGGGCGTCTACAAGCACGATGCGCAGACCACGGGCTGCCCGATGACCTTCGCGGTGTTCGTACCGCCCCAGGCCGAGGCCGGTCCGGTGCCCGTGCTGTGGTACCTGTCGGGCCTGACCTGCACGCACGCCAACGTCATGGACAAGGGCGAGTACCGGAAGGCCGCGGCCGAGCACGGCGTCATCATCGTGGCGCCCGACACCAGCCCGCGCGGTGCCGGCATCCCCGACGAGGAGGGCAACTGGCAGTTCGGCTCCGGCGCCGGCTTCTACCTCGACGCCACCCAAGCGCCCTACACCGTAAACTACCGGATGTGGAGCTACGTGACGGAGGAGCTGCCGGCGCTGATCGCCCAGGAGTTTCCGGCCGACATGTCCCGCCAGGGCATCTTCGGCCATTCCATGGGGGGGCACGGCGCGCTGACCATCGCCCTCACCTACCCCGACCGCTTCAAGTCCTGCTCGGCCTTCGCGCCGATCGCCCAGCCCTCCACCGCGGGTTGGTCGAAGCCGGCCTTCGAGAAGTATCTCGGTCCGGATGCGAGCACCTGGCGCGCCCACGACGCCACCGCGCTGATCGCCGACGGCCACCGCTTCTCCGAGTTCCTGGTCGATCAGGGCACCGCCGACAGCTTCCTCGACGACGGTCTGCGTCCCTGGCTCCTGGAAGAGGCCTGCAAGACCGCCGGCATTCCCCTGACCCTGAACATGCGCGAGGGGTACGACCACTCCTATTACTTCATCTCGACCTTCATGGCCGACCACATCGCCTGGGCGGCGGCGCGCCTGAAGTAGGTCTTCTCACCCGGATCCGGCGACGAGGCGATCGAGCCGCATCCGGGTGATCAGCGCGATCTCGTCGAGGGCGGCCTGTTCCTCCTCGGCGGGCGCGCCGCGCAGGCGCGCCGCGAAGATCGCCAGGATCTCGGACCGCGCCCGGCCGCGCACCGCGATGATGAAGGGAAAGCCGAAGCGCCGGCGATAGGCGGCGTTGAGGCGGTCGAAGGCCTCCGCGTCCTCGGGCGGCATGTGGTCGAGCCCGGCGCTGCCCTGTTCGCTCGCCGAATCCGCCGTCATGCTGCGGGCCCGCGCCTCCGGGCCGGCGAGCTCCGGGTGGCCGTTGAGGAAGGCGATGCGGGTCTCGGCCGGCGCGGCGCGCACGGTCCGCATCATGGCGCCGTGCAACGCGTCGACGCTGGCGAAGGGTCCATGCGCATGGGCGCGCTCGGCGACCCAGGCCGCGTGCTCGAACACGCCGCCGAACCGGACGACGAAGCCGGCGGCATCGAGCCGGTTGATCGCGGCGAGGTCGAGCTTCCCGGGATCGGCCATGGCGGTCAGCTGCCTCGGTAGGTGGCGCAGGTGCCCGGCGCGCACAGCATCGGCACATGGTAGTGCTGCCCCGCATCGAAGACCGCGAAGCGCACCACCGGATTGTCGACGAAGATGTCGGCCTCGGTCACGCCGGGCTTGGCATTCAGGTAGGCGTCGATGTGGAATTCGAGCTGGTACTGGCCGATCCGGGCCTCCGCGGCGGGCAGGATCGGCGCGTCGGTGCGCCCGTCCGCATTGGTGACGACGCTCTTCACGAGGCGCCAGGCTCCGCCCTCCATCACCGAAAAGTCGATGCGCACCCCGGGCGCCGGGCGGCCGCGATCCGCGTCCAGGACGTGTGTGGTGATGCCGGCCATGTGCAATCGGGCTCCGGAATGTGTCTCGCTCAAGGGTGGCCGAGGGGGCGTCAGCTGCCGCGATAGTAGGAGTAGCCCCACGGGGTGAACAGCACCGGCAGGTGGTAGCGCTGCCCGGCATCGCGGATCACGAAGCGGACCGGCACGAGGCTGAGGAAATTCGGTTGCGGCAGCGCCACGCCGAACCGCGCGAAGTAGGCCTCGAAATGCAGCAGCAACTCGTACTGGCCGACCTTCAGGGCCTCGTCGACCAGGAGCGGCTCGGCCGGGCGGCCGTTGGCGGCGGTCGTCACGGTCTTGAGCGTGCGATAGGTGTCGCCGTCCCGGATCGCGAGGTCGCAGACCATGCCGGCACCGGGCGTGCCGTGGAAGTTGTCGATGGCGTGCAGGGTCAGGCGTGGGCCGAGGCCGGCCTGGGATTTCGGCGCCGTGGCCAGGGCGCTCGGCGGGGCCGGAGGGGCTTGCGCCAGGGCGCCGGTGGCGGCGACGGCACCGAGGCCGGCGCCGACGAGGCTGCGGCGCGTGAGGGCCGGACGCGGGAGAACCGATGGATCCATGGCGTGAGCTGCTCCAGGTCAGGCGGGTTCGTGCGCGGCGCGCGCCGCGGCCCGGCGGACCAGGGCGGCCGGCGCAGGCGGGATGAAGAGGAGGATGAGGAGGAGTGTGGCCACCTCGAAACCTGCGACGATCCAGAGTCCGGCGGCGGCCGAGCCGGTCTGCTCCCGCAGGGCTCCCATCACCGCCGGCGCGCCGAACCCCGCGAGGTTCGCCACCGCGTTGATCAGCGCGATGCCGGCCGCCGCGGCCGAACCGGCGAGGAACCGCCCCGGGATCTGCCAGAAGACCGGAATGGCGCTCATGGTGCCGGCGATCGCCACCGTGAGGGCGACGATCGACAGCACCGGACTGATCGGGACGAGCACGCCGAGCAGCGCGATCGCCACGGCGCCGACCAGGGCCGGGATGCCGCAATGGAAGCGGGCCTCGCCCGAGCGGTCGGAATGGCGGCCGTTGAGGATCATCCCGGCTGCGCCGCAGAGATAGGCGCCGGACATGATCCAGCCGATGGTGAGCGGGTCGGTGTAACCCGCCTCGCGGACCACGCTCGGCCCGAAGAACGTCAGGGCCGAGTTGGCGGTGATGATGCAGAAGAAGATCGCGATGCACTGCCAGACCCGGACATCCCGCAACGACGCCAGGATGCGGTGCTCGCGCGGTCCCAAAGCCGCCGCGTCGCGCGCGAGGTCCGCGGCGACCAGGGCGCGCTGCTCGGGCGTCAGCCAGCCGGCCTTCTCCGGACGGTCGGTCAGGTAGAACAGCGTGACGATGCCGGCGAGGATCGACGGGATGCCTTCGAGGAGGAAGACCCACTGCCAGCCGGACCAGCCGTTCACCCCGTCGAGCCCGGTCATGATCGTGCCGGCGAGCGGTCCGCCGATCACCCCGGCGATGGCGGAAGCCGACATGAACAGTCCGAAGACCTTGGCGCGTCGCTCGGTGGGGTACCAGTAGGTCAGGAACAGGATCACGCCCGGATAGAAGCCCGCCTCGAACACCCCCAGGAGGAAACGCAGCAGGTAGAACAGGCCTGCGGTGGTGACGAACATCATCGCCACGCAGCAGAGACCCCACAGCAGGGTGATGCGCGCGATGGTCTTGCGGGCGCCGATATGCTCGAGGAGGAGGTTGCTCGGCACCTCGCAGAGGAAGTAGCCGATGAAGAAGATCCCGGCGCCGATGCCGTAGACGGTCTCGCTGAACTTCAGGTCGGCGAGCATCTGGAGTTTGGCGAAGCCGATGTTGACCCGGTCGATCCAGGAGAGGACCCAGAGGAACATCAGGAACGGCAGCAGCCGCCAGGTGATCCGGCGATAGGTCTCGTCGAGGCCGGCCGGCGAGGGCTGTTCGGGCGCCATCAGTCAATCCGCAGCCCCGGCGATTCGAACCGGGTTGATGCATCAAAATGATGCAAATCGGGGGCCAAGTCGACGCGTCCGACAGGGTGCTCGGCCACGAACCTGGGGATGGACGCGCCCCGCCGCGCGGGGAACGCCTCTGCCCGGTACACGTCCCCGATCCACCTCGCGTACAGACGGCCCTCGTCCCACACGAGTCGCGAACCATGCCCCTGTCGAACGCTGCCGGTCCCGGCGTCTTCCGGCCCGCCGCGTGACCGCGACGGTCATCCTCGCCCTGGTGCCGATCGCGCTGCTGATCGGCCTCGGCATGCTGCTGCGCCGCCATGGCTTCCTGGCCGAGTCCTTCTGGGGCCAGGCGGAGCGCCTCGGCTACTACGTGCTTCTCCCGGCGCTGTTCATCCACGGGCTGGCCACGGCACGCCTCGACGGCGTGCCCGTCCTCACCCTGGCGGGCGTCCTCGTGGCGTCGACCCTCGCGGTGGCGCTCGTGCTGCTCGCGATCCGGCCGCGTCTCGGCCTCGACGGCGCGGCCTTCACCTCGGTGTTCCAGGGCGGCGTGCGCTTCAACAACTATGTCGGGGTCTCGGCGGCGGCGGGGCTGTTCGGCCTGCAGGGCATCGCCCTCGCGGCTGTCGCCAACGCGGCCATCGTGCCCACGGTCAACATCCTCTGCGTCCTCGTCTTCGCGCGCTTCGGATCGGGCGGCCGGCGCGCGCCGCGGGCGATCGTCCGCCAGCTCCTCCTGAATCCCCTGGTGGTCGCCTGCGGCCTCGGCATCGCCCTGCAGGCGACGGGCCTCCGGCTGCCGCCGGGCCTGGAGCCCACGCTGAAGGCCTTGGGGCAGGCCTCCCTTCCCCTCGGTCTTCTCTGCGTCGGCGCCGCCCTCGATCCTCGTATGATCCGGACCTGGCTGCGTCCGGTGGTCATCGCGTCGGTCGCCAAGTTCGTGCTGATGCCGGCGGTGACGATCCTGGCCTGCCGCGCCGCCGGCCTGCACGGGCCGGCCGCCGCCACCGCCCTGCTGTTCCAAGCCCTGCCGACGGCGTCGTCGTCCTACATCATGGCTCGGCAGCTCGGGGGCGACGCGCCGCTGATGGCCGGGATCCTCGCCCTGCAGACCCTGCTCGCCGGGCTCGCCATCCCCCTGGTCATGCACCTCCTGGAGGGGTTCACCGCCTGACGGCCTCAGGCGGCGTAGCGGGCGAGCGCCAGGTCGGCATGGTCGATGTCGGGCGTGCGCCCGGACATCAGGTCGGCCAGCATCCGCCCGGAGCCGCAGGCCATCGTCCAGCCCAGGGTGCCGTGCCCGGTGTTGGTGTAGAGGTTGCCATAGCGCGTGGCGCCCACGATGGGCGTGCCGTCCGGCGTCATCGGCCGCAGGCCGGTCCAGAACTTGGCCGCCGCGAGGTCGCCGCCGTTCGGGAACAGATCCCGGACGCAGCGCTCCAGGGTCGCCCGGCGCGGGGCGCGGAGGGCATCGCTGAAGCCCGCGAGCTCGGCCGTGCCGCCCACCCGGATCCGGTCCCCGAGGCGCGTGAGCGCGACCTTGAAGGTCTCGTCCATGACGGTGGAGACCGGCGCCTGGTCCGGGTCGGTGACCGGCAGGGTGAGCGAGTAGCCCTTCACGGGATAGATCGGCAGCCGAAGCCCGAGGGGCTGGAGAAGACGGGGCGTGAAGGAGCCCATGGCGGCGACGTAGGCATCGGCCCGCAGCGTCTCGGACCCGCAGACCACCCCCGTCACCGTGTCGCCCGCGTTCTCGAGGCGATCGATGCGCGTCCCGTAGCGGAAACGGACGCCCATCCGCTCGCACAGGTCCGCGAGGCTCTGCGTGAACAGGTGGGCGTCGCCGGTCTCGTCACCGGTGAGGCGAAGGCCCCCGACGATCGTGCCGCGAACGCCGGCCAGCGCCGGCTCGGCCGCGATGCATCCGGCCGGGTCCAGCACCGCGTAGGCGACGCCGTAGGTATCGAGGACTCGGGTGTCGTCGCCGACATGGTCGAGCTGTTTCTGCGTGCGGAAGAGTTGGAGGGTGCCGCGGGTGCGGTGGTCGTAGGCGATCGCGGTTTCGGTCCGCAGATCGCGCAGGACGTCCCGGCTGTACTCGGCGAGCCGGACCATGCGGCCCTTGTTGCGGATATACGCCTCCTCGGTGCAGTTTGCGAGCATGCGCGCGAGCCAGCCATAGAAGCGCGGCTCGACGGTCGGCCACAGCACCAGCGGCCGGTGGCGCATCATCAGCCACTTCATCGCCTTGATCGGAATGCCGGGGGCCGCCCAGGGGGCCGAGTAGCCCGGCGAGACCTGGCCCGCATTGGCGAAGCTCGTCTCCATGCCGGCGGCGGGCTGCCGGTCGATCACCGTGACGGCATGGCCGGCCTTGGCGAGGTAATAGGCGGTGCTGACGCCGACCACGCCGCTTCCGAGAATCAGGACCCGCATCGCACGTCTCCACGTAGGCCGGGAACGCCAAGCAGAAGCGGGGCCATGCCGCTCGCCGCCCCGATCGCTCCGGTCTCACCGCAACAGAAACACCCGATCGTGCGAGCGGTGCAGCGAAGATCGTGCAGGTTCTGCCACCGAAGCGTGGATCGACGCACGATCCTGCGATACGATGCACGATCATGGGACACACTGCCCGAGGATGCCGATGCCGCCCGACGCGATCGATCACGCCATCATCCGGGTTCTTCGGGAGGATGCGCGGATCCCGAATGCCGCGCTGGCGCAGCGCGTCGGTCTGTCGGCCTCCGCCTGCTTGCGGCGCCTGCGGATGCTGGAGCGCGACGGCACGATCCGCGGCTACACCGTGCTTCTCGACGGGCCCGGCTCCGCCGGCCTGGTGGTGATGACCCGGATCGCCCTGGAGCGGCAGACCGAGGACTGCCTCAACCGGTTCGAGGCGGCCGTGCGGCGCTGCCCCGACATCCAGGATTGCTACCTGATGACCGGCGATTCCGATTATCTCCTGAAGATACGCGTCGCCGACATGGCGGAATACGAGCAACTGCACCGGTCGGTGCTCTCGAAGCTGCCCGGCGTCGCCCGCATCCAGTCCAGCTTCACCATCCGCAGCGTCGTCGGCGGGTGATCGCCCGGGCGTCGAGCCACGGCAAAGCCCGCAAGGGCTCTGGTCACGCGCGCACAAGAACTCTAGTTGGCTAATGAAGCAGGGTGAGGCCGGAGTCGGGGATGCTGGGTTGGTTCAAGGCGTTGATGCCGCGCGAGGACCGGTTCTTCGACCTGTTCGAGCGGCATTCGCGCACCCTCGTGGCCGGCGCCGAGGCGCTGCAGGGTGTGCTCCAGGGCGGCGACGCCGTTCCGCGCTACTGCCAGCAGGTGGTGGAGCACGAGCATGAGGCCGACACCATCACCGCCGAGGTCCTGCTCGCGGTGCGCCGAAGCTTCATCACGCCGTTCGACCGGGGCGACATCAAGGACCTGATCCAATCGATGGACGACGCCATCGACCAGATGAACAAGACGGTGAAGACGATCGCCCTCTACGAGGTCCGCAGCTTCGAGCCTCTGATGCAGGAGATGGGCGGCACAGTGATCGAGGCGGCCCGGCTCACCGCCGAGGCCATCCCCCTGCTCACGGCCGTCGGAACCCATGCCGGGCGCATCAACACCCTGACCGAGCAGATCACCCGGGTCGAGGGACGCTCGGACGAGATGCAGGAGCGCGGTCTCAGGGCGCTCTACCAGGCCCACCGCAAGGATGGCGGGGACGGCGACACGATGGCCTACCTGATCGGCGCGGAGATCTACGGTCACCTCGAGGACGTGGTGGATCGCTTCGAGGACGTCGCCAACGAGATCAGCGGCATCGTGATCGAGAACGTGTAGGCGACCCGATGACCGACGCCGCCGCGCTCGCCCTGCCCGCCCTCGTCGGCCTGATCGCCGTCGCACTGTTTTTCGATTTTCTCAACGGGCTGCACGATGCGGCCAATTCCATCGCCACCATCGTGTCGACGCGGGTGCTGAGGCCGCAATTCGCGGTGCTGTGGGCGGCGTTCTTCAACTTCATCGCGTTCCTGTTCTTCGGCCTGCACGTGGCCCAGACCCTCGGCACCGGGATCGTCGATGCGGGGATCATCGATCCCCGGGTGATCTTCAGCGCGCTGATGGGCGCCATCGCCTGGAACATCGTCACCTGGGTCTTCGGGATCCCGTCGAGCAGCTCGCACGCCCTGGTGGGCGGCCTCATCGGCGCCGGCGTCGCCAAGGCCGGGTTCAGTGCGGTGGTCTGGAGCGGGCTGACGAAGACGGCCGCCGCCATCGTCCTCTCCCCCCTCCTCGGCTTCCTGCTCGCGCTCCTCCTGGTGCTCGTGGTCTCCTGGCTCTGCGTGCGTGCCACGCCGTTCGCGGTCGACCGGCGCTTCCGCGCCCTGCAGTTCGTCTCGGCCTCGCTCTACTCCCTGGGCCACGGCGGCAACGATGCGCAGAAGACCATGGGGATCATCGCGGTGCTGCTCTACTCGCAGGGCCACCTCGGCGCATCCTTTCACATTCCCCTGTGGGTGGTGATCTCCTGCCAGTCCGCGATGGCGCTGGGCACGCTGCTCGGCGGCTGGCGCATCGTGCACACCATGGGCTCGAAGATCACGCGCCTGAACCCGATGCAGGGGTTCTGTGCCGAGACCGGGGGCGCGATCACCCTGTTTGCCGCCACCTGGCTCGGGGTACCGGTCTCCACGACCCACACCATTACGGGTGCGATCATCGGCGTCGGCGCGGCGCGGCGGACCTCGGCGGTTCGCTGGGGCGTCGCCAGCAACATCGTGGTGGCCTGGGTTCTGACGCTGCCGGCCGCCGCCCTGATCGCCGCAGCCTGCTACGCCGTGACCGCCTTGGTCGGCTGACGCCCGGTTCGGCCGGCGCGTGACATCGGGATGGGAGGTGACCCGGGGATGCTGGGTAACGTCGAGATCGTCTGGCGCCTGCTCCTGGCCGCGATTCTGAGCGGGCTGATCGGCATCGAACGCGAGCGCCTGCTCTGGGCTGCGGGCATGCGCACGCACATGCTGGTCGGCGTCGGCGCCTGCCTGATCATGATCGTCTCGGCCTTCGGATTCGCCGACGTGCTGGGAACGCAGAACGTCAGCCTCGATCCCTCGCGCATGGCCGCCCAGGTCGTCTCCGGCATCGGCTTTCTCGGGGCGGGGACGATTCTCCTCCGAGGCGAAGTGGTGAAGGGGCTCACCACCGCCGCGAGCCTCTGGGCCGTGGCGGCCGTCGGCCTGGCGGTCGGCGGCGGCCTCTACGTGGCGGGCATCGCCACCACGGTGATCCTGCTGGTGATCCTGGTCGGGATGAAGCCCCTGCAGGCGCGCTACCACGACCGGATGCATGTCCGGCCGCTCCGCGTGGTGGCCAAGCCCGGCTGCATCTCCATGGAGACGGTCCAGGCCGTGTCCGGCGTGCGCCCGTCCCGGATCCGTCAATTCGTGACGCGGCGCGGGTCCGACGCTGAATTCGACGAGACACGGATCACCTTCGTCCCGCTGTCGCGCGGCTCCGTGGAAGACATCGCACAGAAACTTCGGAGTCATCCCGGGGTGATCACGGTCGATGATCTTCCCGAATCCGGCTAGGCATGCATGATGACCCGCAACCCTCGCGGCATGACCGCGCCGGGATGTTGGGTTGGGAAACGATTGCGGTTCAGGGTCCGTGAAACGCGCTCTTCGACGGCGGATCTCGCGGCGCCATTCGGGCGTTTGGGACCACGAACGCGCGTCGCCCTCCCCCCGGTCCGGGACGTCGTCGGGACCGTGAAACGACGGAGGGAGGACGAGATCGTGATCAACGCAAGCGAGGCCACCTGCGCCGTGCCGGCCGCTTGTCTCCAGCGGATGCCGGTCCGTCCTTGAGCCGGCGTCGTTCATCCGCCGAGGCCGTTTCCGACGACAAGGGCAAGCGGGCCAAGAGCCACGTCTTTCTGGTCGCCGTGAAGCAGCGCCGCGAGGCCTTGCGCGTCTACGCGGTGCTGACCTCCGCGCAGGACGCGGCCCTGGCGATCGTCGCGGCCGAGAATGCGGAGGGTGCGGCGGTCGAAGCGGCCGGGCGCCTCTCCAAGAAACTGGCGCGGCCCCTGAAGCTGAAGCCCGAGGTGCCGCACCCCATCTGACCGAAGCCGCCCCTAGCGGGATCGGCAGATCGCCCGATCCGTATAGAGCACGACGTCGCCCTGCTTCGGATTGTTGACGGTGAACGGCTCGATGCTGTCCCGGGGCAGGAACCCGCGCCCGAGCTCGCGGTCGAAGAAATCGTGGCCGATCTCCATGTAGCAGCGATCGAGGACGGCGGTGTATCGCAGCGACGTTTGCACCGCGGCACCTCCGGCCCCGTCACCACCTCGGGCTCCATAGGCATCGCAGTAGCCCGACAGCTCGAGGCTGCCGGGGCCCGAGAGCCGGATCGCGCGCGACGTGCCGGGTCTGACCACGAAGGACGGGCCGCCCTGCTGCGCGCCCACCAGCGTCAGGGGCGAACGGTTATAGACGTGCCGGATGCAGTCGGCGCTCGCGGCGCCCGCGCTCGCGGCCAGCGCGAGGACGGGCAATGCCGCCCGGCCGAACCACCGAAATTCCTTTTGCATCACGCACCTTTGCCAAGAAGACTGGATTACCAAAAAGACTGAATTGCCAAGACGTCTGGTTTGCCGAGACGACCGGGTCGGAAGACGGACGATCGGATGAGACGGCGTGCGCCAACAGCTAGGGCACCGGGTCGCCCGCGGCGAGACCGCCTCAAGCCGTCAGCAGGGGCGACAGCGTGCGGATGTCGGCGACGGTTTCCAGGGCGTTCAGGCGGCCGATGAGATCGTCGGCTTTGCCGGCGCCGATGACCGGGACGATGAGATCCCGGACCTTCGCGCTGACCCGCTCGGTGCTCAGGGGATTCTCCTTCGTACCGGGCGGATACTTGGTCATGTGTTCGACGGTGCGGCCGTCGGACAGGGTGAGCACCACCCGTGCGCTGCGCGGGGCCTCGGGCATCATCAGGGTGGGATCGCCGACGAGTTCGATCCGGTCGCGGACCGCCCGGATCGCCGGATCCTGCATCAGGGTGGCGTCGTGGCTGTCGGCGAAGGAAACGCCGCCGCGCACCAGCGCGAGGGCGACGAGGTGCTGGCAGCTCACGTCCGGCATGGCGCTATGCCCGACGATGCCGATGGCGTCCGTGGGCAGGCTGACGCGGACGTGCCGGACGTCCTCGGCGCTCAGGCCATGCTCCGTCCGCAGGGTCAGCACCGCATCGAGGGGCGACTGGATCGGGTAGCCGACCGAGAACGTCTTGATGGCCGTCTCGGCGACGTAGAAGCGCGTCCCGAGATCCGCCACCATCGCTTCGGGCTTCGGGGCGCTCGACAGGGCGATGAACAGGTTGTGGGTCCCGTCGAGGACGTCGGCGACGCCGGTGAGACCCGCCTCGACCATGCTGACGGCGGTCACGCCGTTGCGGGCGCCCATGCCGGCGAAGTCGAACGCCTTCTCGATGTGGTCCTCGTCCTTGACCCAGCTCCAGAGTCCCGAGACCTGCTGGGCCGCGTAGGAGAGGGCGAACCGCGTGCGTTGCTCGTCGAGGCGGGCCAGGGACGAAGCCGCCCCGAGGGCGCCAAAGGTGGAACTCGTGCCCTCGGCACTGCGATGGCTGCCGCGCACGAGGTCGGGGCCGAGCGCCATCAGCAGGCGGCAGCAGAGGTCGTAGCCCAGGGCGACGGCGCGCAGCATCTCCTCGCCGGACCGGCCGTCCCGCTCGGCGATGGCCAGCGCCGCCGGGACCGTCGCCGAACCCGGATGTGCCTTGGTCACGGGCTCGAAATCATCGGTCTCGTCCGCATGGGCGCACATGGCATTGGCCAGGGCGGCGTTGATCGCGCTGGTCCGCAGATCGGTGCCGACGACGCTGCACTGCGCGACGCCGCCCTGCCCACGGACGTAGCCGGCGGCCATCGTGCCGGGTCGCATCCGGGCACCCGAGAGCATCGCTCCGAAGGTGTCGAGGATGCGATGCTTGCAGGCGGTCATCACCTCCGGTGGCAGCGGAGCCTCGCGGGCCGCCACCATGTAGCGGGCGAGGCGCCCGGTGATGTCGGTGCCCGGCACCGTCTCGGCCGCGCGAACCGGCCAGGTCATCGATGCCAGAGCGGCGCCGCTGCCTGACAGCAGCCGACGACGGTGCATCGTCATCCCGAGCGTGTTGCGGTCCATGGTGCCGGCCCCCTGCGTGTCGCGTCGGCCGCACACTGCGCCTGCCGGACACCGCTGCAAAGTCTCCTCCCGCAAGACCTCACCCGGCGCTCATCGTCGAGGCGAGGGCCAAGTGCTTCTTGGGTCCTCTCTGTGTCGCCGGGTCCTCTCATCGACGGCCCACGAAATCTTGCAGCCTGCCGCCGGTGACTGCGCAAGCAGCGGACGTCGGGCCTTGCGACCTCTCGAGGTGTTCGGGCGCACACGAAGGTTCACGTCTTCCCACTCTGGAGAAATTCCAGGGACCGACGGCCCGAGTTCTGCGTTCTCGCTGAGCACTCCTCGCAGAAGGCAGGCGCACGTCTGGACGGATCCCGCGCGGTTCCGTGTCACGCCCCGGACCAAGATCGCCCCACCGAGCGTTCTCCTGGCCTGCGACGTAACCGGGCGCCCGTCCGCTGGCAGCCTCCTCCCGCTTCAGGTTCAGAGAACGCCATGCCAAGTTTCGGAGAGAATGAATTGAGTCGACGTGACGTCATGGCCGGAGCAACGGCCTGTGCGGCCCTGGCCGCGGTCCCCGCGCGGGCCGAGGGTCGGCCCGAGACTGCCGGTCCGGAACAGCCCGTGCTGGCGAAGGTGTCGCTGACGGTGAACGGTCAGCGCCGCGAGCTTGAACTCGACACCCGCACCAGCCTGCTCGACGCCGCGCGCGAGCACCTGCACCTGACCGGCTCCAAGAAGGGCTGCGACCACGGCCAGTGCGGCGCCTGCACGATGATCGTCGACGGCCGGCGCATCAATTCCTGCCTGACCCTCGCGGTGATGCACCAGGGGTCGGAGATCACCACCATTGAGGGGCTCGGCCAGCCCGACGCCCTGCACCCGATGCAGGCCGCCTTCATCAAGCATGACGGCTACCAGTGCGGCTACTGCACCCCGGGCCAGATCTGCTCCGGCGTCGCCGTGCTCGCCGAGATCAAGGCCGGCATCCCGAGCCACGTCACGGCCGATCTCAACGCCCCGATGCAGGTCACGGACGCCGAGATCCGCGAGCGCATGAGCGGCAACATCTGCCGCTGCGGCGCCTATTCCAACATCGTCGAGGCGATGACCGAGGTTGCCGGGAGGCCCGCATGAAGTCTTTCACCTACGAGCGCCCGAACTCGCCCGCGGACGCCGCCGCCGCCGTGTCCCGCAACCCGAACGCCAAGTTCATCGCGGGTGGCACGAACCTCCTCGACCTGATGAAGCTGCAGATCGAGACGCCGACCCACCTGGTCGACGTCAACGGCCTCGGGCTCGACACGATCGAGGCCACGCCGGAGGGCGGCCTGCGCGTCGGCGCCCTCGTCCGCAACACCGACCTCGCATCCGATGCTCGCGTGCGCAAGGACTACGCGGTCCTCTCGCGCGCCCTGCTCGCGGGGGCCTCCGGTCAGCTGCGCAACAAGGCGACCACCGCCGGCAACCTCCTGCAGCGCACCCGGTGCCCGTATTTCTACGACACCGCCCAGGCCTGCAATAAGCGCCAGCCGGGATCCGGCTGCTCGGCCCTCGACGGCGTCTCGCGCCAACTCGCCGTCATCGGTGCCAGCGAGGCCTGCATCGCCACCCATCCCGGCGACATGGCGGTGGCGATGCGCGTGCTCGACGCCACCGTCGAGACCGTCGATGCCAAGGGCGCCTCGCGAAAGATCCCGATTGCCGACTTCCACCGCCTGCCGGGCGACCGGCCGGAGGTCGACACCACGCTGGCGCCGGGCGAGCTGATCACGGCGGTGACGCTGCCGAAGCCCCTGGGCGGCGCGCACATCTACCGCAAGGTTCGGGATCGCGCGTCCTACGCCTACGCCCTGGTTTCCGTGGCGGCATTGGTCCAGCCGGACGGCAGCGGCCGGGCGGCCTTCGGCGGCGTGGCACACAAGCCCTGGCGGGTGGAGGCGGCGGAGGGCGAGATGGCCCGGGGCGCCAAGGCGGTGACCGCACAGGTCTTCGCCGGTGCCAAGCCGACCCACGACAACGCCTACAAGCTGACGCTGGCCGAGCGCACGCTCGGCGCCGCGCTGAACGAAGCGAGGGCCTGATCCATGAAGTTCGATACCCCCGCGGGCCAGAACCCGATCGACCAGCTCAAGGTCGTCGGCAAGGCCACCGATCGCATCGACGGCAAGTTCAAGACCACCGGGACGGCGCCCTACGCCTATGAGCGCCACGACGTGGTGGCGAACCAGGCCTACGGCTACGTGCTCGGTGCCGGCATCGCCAAGGGCCGTATCCGCGCCATCGACACGGCGGCCGCCAAGGCGTCGCCCGGTGTCGTCGCCATCGTCACCACCCTGGACATGCCGGCCCTCGGTCTCGGCCGGATGAACGCCGCGAACCTCTTCGGCGGAGCGCAGATCCAGCATTACCATCAGGCCATCGCGGTCGTTGTGGCCGAGACGTTCGAGCAGGCGCGGGCCGCGGCGTTCCTCGTCAAGGTCGATTATGCCCGCGAGGCCGGTCAGTTCGACCTCGAGGCCGTGGCGTCGTCCGCCAAGCCGGTTCCCGGCGACAGCGGCGAGGGCAGCGGCGGCGGTAGCGAAGACCGCGCCGGAGACTTCGAGGGGGCCTTCGCGTCGGCGCCCGTCACGTTCGACGAGACCTACACGACCCCCGACGAGAGCCACGCGATGATGGAGCCGCACGCGACCATCGCCGCCTGGGAGGGCGACAAGCTCACCCTCTGGACCTCCAACCAGATGATCGCCTGGACCAAGGGCAGCATCGCCAAGATCCTCAGCATTCCGGAGGCCTCGATCCGCGTCGACTCGCCCTATATCGGCGGCGGCTTCGGGGGTAAGCTGTTCGTGCGCTCCGATGCCGTGGTGGCGGCCCTCGCCGCCAAGGCCGCCGGCCGGCCGGTCAAGGTCGCCCTCACCCGGCCGCTGGTGGCCAACAACACCACGCACCGGCCGGCCACGATCCAGCGCATCCGCATCGGTGCGACCCCGGACGGGACGATCACCGCCATTGCGCACGAGAGCACCTCGGGCAACCTGCCGAAGGGCAAGCCGGAGACGGCGGTGGACCAGACCAAGCTCCTCTACGCCGGCGCCAATCGCCTGACGGCGATGAAGCTCGCCCATCTCGACCTGCCCGAGGGCAATTCGATGCGGGCGCCGGGCGAGGCGCCGGGCCTGATGGCCCTCGAGATCGCCATGGACGAGATGGCCGAGAAGCTGGGCATGGACCCGGTCGCCTTCCGTGTCCGCAACGACACCCAGGTCGATCCGGGTCATCCGGAGCGCCCGTTCTCCCACCGCAACCTCGTCGGCTGCCTCAAGCTCGGCGCCGAGACGTTCAACTGGTCGGCCCGCAACCCGAAGCCCGGCCAGGTTCGCGACGGGCGCTGGCTCGTCGGCATCGGCATGGCGGCCGGCTTCCGCAACAACTTGCTGATGAAGTCGGGCGCCCGTGTCCGCCTCGGGCGCGACGGCATGGTCACGGTCGAGACGGACATGACTGATATTGGCACCGGCTCCTACACGATCATCGCCCAGACCGCCGCCGAGATGATGGGCGTGGGCCTGGACAAGGTCGTGATCCGCCTCGGCGATTCATCCTTCCCGGTCTCGGCCGGCTCGGGCGGACAGTTCGGTGCGAACAACTCCACCGCCGGCGTCTATGCGGCCTGCGTCCAGCTCCGCGAGGCGGTGGCGCAGCGCCTCGGCTTCAACTCGGCCGACGTGGCGTTCGCGGACGGACAGGTCCGCTCCGGCAACCGCACCGAGACCCTGGCCAAGGCGGCCGGCGACGGCGAACTGGTGGCCGAGGATTCGATCGAGTACGGCGACCTCGCCAAGAAGCAGCAGCAATCGACCTTCGCGGGTCACTTCGTCGAGGTCGGCGTCGATATCGACACGGCGGAGATCCGGGTGCGTCGCATGCTGGCGGTCTGCGCGGCCGGGCGCATCCTCAACCCGAAATCGGCACGCAGCCAGGTCATCGGCGGCATGACGATGGGCGTCGGCGGCGCGCTGATGGAGGAACTCGCGGTCGACACCAAGCGCGGCTTTTTCGTGAACCACGACCTGGCCGGCTACGAGGTACCGGTGCATGCCGACATCCCGCATCAGGAGGTGATCTTCCTCGACGAGGTCGATCCGCAATCCTCGCCGATGAAGGCGAAGGGGGTGGGCGAGCTCGGTATCTGCGGTGTCGGCGCGGCGGTGGCCAACGCGGTCTACAACGCCACCGGCGTGCGGGTGCGAAGCTACCCGATCACCCTCGACAAGCTTCTCGGGCAGATGCCGGACGCGGCCTGAGACCGGGCGGACGAAGGCCGCGGCGGTGATCCTGCCGCGGCCCGCGCGACCTGCCGCGACCCCCGATGGCCCGAGGCCGCCGGGGGTCGTTCGCGTTCAGCTGTGCGCCAGCACGGCCAGAAGCAGCAGGGCGATGATGTTGGTAATCTTGATCGCCGGGTTCACGGCGGGGCCGGCCGTGTCCTTGTAGGGGTCGCCGACGGTGTCGCCGGTCACCGCCGCCTTATGGGCCTCCGAGCCCTTGCCGCCGTGATGCCCGTCCTCGATGTACTTCTTGGCGTTGTCCCAGGCGCCGCCGCCCGAGGTCATCGAGACCGCGACGTACAGGCCGGTGAGGATGACGCCGAGGAGCATCGCCCCCACCGTGGCGAAGGCCTGGCTCTTGCCGGCGATCGCCTGGATCACGAAAAACAGCACGATCGGCGACAGCACCGGCAGCAGCGACGGCACGATCATCTCCTTGATCGCCGCCCGAGTGAGCATGTCGACGGCGCGGCCGTAATCCGGCCGGTCGGTCCCCTGCATGATGCCGGGCTTCTCCCGGAATTGCCGGCGGACCTCCTCCACCACGGCGCCGGCCGCGCGGCCGACCGCGGTCATCGCCATGCCGCCGAACAGGAACGGGATCAGGCCGCCCAGCAGCAGGCCGACGACGACGTAGGGGTTGGAGAGCGAGAAATCGACCGTCACGCCCTGGAAGAAGCGGTACTGGGTCGGGCTCGCATTGGCGATGAAGTAGTTCAGGTCGGAGGTGTAGGCGGCGAAGAGCACCAGGGCACCGAGGCCGGCCGAGCCGATGGCGTAGCCCTTGGTCACGGCCTTGGTGGTGTTGCCGACCGCGTCGAGAGCATCGGTGGACTTGCGCACGTCCGGTGGCAGGCCCGCCATCTCGGCGATGCCGCCGGCATTGTCGGTCACCGGCCCGAACGCATCGAGGGCCACGATGAAGCCGGCGAGCGCCAGCATGGCGGTGACCGCGATGGCGATGCCGAAGAGCCCGGCCAGCGAGTAGGTGCTGATGATGCCCGCGACGATGACGAGCGCGGGTAGCGCGGTGGATTCAAGCGAGATGGCCAGGCCCTGGATCACGTTGGTGCCGTGGCCGGTAACGGAGGCGTCCGCGATGGACTTCACCGGCCGGAAGTTGGTGCCGGTGTAGTATTCGGTGATGACGACGATCAGCGCCGTGATGACGAGGCCGATCACGGCGCAGCCGAGGAGGCCGCCGGAGGTGAAGGTGACGCCCGCATTCGTGGTGAAGGCAGTGCCGAAGCCGCCGAACAGGGCGTAGTTCACGCCCGCGATGGCCACGATCGACAGGGCGCCGGCGGTGACCAGGCCCTTGTAGAGCGCGCCCATGATCGACTGGTTGGCGCCGAGCCGCACCGCGTAGGTGCCGGCGATCGAGGTGAGGATGCACGAGGAGCCGATGGCCAGCGGATAGAGCAGCATCGCCTCGAGGACGTTGCGTCCGGCGACGTCGGTCTGGCCGGAGAAGAAGATCGCCGCGAGCACCATGGTGGCGACCACGGTCACCGCGTAGGTCTCGAACAGGTCCGCCGCCATGCCGGCGCAGTCACCGACGTTGTCGCCGACATTGTCCGCGATGGTGGCGGGGTTGCGCGGATCGTCCTCCGGGATCCCGGCCTCGACCTTGCCGACGAGATCGCCGCCGACATCGGCACCCTTGGTGAAGATGCCGCCGCCGAGCCGGGCGAAGATCGAGATCAGCGAGGCACCGAAGCCCAAAGCCACCAGGGCGTCGATGACGTCGCGGCTGGCGGGCGACAGGCCGGCGACGCGGGTGAGATAGCCGTAGTAGAGCGCCACCCCGAGGAGCGCGAGGCCGGCCACGAACATGCCGGTGACGGCGCCCGACTTGAAGGCGACGTCGAGGCCGCCGCCGAGGGACGTGGAGGCCGCCTGCGCGGTGCGGACATTGGCGCGCACGGAGACGTTCATGCCGATGAAGCCGGCCGCCCCCGACAGGACGGCGCCGATCAGGAAGCCGATCCCCACTTTCAGCCCGAGGAAGTAGGCGAGGGCCACGAACAGCACGAGCCCGACGATCGCGATGGTGGCGTATTGGCGCCGGAGATAGGCCTGCGCACCCTCGGCGATCGCCCCCGCGATCTCCTGCATGCGCTGGGTGCCGGCGTCCCGCTTCATCACGTCGTTGATCGTGAGGATGCCATAGGCGACGGCGCACAGCCCGCCCAGGATGATAAGCAACAAAGCTGTCATTCGACCGTCCTTGATTGGCGATGCCCGTGCGGGTCTGTCGTGGCGTTGTTGGACTTCGTGGCCGTGGTTTCCGTGCGTGCGCAGCGCTTCGTGCGTGCGAAGGTCATCGTTCGCGCCAGCGTCTCCGCTGCGCGTCATGTTGCTGTTGTTGTGCATCTCCTCCCAAGGAATGCCTGCTCTGAGTGCCAAACTTCACCGGCGCTGGCAAATGCTGCTTAGCTTTTTCAGGCGCGAATAATTGTGCGTCGCAGCATTCGCGGCGATCGGCATCAGTTCTCGCGGGAGTAGCAGTCCGCTCGCGACCGTCGGGACCGGCGCCGCGCGGAGGAGCCGGCGTCTCAGAAGTGGCTGAAGGAGCCGGTTCCGAGCGCGCGCGGCGTGCCGTCGGCGTCGTGGAAGACCGGCGCCGCGGAATCGGCCGTGACCGTGCCGATGCAGGTCAGGGGCGTTCCGGCGGCGGCGGCTGCCGCCAGGCAGGCGTCCAGGTTCCCGGGTGCGACGGCGCAGAGGATCTCGTAATCATCGCCGCCCGTCACGATCGGGGTCAGGAGGGCCGGCTCCCGTGCCAGGGCCCTCGCGGCGGCCGGCGAGAGCGGGACGCGGGCGAGTTCGATCCGTGCGGAGCGCCCCTTCCCCTTCAGCATCTTGGTCAGATCACCGGCGAGACCGTCCGAAACATCCATCGCGGCCCGGGCGTAGCGGCGCAGGACCGTCGCGAGGCCGATGCGTGGGCGGGGATGCCAGTAGCGATCGATGAGCGCGTCGCGATCCGCCGCGCCGAGTGCGCCCGCCCAGGCCGGCGCATCGGGTCGGCGCAGGATCAGGCCCAGGGCCGCATCCCCGATGGTGCCGCTGACGCAGATCAGGTCACCGACCCGCGCCGTCCCGCGCCGGACGATCCCACCCGCCGGGACTTCGCCGATCGCCGTCACACCGATGAGCGCCGGGCCGGCGGCCCGCACGGTATCGCCGCCGAGGAGGTCGAGGCCGAAGACCGCGAGGCCATCGGCGAGGCCGGCCGCGAAGGCGGCCAGCCAGGCCTCGGTCCAATCATCGGGCAGGGCCAGGGTCAGCAGGATGCCGCGCGGACGTGCGCCCTTGGCGGCGAGGTCCGAGACGTTGACGCCGAGGGCCTTGCGCGCGATCGAACCCGGTGGATCGTCGGGAAAGTAGTGCACCCCGGCCACGATAGCGTCGGCCGTCAGCACGAGGTCGCAGCCGGGACTGGGCGACAGGGTGGCGGCGTCGTCGCGCAGGCCGTCCGCACCGGGGCCGGCCAGGGGCGCGAAGTAGCGTGCGATCAGCCCGTCCTCGTCGGGCCGAGCCACGGGGCTCAGGCCCGGCCGGAGGCCGGCAGGCCGGCGAATTCGTTGCCGCGCACGTCCCGGGCCACCTTGTCGAGGACGCCGTTGACCATGCCGGGCTCGTCGCCGCCGTAGAAGCTGTGGGCGACGTCGACATATTCGGAGATGACGACCCGGGCCGGCACGTCGCGGCGCGACATGAGCTCGTAGGCACCCGCCCGCAGGATGGCACGCAGCACCGCCTCGATGCGCTTGAGCGGCCAGCCCGCGGCCAGTGCCCCGTCCAGGATCGGATCGATGGCGCGCTGCTCATCGACGACACCGCGCAGCAGGTCGCGGAAGAAGGCGATCTCGGCGGCGGGATGCTCGATGCCGTCGACCTCGCGGCCGATCCAGAAGGTCTCGAACTCGGCGAGCGCCTCGATTACGCCCTTGCCCGAGATCTCCATGTCGTAGAGCGCCTGCACGACGGAGAGGCGCGCGCCGCTGCGTTCGGCGGTCTTCATCCCGGGGTCGTTGGCCATGATGCTCAATCCTCTCCGACCGACGCCGCCGACGCGTCGCGCTTCAGCGACAGCACCGCGAGCGCGGCCTCGGCGGCACCGCCGCCCTTGTTCAGTTCGGCGACCCGGGCGCGGGCCTGGGCCTGCGCTTCCGTCTCCACCGTCAGGATGCCGTTGCCCAGCGGCAGGCGCAGGGTGACGGACAGGTCCATCAGGGCCCGCGCGCTCTCGCCCGCGACGATGTCGTAATGCCCGGTCTCGCCGCGGATGACGCAGCCGAGCGCCACGACGGCGTCGTAGGGCTGGCCGGCGCGGGCCGCGGCCTCGACCAGGATCGCGATGGCGGCGGGAATCTCCAGGGCGCCCGGCACGGTCACCACCGTCGCCACGGCTTCGGCTGCCGCCAGGGCGCCCTCCGCACCGGCCAGGAGCTCGTCCGCGAGATCTTCGTAGTAGCGGGCCTCGACCACGAGGACGCGCGCGCCCTTGACGTTGGCGGGAGCGGTGCGGGAAGCGTAGGCGAGCGATACCATCGAGGGGCCTTCACGGGACACGGTCGGCGGACGGCAGAGCGGCCGGGACCGGGCGCGCCCGCCGGGACCCCGGGGGATCCGTCGGCGCGCAAGGCTCGACCGGCCGGACGTGTCCTGCGCCCGCAGGCGCGAGCGATAGACCCTGGGCGCCGCGGCGACAAGCACGGCCCCCGCGAATCGGGGCTCCGGGCCGCGGCTGCGTTCAGGCCTCGACCGCGGCCCGGCTCTCGGACAGGCGCGCGGCGTAGCGGGCGATGAGATCGACCTCGAGGTTGAGCCCGTCCCCGGCCCGCCGCTCGCCCCAGGTGGTCACCGCCAGGGTGTGCGGGATGAGGAGCACCGAGAACAGGTCGCCATCCACCGTGTTCACCGTCAGCGAGGTGCCATCGAGGCAGACAGAGCCCTTCTCGGCGATGAAGCGTGCGAGCGGAGCCGGGGCCCGCAGCGTGAACCGGTCCGAGGGGGCCCATTGCGGATCCCCCGCGCCGCCCGTGACGGGATCGCGGGACACGAGTTCGGCGAGGCCGTCGACGTGGCCGGTGACGAGGTGCCCGCCGAGCTCGTCGCCGATCTTCAGGGAGCGCTCGAGATTCACGCGACGTCCCTCGCGCCAGGTCCCCACATGGGTCCGGGCCAGCGTCTCGGCCGCGGCATCGACGGCGAAGATGCAGCCCTCCGCCGTCGGCTCGACCGCGACCGCCGTGAGGCAGGGACCCGAGCAGGCGATGGAGGCGCCCAGCGCGATCGTGGCCGGATCGTAGTGTGAGCGGATGCGGATGCGGCGCAGGCGATCGTCGCCGGCGACCGACACGACCTCTCCGACATCCGTGACGAGACCGGTGAACATCTCAGGCGCTCCGCTCGTAGGTGACGGCCCGGTCGGGACCGAACAACCGGGATTCGACAATCCCGAGATGGTGTTCGTCGAGCCGATTCTGAAGCACCGGGCCGATGGCCGGCAGGCCGCCGGTGTCACCGAGCCGCCCCGGGCCGGTGATGAGGGTGAAGACGTCGACGAGGTCGGCGCCCGCCAGAGCATCGGCGAGGTGCGGGCCGCCTTCGCAGCAGAGCCGCGTCACGCCCCGCTCGGCCAGCGCCCGCAGGGCGGCGTGCAGGTCGACCTGTCCCGCGCCGTCGGCATCGACGCCGATCACCTCGACGCCGAAGGACGCCAGCATGCGCTTGGCGTGGACCGGCGCGCGACGCGTGGTGAGGATCAGGGTCTCCACGTCGCGGGCGCTGCGCACGAGCGTGGTGGAGGGCAGCAGGCGCAGGCTCGAATCCAGCACGACGCGCAGGGGCGAGCGATCCGATAGGCCGGGCAGCCGGACCGTGAGGGAGGGATCATCGGCCCGCGCAGTGCCGATGCCGACCAGGATCGCATCCGCGTGCGCCCGCCAGAGATGCACGGCGCCGTCGGCGATGGGCCCGGTGATCCGCAGGCGCTCGGCGGGTGCGCCTGCAAAACCATCCTGGGTCTGGGCGAGCTTGAGGTGCAGGCTCGGCCGACCCCGCGTCACGCGGGTGACGTGCCCGCGATGATCGCGGGCGGCCTCTTGCGCCAGGACGCCCGTGGTCACCGCGATGCCGGCGGCGGCCAGGAGGCTGTGGCCGCGTCCGGCGACCCGCGGATCGGGATCTTCCAGGGCCGTGACGACGCGGGCGATGCCGGCCGCCACGATGGCGTCGGTGCAGGGCGGGGTACGGCCGTGGTGGGAGCACGGCTCGAGGCTGACGTAGAGCGTTGCGCCGCGGGCCGCCTCCCCCGCCATGGCGAGGGCGGTCGGCTCCGCGTGCGGGCGTCCGCCGGGGGCCGTCGTGCCCTGCCCGACGATCCGCTCCGCGCCGGGCGGACCCGCCACGACCACGGCGCCGACGGATGGGTTCGGCCAGGTGCGTCCGAGATTGCGGTGCCCGAGGGCGAGCGCGAGGCGCATGTAGCGGCGGTCGGTCTCGCCCCGGCCCAGGGTCTCCACCCCGGCGGTCTCCATCCCGACGGTCTTCATCCCGACGGTCTTCACGCCGACGGTCTCCATGCCTTCGTCCCTCACGCCCGCGACTTCGGCTGGCGCTTCGGCCGGAGCGGCGTGACCGTCGCGGACAGCTCCTCGGCCGAGCCTTCGGTCGCGGTTCCGCCCTCCCCGCGCGGCGCCCCCGTGCCCGTCGCGGCGACCGGATCGGACAGGGTCCCGAGCAACGCCTTGAAGTCGCTGGCCTCGCGGAAATTCTTGTAGACCGAAGCGAAGCGCACGTAGGCGACGTCATCGAGCCCCTTCAGGCCCTCCATCACGAGTTCGCCGATGGCCTCGCTGCCGATCTCGGCCTCGCCGCTGCTCTCCAGCTGCCGGGTGATGCCGCTGACGAGGCGCTCGATCCGCTCGGGGTCCACCGGGCGCTTGCGCAGGGCGACCCCGATCGAGCGCTGGAGCTTGTCGCGGTCGAAGGGCACGCGCTTGCCCGAGCGCTTCAGCACGGTGAGTTCCCGCAGCTGCACGCGCTCGAAGGTGGTGAAGCGCCCGCCGCAATCCGGGCAGACCCGGCGCCGGCGGATCGCCGCCGCGTCGTCGCTCGGCCGCGAATCCTTCACCTGGGTGTCGGGACCGCCGCAATAGGGACACCGCATCGGACGGACACCTGGGAAGAGGGAGCGTTGGAAAAGGCAACGGCCGCGGACCCGATGGTCCGCGGCCGTTGCATGGCATGGTGGGGGGCGCCGGTTCAAGCGTCCCCGAGCGCCCGTGGGCGGGGCGTTGCGCCTCAGCCGTAGATCGGGAACCGGTCGGTCAGGGCGTGCACCCGCTGCTTCACGCTCGCCTCGACCGCGGCATCGCCCTCATCGCCCTTGGCCACGAGGCCATCGAGAACCTCGACGATGAGGCTGCCGATCTGCTTGAATTCGGCAACGCCGAAGCCGCGCGAGGTGCCGGCCGGGGTGCCGAGGCGGATGCCCGAGGTGATGGTGGGCTTCTGCGTGTCGAACGGCACGCCGTTCTTGTTGCAGGTGATGTCGGCGCGGCTGAGGGCCGCTTCCGCCGCCTTGCCGGTCAAGCCCTTGCTGGTGAGGTCGACCAGCATGAGGTGGTTGTCGGTGCCGCCCGAGGTGATGTTGTAGCCGCTCGTCATCAGGGTGTCGGCCAGCGCCTTGGCGTTCTCGATCACCTGCTTGGCGTAGATCTTGAACTCGGGCTTGAGCGCCTCGCCGAAGGCCACGGCCTTGCCGGCGATGACGTGCATGAGCGGGCCGCCCTGGATGCCGGGGAAGATCGCCGAGTTGAACTTCTTGGCCAGCGCCTCGTCGTTCGTCAGGATCATGCCGCCGCGCGGGCCGCGCAGGGTCTTGTGGGTCGTCGTGGTCACGACGTGGGCATGCGGGAACGGCGACGGATGCACGCCGGCCGCGATCAGGCCCGCGAAGTGGGCCGCGTCGACGAAGAAGTAGGCGCCGACGGCGTCGGCGATCTCACGGAACTTGGCGAAGTCCCAGTGGCGCGGGTAGCCGGAGCCGCCGGCGATGATCACCTTGGGCTTGTGCTCGTGGGCGAGGGCCTCGACCTGCTCCATGTCGATGCGCTGGTCGTCACGGCGCACGGTGTAGGAGACCGGCTTGAACCACTTGCCGGAGACGTTCGGGGGGGCGCCGTGGGTGAGGTGGCCGCCGGCCGCGAGGTCGAGGCCGAGGAAGGTGTCGCCCGGCTGCATCAGGGCCAGGAACACGCCCTGGTTCGCCTGGCTGCCGGAGTTCGGCTGCACGTTGGCGAAGCCGCAGTTGAACAGGCGCTTGGCGCGATCGATGGCCAGGTTCTCGGCGATGTCGACGAACTGGCAGCCGCCGTAGTAGCGACGGCCCGGATAGCCCTCGGCGTACTTGTTCGTCAGCACCGAGCCCTGCGCCTCGAGAACCGCGCGCGAGACGATGTTCTCGGAGGCGATCAGCTCGATCTCGTGCTGCTGGCGGCCGAGTTCCTGGGCCACCGCCTGGGCGATCTCCGGATCCGCGTCCGCGAGGGGAGCAGCGAAGAAGGTGTTGGAGAAGTGCTTGTCGGCAGCAGTACCGGCGCTCATGGAAAGCCTCGATTGTTGAACGGGCGGACGCACCCGTAATCCGCTGGCGTTGGCGGGCGGGCGTTCGAAGGCTGGATTACTACACGCGACGAGTTCCGAGGCCAAGCACAGGCATTTTTTTGCGTGTGCTCAAAAAAATTCAGCACAGAGCGCGGCACGCTGAGTCGACGCGACAACAACCCGTGTCGTGGCGTCGCATACACGAGGCAAAAAGGCCCGCACGACGCAACACAGCCCGCAGAATGCAAGGAGACCCGCAGAATGCAAGGAGGCCCGCACCTGGGGGTGCGGGCCTCGAGCGTCAGCGGGTGCGAAACCGGTGAGGAAACTCAGTTCTCCTCGTCGCCCGGCTCGAAGCTCTGGACCTGCTCGGCGCTGGCGACCGGGGTCGGGGCCGAGAGGGTCGAGGGCACGTTCACGCCGTCACGCTTGTAGATGTCGTCGCGGAACTGGACGAGGCCGTCCGGGGTCGACCAGGCGGTGATGTACGTCCAGTAGACCGGCACCGGGGTCGACAGGGTGGCGTCGACGCGCTTGCCGCTCTCGATGGCCTGCTCGACCTGCTCGCGGCCCCAGCCGGGCGTGTCCTTGAGAAGCCAGGTGATGTACTCGCGCACGTTCTGCACGCGGACGCAGCCCGAGGAGATGAAGCGGAAGTCGTCGCCGAACACGCCCTTGGTGTTCGTGTCGTGCATGAACACGCCGTAGGGATTCGGAATGTTGATGCGCACGATGCCCATCGAGTTGAAGTCGGCGCCCGAATCCTGGCGGTAGCGGTAGCGCGTGCCCTCGTCCGAGTTCCAGTTCACCGAAGCCGGCGAGATCTCGGTCTCACCCGAGAAGATGCGGATCTTGTTCTCGGTGAGGTAGGTCGGGTCCTTCTGCATCTTGGGGATGAGGTCCTTCTTCACGATGGAAGCCGGGACCGTCCAGAAGGGATTGAAATTGATCTGCGTCGCCTTGGTGTTCATGATCGGCGACTGGCGGTCGATCTTGCCGACGCCGGCAGCGTGCAGGGTCACGACCTGGCCGTTCTCCACCGTCTGAACCAGGGCGGCGGGGATGTTGGTGATGACGAAGCGGTTGCCGAGGTTGCCGGCATAGGAGCGCAGGCGAACCACGTTGATCTCGAGCTGGTGCAGGCGCACGTCCGCCGGCACGTTCATGGCCTGCTGGGTGGTGAGGCTCATGGCGCCGGTCTGGCTCAGCCCGTGCCGGGCCTGGAAGCGCTTCACGCCCGCCGCCACGTAGGAATCATAGACGCCCGAACCGCCGGAGGCCGGGTCGAGATCGCCCGTGACGATCAGGCGCTGGCGCAGAGCGGCCACGGCCGGCCCCTTGGCGCCGACGCGCAGGCGATCCGCGCCCGAGACCGGCTTCCAGCCTCCGCGATTGACGATGTCCCGGTAGCGCTCGATCATCTGCTCCGTCGCCGCCACGGTCTGGGGCGACAGGATCGGGGTCGAGGAGCGCTGCACCTGCATGGCGGCGGGCGAGGCGTAGTCCTGCGCCCACTCGGCCTGGGCGAAGCCGCCGGCCTCGCGCGCCGTCGCCGACTGGCCGATGACGGCCGCCGATGCGAGCAGCGCGAAGCCGAGCGCGCGAGTGTGGAAAGCCTGATTCAGCATCGGACGTGAACTCTGATCTGATTTACGAAGTGACGTGCGGTGTCGTCGGTCCCGGCGATGCGCGCCGAGGTCTTGGAACACCCCCTGTCACGACCGTGTCGGGGTACGGTTAAGAACTCATGGGGACCCGGCCACATTGTGGCACGGCACGGCTTATCCCCGTGATCCCCGGACACATCCTCTCGACTGCGGCTCGTGTGCCACAGCACTGTGTCGCACCGTGTAATCGGCGTGGCGAAACGATGGCCGATGGCGTAAGCCGAACGACGATGACGCTTCCGGCGAAACAGGCTGGCCACGGAGGGTGGGCCCCGCTGCGCGCGATCACTGCGGTGGTCGCGCTCTATGCGTTCGTTCTCCACGCCGTCCTCAGTGGACTCGTTCCCCTGCCCGTCTCCGCGGCGCACGGCATCCTCTGCCTTGGGCCGATCGACGAGTCTGGTCCCAGCGCGCCCGATTCGACCCACGCCCATCACCAGCCCTGCTGCACCGTGGCCGGGTCGATGCTGCACGCGGCATTGCCGGAGGTATCGGCCCGCACCATCGTCTGGCCGGTCCACGCGACGCACCGGGTCGCCTGGCAGCGCGAGGCGTCCGTCTCCGCACGCGGACCGCCGGGCACGATTCCCCATCCTCGAGGTCCACCCGCCGTCTGATTCGATCGCCGATTCCCGATCCCATCAGACCTGGACCTTTCGATGAACCGCATCCCCCGGGCCGAGCTCTTCGCAGGCCTTCTCCTCACCCTGTCCGCCACCGCCTCCCTCGCGCACGCCACCCTGGAGCGCAAGGAAGCGAGTCCGAATGCCGGTTACCGCGGCGTCGTGCAGATCACCCATGGCTGCGACGGCCAGCCGACAAACCGCGTCAGCGTCACCATTCCGGAGGGCGTGATCGGTGCCAAGCCGATGCCGAAGCCCGGCTGGACCGTGACGACCGAGAAGGGCCCCTACGCCCGGGCCTATCCGTATTACCACGGGGATATCCGCGAGGGCGTGAAGACCATCACCTGGACCGGCGGCAGCCTGCCCGACGATCAGGTCGACGAGTTCACCTTCCTGGCGCGGGTCAGCGACGCCTTCACACCCGGCAGCACGGTCTACTTCCCCGTCGAGCAGGACTGCACCGCGGGGCAGTACCGCTGGCGCGAGATCCCGGCCGCGGGGCAGGATGCCCATGCACTGAAGTCCCCCGCCCCCGGCGTCCGCATCGTGGCCGCGGCTTCCAGCCCGGCCCGGGCCGAGGCATCGAGCGTGAAGGCCGGCGATCTCAGCATCGAGACGCCGTGGATGCGCGCGACGCCCGGCGGCGCCAAGGTGGCGGGCGGCTATATCCGCGTCACCAACACCGGGAGCCAGGCCGACCGCCTCGTCGGCGCCTCGATCCCCCTGGCGGGACGTGCCTCGATCCACTCCATGACCATGGAGGGCGGCGTGATGAAGATGGCTCCCGTCGAGGGTGGCCTCGTGATCAAGCCGGGCGAGACGGTGGAGCTGAAGCCCGGCGGCCTGCACCTCATGTTCGAGGATCTCGCGAGTGGCCCCAAGGCCGGCGAGACAGTCCCGGGTACGTTGCGCTTCGAGCGGGCCGGCACCGTGCCCGTCAGCTTCAGCGTGGCGCCGATCGGCGCCATGAAGCCGGGTGCACCCGCGGCCGCCGCAACGGCACCGGGTCCTCACGAGCACTGACGTCGCGGATTCCCGGATCCCGGGATATCCAGGGCCGGGCTGATTCCGCTGACGGCGACCGGACCGACGCCGAGCCGCGTCCGTCGTCAGACCGTCCCAAGCCGCACGATTCGCCGCGCACGCTTCCGCGCGGCGTCCCCCACCCCACCCTTCTCCCATCGGGATCATGCCCGGCCCCTTCGCGCAAAGGCGAAGCGCGGGCCCATGGTCCGGAGCCTGTCCCATGCCCGCTCCCCAAAGTGTGTCTACCTCCCCCGATGTGTCCGCACGCCCTGCGCCTCGGCGCGAGGGCTGCGCCCTCGCCCTCCTGGGGGGCGCCTCGCTCCTGACCCTCGCCGTCTGCGTGACACCGGCCGCCGCCGAGGAGACGGCCGCCGCGACCTTGTCCGAACTCAGTATCGAGGGGGCCTCGGCCGGCTCCCTCACGGTGCCGAGCGTTGCGGCGCAGCTCGCCGCGGTGAACGCCACCGTCGGCTCCGTCGCGTTCGTCGATGCCAAGGACTTCCAGGACCGCTACGCCAATACGCTGCGCGACACCCTCAAGGACGTGCCCGGCGTCTACGTGCAGGAGCGCTACGGCCAGGAGCTCCGACTGTCGGTGCGCGGCTCGGGCATCGCGCGCGGCTTCCACCTGCGCGGCCTCGAGTTGCTTCAGGACGGCATCCCCCTGAACCTCGCGGACGGCAGCGGCGACTTCTACCAGGTCGATCCCCTGGGGCTGCGCTCGATCGAGGTCTACAAGGGCGGCAACGCCCTGACGTTCGGGGCGACGACCCTGGGCGGGGCGATCAACGTCGTCACGCCCACGGCCCAGACCGCCTTCGCGCCGAATATCCTGCGCATCGACGGCGGCGCCTTCAACACGATCCGCGAGAACTTCCAGGTCTCGCGGATCGCCGGCCCGGTCGACCTCCTGGTCAACGGTACGATCACCAATTCCGACGGCTATCGGGACCACGAGACCCAGCGGACGCAGAACTTCAACGCCAATCTCGGCTACCAGCTCGCGCCGGGCGTCGAGACCCGTTTCTATGCCGGCATCTACCTGACCGACCAGAAGCTCCCCGGTACGCTCAGCCTCTTCAATGCCCTGAACAATCCGACGCTCGCCAACCCGTCGGCGATTTCCGGCAACCAGTCCCGGAAAGTCGAGACCGAGCGGATCGCCAACCGCACCTCGTTCCTGCTCGATGTCGGCAAGCTCGACATCGACACCTGGGCGATTCACAAGTCGCTCTACCATCCGATCTTCCAGGTCATCGACCAGGACGGCTGGACCTACGGGATCGCCCCACACTGGGCCGGGACCTTCGATATCGCCGGCTATCGCAACGACCTGATCGTCGGCCTGCGCGCCTTCGCGGGCCAGAACTCGGCGCTCCAGTTCGTCAACGTCGCCGGCCAGCGCGGCGCCCAGACGCTGCGCGCGGTGCAGAGTGCCTCGAACTACGAAGCCTATGGCGAGAACCGGTTCTGGTTCCTGCCGGACGTCGCGCTGATGGCGGGCGCCAAGGCATTCTCCGCGAACCGGACCTACAGCAACAAGGGCGGCTTCTCGGGCACCAATGCGTTCCCGTCCTCGGCCAACGAGACCTATGCGGGCATCAACCCCAAGGTCGGCCTGCTCTGGCAACCCCTGCCGGACCTGCAGGTTTTCGGCGATATCACCGGCTCGCGCGACGTGCCGGATTTCTCCGACCTCGTGCAGCAGAACACCCTGAACACGACCTTCGTACCGCTGCGGGCCCAGCGCGCCGTGACCTACGAGGCGGGAACCCGCGGCCGGATCGACCGGCTTTCCTGGGATGTGACCCTCTATCGCTCGGAGATCCGCGACGAACTCATCAACTTCTCGATCAATCCTGGCCTCAACATCCCTGCCGCGACCTTTAACGCGCCCCGAACCCGCCACCAGGGTGTCGAAGCTGCCGTCTCCCTCGACCTTGCCCGCGACCTAGTCGGATCCGGCGACAACGTCGTGGTCTCGCAGATCTGGACCCACAACGACTTCCGCTTCATCGCCGACCCGGTCTTCGGCGACAATCAGATCGCCGGCATCCCCTGCGACGTGCTGCGCACCGTCCTGACCTATCGCAACCGCGAGGGCTTTCATGTCAGCCCTTCCGTGGATTGGGTGCCTCAGGGTGCCTTCGCCGACCATGCCAACAGCCTGAAGGTGCCGGGCTATGCCCTGCTCAACATCCAGGCTGGGTACGACTTCCACAACGGCGTCTCGGTCTTCGTCGATGCCCGAAACCTCACCGACGCCCGCTACGTCTCGGACATCTCCGTCGTCACCGACGCCCGGACCGTCGCGGGCGGCGCGGCGGCGTTCTATCCGGGCGTCGGCCGCAGCATCTTCGGCGGCCTCCGCGCCGGGTTCTGATCGGGGAAGCGGGCCGCCGGATGAGGGTGCGCCTTTCCTGCGCGCCCGCTAGAAGCGCGCGATGACTGAGGGTTTCCCCAATGCATGCCCCTCCGGCGTGCCGGCACCGGAGCAGCACCCGGATGTGCATGTCGGCCGAGACGGCACGCTCTTCCTGACCGGCGGCACCAATTCCGTGCTGCGCCAGTATCGCGATCCGGGGCTGCCCCGTGCCACCCTCTGGCGCTGGCGCCGCATCCTGGAGGCGCGGGTGCGGCGCTGTGCCGGTCTCGGCACCCGCTACGCCCACGTGGTGGCGCCGGAGAAGCTCACGATCGACCCGCAGGCCTGCGAGGCGCTCGCCCTCGATCCCGCGCGTGCGCCGGTCCTGCGCCTGGAGCGCTGGCTCCGTCTCTCGCCGGCCCGGCGCCACTGGATCGACCTGGTACGGCCGTTCCGAGCCCGCGTCGCCGAGGTGCCGCTCTATTGCAGGACCGACAGCCACTGGACCTTCGCCGGGTATCTCCTTGCCTACGGTGAGATCTGCCGGCATCTCGGCCTCGCCCCGCGCCAGGATATCCTCCAGCGCCGGATCGGCTCACCTGCGCCCTATGCCGGCGATCTCGGCCTGAAGTTCGATCCGATCCGCAGCGAGACGGTGGACTCGTGCCTGTTCGAGACCGCGGCGCGGCGCATCCATGCCAACAGCCTCGTGACGGCGTTCGAGGCCGAGGGCCGGGGCCAGGCGGCCCATATCGGCGCCCACGTGATCTACCGAAACGACTCGTCCGAGGCCGACCCGCGCCGGCTGGTGTTGTTCGCCGATTCCTACGGCCACCACACGTCGACCCCGCATACGGGCAGCCTGACGCCGCTCCTCGCCGACACCTTTCGCGAAGTTCACGTCCTGTGGTCGACGAGCATCGACTGGGGCTACCTCGCGCGGGTGAAGCCGGATTTCGTGGTCTCGGAGATCGCCGAGCGCTTCATGATCGAGCTGCCCCAGACCGGCTTCAACATCGAGAAGCTCGCGGATCTCGCCCTGGCGCGTAAAGCGGGCTGAAACGACGAACGCCCCGGAGATGTCTCCGGGGCGCGATGTCGATCGATGGCGGTTCGCGAAGGGTGTGCAGGCCTAGTAGAGCCCGCCGGCCTGGGCGGCGCGATCTGCGTCCGGCGGAACCGCGGCCGGGGCGCCGGAGGACTGTGCCGGGGCGGCGACATAGGCGTCGGGCGGGGCGGTGCCGGGCTTGAAGGCTTCGAGGATGGTACCACCACCCTCGCCCGAGCCGGCGCGCATGCCCGAGGCGGCCGAGACGCGGATCAGCTTGATGCCCGGGGGCACGCGGAACGGCGTCGGCGGCTTGTCCTTGAGGGCCTGCTTCAGGAAGTCGAGGGCGATGGGGGCTGCGAGACCGCCGCCGGTGGCCCGATCGCCCAGGGAGCGCGGCTTGTCGAAGCCGAGATAGACGCCCACCGCAAGGTCCGGCGAGAAGCCGACGAACCAGGCATCCTTCGCGTCGTTCGTCGTCCCGGTCTTGCCGGCGAGCGGCTTGCCGACCTGCTTGAGGATGGTGGCGGTGCCGCGCTGGACCACGCCTTCCATGATCGAGACCATCTGGTAGGCGGTCAGCGGGTCGAGGACCTGCTCGGAATCGTCCACCAGCTTGGGCTCGTCCTGGCCCGACCACTTGTCCGCGTCGCAGCCGAGGCATTTGCGGGTGTCATGCTTGTAGATGGTCTCGCCGACGCGATCCTGGATGCGGTCGATGAGGGTCGGGCGGATGCGCCGACCACCATTGGCGAGCATCGAGTAGGCGGTGACCATGCGCATGACGGTGGTCTCGCCGGCACCGAGCGACATCGGCAGCACGGGGAGCATATCGTCGTAGACACCGAAGCGGCGGGCGTATTCGGCGATCAGCGGCATGCCGACATCCTTGGCCAGCCGAACCGTCATCAGGTTCTTCGAGTGCTCGATGCCGTAGCGCAGCGTGTGCGGGCCGCCCGACTTGCCGTCGTAGTTCGAGGGCGTCCAGGCCTCCTGTCCGGGGCCCGCCTCGATGGTGATCGGCGAATCCTGCACGATGGAGGACGGGGTGTAGCCGTTGTCCAGGGCCGCCGAGTAGACGATCGGCTTGAAGGACGAGCCGGGCTGGCGCATCGCCTGGGTGGCCCGGTTGAACTGGCTCTCGTCATAGGAGAAGCCGCCCACCATCGCGTGTACGCGACCGGTATAGGGGTCCATCGCCACGATGGCCCCGGAGACCTCGGGCCGCTGGCGCAGGCGGTACTGGTTGCGGCTCGTATCCGTCGCCTCGACGTAGACGACGTCGCCGGCATTGAGCGCCGCGGCGGGTGAGCGTCCGGTCCAGCGGGTGCCCTCGGCCGTGATCGCCCCGGTCTCGCGGTCCTTCGAGACCTGCCCCGAGGCTTCGCGGCGCGGCTGCAGCCCGATCTGGGCGGAGCCGCCATTGGTGTTCAGCACCACGGCAAGCCGCCATGGCGCGACGTCGCCGAGACCGGGCACTTCGGCCACGGCGAGGCCCCAGTCGCGACCGACGAGATCGACTTTGGCCTGCGCGCCGCGCCAGCCGTGCGACTGGTCGTAGCGAACCAGGCCGTCCACCAGGGCCTTGCGGGCCCAGGACTGCATCTTCGGATCCAGGGTGGCGCGGACCGAGAGGCCGCCCTCGTAGAGCTTCTTCTCGCCGTAGCGCTCGGCGATCTCCCGCCGGACCTCTTCCGTGAAGTAGTTCGCGTTGGCCGCGTTCGCGAACGCGACGCGCGGATTGACGCCGAGGGGCATCTTGCGGGCCGCCTCGGCCTCTTCCTTGGTGATGTACCCGTTCTGGGCCATCAGGCCGATGATCTCGTTGCGCCGATCAAGCGCCTTCTGGGTCTGACGATAGGGGTGGTAGTTATTCGGCCCCTTCGGCAGGGCGGCGAGGTAGGCCGCCTCGTTGATCGTCAGTTCGTGAACCGACTTGCCGAAATAATCGAGCGCCGCCGCCGCGACGCCGTGCAGGTTGCGCCCCGGCACGATCGTCCCGAGGAAGATTTCGTTCAGGTAAAGTTCGAGGATCTTGTCCTTCGAGTAGGCGGCCTCGATCCGGAAGGCGATCAGCGCCTCCTTGGCCTTGCGCTCGAAGGTCTGCTCCGGGGACAGGAGGAAGTTCTTGGCGACCTGCTGGGTGATGGTCGAGGCGCCCTGCTTCTTGCCGCTCTTGAAGTTCGTCAGCGCGGCGCGCACCAGACCCTCGGGATCGACGCCGCCGTGCTTGTAGAAGTTCTTGTCCTCGGCCGAGAGGAAGGCCGCGACGACGATCTTCGGCATGGCCTGGATCGGCAGGTAAAGCCGTCGCTCGCTGGCGTACTCGGCCAGCAGCGAGCCGTCCGCTGCATGGACTCGGCTCATCACGGGCGGCTCGTAATTGGCGAGCGCGGCGTGATCCGGCAGGTCCTGGCTGAATTTCCAGTAGAAGAACGCGGCCGCCGCGGCGGCGATCACGAAGACCATCGCGCCGACGCTGAACAGGAAGCCGAAGAAACGAAGGATGAAGCGCATCCGGGTCCCGTCCGTCGATGATCCACCGCCGCCGGCCGGCCGCGACAGCACCCGCCATGATGGCGCGTGCCTCTTCGGACCGTGTCCCATTCCGAAATGCAAGAGTCCCGCCGCGTGAAATGCGGTCGAGCCCACGATGTCGGCGGCGTTCGCTCAAGCGCGCCGCGATCAATCCTGCCGAGACCATCGGCATCGGTGTGACCGGAGCGCTGTGAGCCCCGGTTTCACACGCATTCTATGGTGAAACTGGGGCGATTGCGGCCGAGCGACGGGGCGGCTGCGGACGGGTCAGCGACGTCCGGCTGCCGAAGAACGCATCGATCGCCTTGGCCATGCCCCCGGTCACCTCGGCGCGCCAACCCTCCGATTGCAGCAGGTCGAGATCGTGCTTGCTGGACAGGTAGCCGAGTTCCACCAGCACCGAGGGAACGTCGGGCGAGCGAAGAACCTGGAAGCCGGCCTCGCGGTGGGGCTTGGCGCTCATTTCCATGACCGGACCGAGATGGGTCATCAACCGCTTGGCGAACCCCGACGAGAACGTCCGGGTCTCGCGCAGGGTGAGTTCCTGCAGGATGTCGGCGACATGGCCGGGGCCCTCGTTCGATTCGGTGCCAGCCGCCGCGTCGGCGCGGTTCTCGCGCTCGGCGAGCTTGGCCGATTCGGCGTCGGTGGCCTTCTCGGAGCCCGTGTAGATGGTGGCACCGCGCACCTGGGGCGCCGACGAGATCGAGTCCGCATGGATCGAGACGAAGAGGTCGGCCTTCGCCTCGCGGGCGAGGCGGACGCGCTCCGAGAGCGGCACGAAGACGTCACGATCCCGAGTCATCCGCACCCGATAGCGGCCGCTGGATTCGAGGCGGGTCACCAGCGCCTGGGCGAAGCCGAATACGATGTCCTTCTCGAAGACGCCGGTGGCCGCGATAGCGCCGGGATCGGTGCCGCCGTGGCCTGCATCGACCATGATCAGGGGGCGGGCGTCCGTCGGTTCCGGGAGGGTCGCGACCTTGCGCTGGGCCGGTGCCGGATCGCTCGCCACCGAGGCGCGGCGGAAGCCTTCACGATCGCTGCGCTGGAACTCGATGCTGAGCAGCACGGCGCCGTCGCGCGGTCGCGTCACGGTCTCGATTCGGCCGACCGTCGCCGGCTGGGCGAGGTCGACGACGATGCGCGATCGTCCCGGGGCGAAGAGCCCGTAGCGGAAGGAGGCGACCACGCCGTCGCGCTTCCGGCCGGTTTCCGGTCCGAGCTGGAAATTCACTTCCGCCAGATCGATGACCGCCCGATCGGGACGCTCCATCACGAAAGCCTTCGCCTCGATGGCCTTCGAGAGGGTCAGGGTCAGCTTCGTGGTGCCGCTGCTCGTCGCGAGGTCCGCCGCGATGGCAACGGCGGCCTGGGAGGCGGTGCCATGAGCCTTGTCGGTGTCCTGTGCCCAAGCGCCGATCCCGACGAACGGGCTCGCTCCGGCGCAGGCCAGCGCGAGAAGGACGGAGCGGAGAAGGCGGGCGCGTCTCGGCATCGTTCCGGCTATCATCCCCGTGAGCACGGTCACGCCCCGGGGGAGCGTGTCCGCGAGCGGGCTACGGCGTCCGCCAGCCTCTACGGGATACCGACGGGATGGTTAACCGTTCCTCAAAGGCCGCGCTCCACTTCGCCGCCGCTTGTGTCCCGCGGGCGACAGCGCCCGTCGCGGCCGGCGCCGGGGGCGATCCCCGGGCCGAGGTCTCGTGTGGGCATGTCAGGTCGCGGCGGCCGATCAAAGATTAAGGACCTTGCCAAAACGTCGCGACGCTCTGTAATGATACGGTCCCCTTCCCGGTGCCGTGCGGTTTGCTCCGCGGCCCGCGGGCGCGGTTCGGCATTGCGTCGAGTCGCCTTCGCAGTCGGTTTCCCGCGTCAGACATGGCGGCATAGCAAGGCCGGGTGGGAGTCGGTTCATTCGGTGGCCTTTTCGGCCGCCGCACCGTTCTGCACATGCCGGCCTGTCCTCGGATGGGCCCAGACAGTCTTCGCGAGGTCAGGGAGAGAATGAGCGGACACACAGCATCGGTTGCCGTTGCTCGTGTTCAACGCCTGCGCGTTTCGCGTGGTGGCGCCTTCTCGTCGACCCTGGCCAGGATCAACCCCACGCGCGCCGAGATCCGGCGCCCAACGGCGGTTGGCGGCAATCCCTTCCCCACAGCTTCCGCGACCCCCTTCCCCGGGTCGTCACGGGCACCGACCCGCTGGGCCATAGCGCCCGGACCGGTCGGTGCCCCATCGGGACCGCGCGGTTCGAGGAGAACGACGTCGACCGCCATGTCGAAAGTTCGTCATGGCCAACAACAACAAGATGCTCATCGACGCGATGCACCCGGAGGAGACCCGGGTCGTCACGGTTCACGGGTCTAGAGTCGAGGAATTCGACTTCGAGGCCGCCAACAGGCGCCAGCTTCGCGGCAATATCTATCTCGCCAAGGTGACTCGCGTGGAGCCCTCGCTCCAGGCCGCCTTCATCGAGTACGGCGGCAACCGCCACGGCTTCCTCGCCTTCAGCGAGATCCACCCGGACTACTACCAGATCCCCCTCGCGGACCGTCAGGCCCTGCTCGAGGACGAGGCCCGCGAGGCCGAGGAGCACCGGGAGCGCGAGGAGCGCAAGCCCCGCCGCCGCTCGCGTGGCCGTCGCGATGGGACCTCCGCCAAGAAGGCCCGGACGTCCGAGACCGTGACGTCCGAGGACGTCGGCGCACCGACGCCCGGCGAGGCGCACGACGCCGCGTTCTCCACCGGTGAGACCTCCTTCGACGCGACCTCGTTCGACGCCACCTCGTCCAACGATCCGGCGATCGGCGTCGCCGACGCGCTGCTCGAGGGCGGCCTCGGAAACGCGTCGCCGGCGATCCTGCCCGGCAGCGACGAATCCGCCGATCTGCCGCAGGCCGCCCTGGCGAGCGGCGAGACCTCCGAGGGTGCCGAGCCGTCCGCGCCGGAAGGCCAGTCCCGCGACGAGGCCGGTCCCGTCGGCGCGACCGCCGAGGCACCGGTCGAGCCGGCTGCCGAGCTGGCGCTGGAAGCCGCGCCCATGGGCGAAGCTGTCGCCTCCCAGGATGACGCACCCGGCACCGAGACCACGTCCGAGGACGAGTCCGAGGAGGACGATGCGGACGAGAGCGACGAGGATTCGGAGGACGACGATTCGGACGACGAGTCCGAGGAGGACGACGACGATTCCGACGAGGATGACGAGGAAGACGACGAGGAGAGCGAGGGCGAGGACGGCGAGCGGCCGCAGAAGATCGCTCAGGTCGGCGGCGATGCCCTGGCCGAGATCCCGGAGCGCCCGCGCACCTATCGTCGCCATTACAAGATCCAAGAGGTCATCAAGCGCCGCCAGATCATCTTGGTGCAGGTCGTCAAGGAAGAGCGCGGCACCAAGGGCGCGGCGCTGACCACCTACCTGTCCCTGGCCGGGCGCTACTCGGTGCTGATGCCGAACACCGGCCGTGGCGGCGGTATCTCCCGCAAGATCACCTCGGCTGCCGATCGCAAGCGCCTGAAGGAAGTCGCCCAGGACCTCGAGGTGCCGGAAGGCATGGGCGTCATCCTGCGCACGGCCGGTGCCTCGCGCACCAAGCCCGAGATCAAGCGCGACTTCGAGTACCTGATGCGCCTGTGGGAGAGCGTGCGCGAGCTGACGCTGTCTTCCTCCGCGCCGGCCCTGGTCTACGAGGAAGGCTCGCTCATCAAGCGCGCCATCCGCGACCTCTACAACAAGGACATCGACGACATTCTGGTGGCGGGCGATGAGGCCTACCGCGAGGCCCGCGACTTCATGCGCATGCTGATGCCGGGCCAGTCGAAGGTCGTGCAGCCCTACCGGGACTCGACGCCGATCTTCGCGCGCTACGGGGTCGAGCAGCAACTCGACGCGATGTTCTCCACCCACGTCACCCTGAAATCGGGCGGCTACCTCGTCATCAACCCGACCGAAGCCCTCGTCTCCATCGACGTCAACTCGGGGCGCTCCACCCGCGAGCATGACATCGAGGACACCGCCCTGCGCACCAACCTGGAGGCGGCCGAGGAGGTCGCCCGCCAGCTGCGCTTGCGCGATCTTGCCGGCCTCGTCGTGATCGACTTCATCGACATGGAGGAGAAGCGCAACAATCGCGCCGTCGAGAAGAAGCTCAACGAGTGCCTGAAGAACGACCGCGCCCGCATTCAGGTCGGCCGGATCTCGCCCTTCGGCCTCCTGGAGATGAGCCGCCAGCGCATCCGCACCGGCATGCTGGAGAGCTCGTCCCTGCCCTGCACCCATTGCGGTGGCTCGGGCTACGTGCGCGCGACCTCGTCGGTGGCGCTGCAGATCCTGCGGGCGATCGAGGAGTCGCTCCTCAAGAGCACGACCCACAACCTCATCCTGCGCACCCGCACGGAGGTGGCGCTCTACATTCTGAACCAGAAGCGGGCGCACCTGCGCGAGCTCGAAGTCCGCTTCGGCGTGTCGCTGACCATCGCCGCCGACGAGCGCCTCGCCGCCACCTCCGCCTTCCAGCTGGACCGCGGCGAGCCCGCGGTCCGTGCCGAGGGGCCGGTGACGGGCGTGCGCGCCGTGGCGATCAACTCGGCCCTGGAGCCCGAGGAGGATTTCGACCCGGAAGTCGAGGAGGAGACCGTCGAGGCGGAGGCCGAGACCGAGGAATCCGAGGCCGGGGCTTCTGCCGAGGAGACGCGTGAGAAGGCCGCCGATGGCGGCGAGGGCCGCGGTGGACGTCGCCGTCGTCGTCGTCGTCGGGGTGGTCGCCAGGACGCAGGCGAGCAGACCGGGGGCGAGTCGGCTTCGGAGGGCGACGAGGACGGCGAGGGCGACGGCGAGGAGTCCGAGGACATCGCCGCGCAGGCCGAGGGCGACGAGACGGTGGCATCCGCTGAGATCCCCGCTTCCGGCGACGAGGATGGCAGCGGCCGCCGGCGTCGTCGGGGTCGCCGCGGCGGCCGAGGTCGTGACCGCGACGGTCGCGGACGCGACGGCGAGGGGGCTGGCCAGGAGGCCGGCGGCCATGGGTCGGAGCATCAGGACCATGCCCACCAGAGCGGTAGTGAGCCGTCCATGGACGATCGGCCGGTCGCTTCGGTCGAGGGCGACGAAGGGGCCGCCGACGCCCCATCCGCGTTCCTCGGCGGCGAGGAGCCGGTGAGTGCCGCGGCTGTGTCCGAGGCGGTGTCGCCCGCGGCAACCGAGACTGCTGCGCCGGTCGCCCTGGAAGCGCCGGTGGCGATGGAGCCGCAGGCCGAAGCCCCTCGGACGATGGAGCCGGCGCCTGCGCCGAAGCCGGTGCCTGAGCCGGTGGCGGTGGTGCTCACGCCTCCGTCCGATCCGGATCGTCCCAAGCGGGCCGGCTGGTGGTCCCGGACCAAGGCGGCCCTGACGGGCGAGTGATCGTCCGCAACGGATGAATGCGAGCGGGGTGGGTGTCGAGCCCACCCCGTTTCGCGTTTCAGCGCAGCCAAGCCTTGAGGCGCCGCACCGCATCGACGCAATCGGCGTTCGAGCCGGCGAACGAGAAGCGGACGTGGTGGCCGCCTTCCTGCCCGTCGAAATCGAGACCCGGCGTCGCGGCGACCCCCGCCTCGTCGAGCATGCGGCGGCAGAATGCGACCGAGTCATTGGTGAGGTTCGCAACGTCGGCGTAGAGGTAGAAGGCGCCGTCGGCCGGATGCGTCCGGCCGAGGCCTAGCCCCGGGAAGGCGTCGAGGAGCAGCGCTCGGTTGGCGGCGTAGCCCGCGCGCACCGCCTCGACCTCCTCCACGGCGTCGAAGGCCGCCAGCGCTGCGACTTGCGAGAGATAGGGCGCCGAGATGTAGAGGTTCTGTGCCAGTCGCTCGACGGGTCGCGCGAGCCAGTCCGGCACCACCATCCAGCCGATGCGCCAGCCGGTCATGCACCAGGTCTTCGAGAACGAGTTGATGACGATCGCCTCGTCGTCGTAGCGCAGGGCCGTCTCGGTCGGCACGCCGTAGGCGAGCCCGTGATAAATCTCGTCGGAGATGAAGCGCAGGTTGAGCTCGCGGGCCGTGGCACAGAGGTCGGCGAGGCGTGCCGGCTCGATCACGGTGCCGGAAGGGTTGGCCGGGCTCATCACCAGGATGCCGGATAAGCCCTCCCGCTCGTGCAGCGCCCGCAGGGCGGCGCCGGTGGGGGCGAAGCGGTCCGCGTCCTGCAGCACCAGGGGCGCCGGGACGAGGTCGAGGGCATTGAGCAGGCTGCGATAGGCCGGGTAGCCCGGTTGCGGAACCGCGACGCGGGCGCCGGCATCGAACAGGCCGAGGAAGGCGAGGACGAAACCGGCCGAAGAGCCGGTCGTCACGACGATCCGGCTCGGGGAGACCGTGACCCCGTAGGTCTCGGCATAGTGGCGCGCGATGCGCTCGCGCAGGGCCGGCAGTCCGAGAGCCTGGGTGTAGGGCAACGCGCCGGTCGCCAGGGCGGCCTGTGCGGCCGCGATCACCGCGCGCGGGGCCGGCGCCGAGGGCTGGCCGACCTCCATGTGCACGACGCCCTCCCCGCGCGCCTCGCGGGCGGCGGCGGCCGACATCACGTCCATGGCGAGGAACGGGGCGACGCGAGCGGCGCGTTCGGAGGGCTGGTTCGGGGAGAGGATCAGGGGCTGGCTCATCGACGTCGTCATAGCGGCTGCGCCCCGCCAGGACCAAACCTGCCATTCGGTGATTGACCGCCCGCCGCGAAAACGCCTAACCCGACCGCTAACCGCATGTCGCATCGACGACATGACCCCCGATGGCCGGCCTACGTCTGACCGGTCCCGCCCCGCGAGGACGTATGCCCCCCTTCCGTTCCCTGCTCTCCGCCAAGATCTTGGCCAGCACGATTTTGGCCAGCACGATCTTGGCCGGCTCGATCCTGGCCGGTACCCCCGGCGCGGCGGTGGCGCAGACCACCCCCAGCCAGCCCGCCCCGGCCGCCGCCTTCACCGATGCGCAGCGCCAGGCGATCGAGGGGATCATCAAGGACTACCTCGTGAAGAACCCCGAGGTTCTGCAGGAGGCGATCGCCGAGGGCGAGCGCCGCCAGCAGGAGACGCAGAAGCTGGCGCAGTCGGCGGCCCTGAAGGAATCCCGCGAGGCTCTGGTCAACTCGCCCCACGGCGTCGTCGCGGGCAATCCCACGGGCGACGTCACCCTGGTCGAGTTCTTCGACTACAATTGCGGGTATTGCCGCAAGGCACTCTCCGACATCCAGGCCCTGATCAAGGGAGACCCGAAGCTGCGCGTCGTCCTCAAGGACTTCCCCGTGCTGGGCGCCGAGTCCCTGGAGGCCAGCAAGATCGCGCTCGCGGCCAAGCAGCAGCTCAAGAGCGACAAGATCTTCGAATTCCACACCAAGCTCTTGGAATCCAAGGGCCGGGTGAACGGCGAACGCGCCGTGGCCGTGGCGAAGGAGATGGGCCTCGACGTGACCCGGCTGATGAAGGACGCGCAGGGCCCCGAGGTGAAGGCCGCCCTGTCCGAGAATGTCGGCCTCGGCGACAAGCTCGGCCTGTCGGGCACGCCCGCCTTCATCATCGGCGACGAGATCATTCCCGGCGCGGTCGGCCTCGAGCCGATCCGCAAGACCATCAGCGACGTGCGCCAGTGCGGCCACGCCAGCTGCTGAGCCGTCGACGTCCCGAACCGAGTCGTCGATGCCGGGCGCGCTTCGCTCGGCCTTGGCATCCGCCAGCGACCCGAACCGCACTCACCGCCTGACCTGAAGACGACCGAGCCGATGCCCAAGGAGCCGATGTCCAAGAACGACCCCTTCGATCCGGAGCTCGTCCGCGAGCTCGCCAAGCTCATCAACGAGACCGATCTCAGCGAGATCGAGGTCGAGAAGGGGGATCTGCGCATCCGCGTCGCCCGCCGCATCGAGGCGGTTCAGGTGCAGGTCGCGGCTCCCGCGCTGGCTCCGGCGCCCGCGATGGCTGCCGTCGCCCCTCCGATGCCGCTGGCGGGTCCCGGGGGCGGCCTCGACCGCAAGGCCGGTGCGGGCCATCCCGGATCGGTCCCCTCCCCCATGGTGGGCACCGCGTATCGCCGGCCCTCGCCCGAGGCGAAGCTGTTCGTCGATATCGGCTCGAAGGTCGAGGCGGGTGACAAGCTCCTGCTCATCGAGGCGATGAAGACGTTCAACGAGATCGTCGCACCCCGCGCCGGTACCGTCACCGCCGTCTTCGTCGAGGACGGCCAGCCGGTCGAGTTCGGCGAACCCCTCCTCGTCATCGAGTGAGCAGCGCCGCACCCATGTTCGACAAGATCCTGATTGCCAACCGGGGCGAAATCGCCCTGCGCATCCTGCGTGCGGCCAAGGAGCTCGGGATCGCCACCGTGGCGGTCCACTCCACCGCCGATGCCGATGCCATGCACGTGCGCCTCGCCGACGAGAGCGTCTGCATCGGCCCGCCGGCGGCGCGCGACAGCTACCTGAACATTCCGTCGATCATCGCCGCCTGCGAGATCACCGGGGCCGACGCCGTCCACCCGGGCTACGGCTTCCTCTCCGAGAATGCGCGCTTCGCCGAGGTGCTGGCTCACCACAATATCGGTTTCATCGGCCCCAAGGCGGAGCACATCCGCATCATGGGCGACAAGATCGAGGCCAAGCGGACCGCCAAGCGGCTGGGAATTCCCTGCGTGCCCGGGTCCGAGGGCGGCGTCGAGGATCCGGAAGAGGCCAAGCGGATCGCCGCCGAGATCGGCTACCCGGTCCTGGTCAAGGCGGCCTCCGGCGGAGGCGGCCGCGGCATGAAGGTCGCCCGGTCCGAGGCCGACCTGGAGCAGGCACTCGGCATGGCTCGCACCGAGGCCAAGGCGGCCTTCGGCGACGACGCGGTCTACCTGGAAAAGTATTTGGAGAAGCCGCGCCACATCGAGGTTCAGGTGCTCGGAGACGGGCGCGGCAAGGCCGTTCACCTCGCCGAGCGCGACTGCTCGCTGCAGCGTCGGCACCAGAAGGTCTGGGAGGAAGGCGGCTCGCCGGCCCTCAACGCCGATATGCGGGCCGAGATCGGCGGCATCTGCGCCCGCGCGATGCAGGAACTGCAATACCTCGGCGCCGGAACCGTGGAGTTCCTCTACGAGGACGGGAAGTTCTACTTCATCGAGATGAACACGCGCATCCAGGTCGAGCATCCCGTCACCGAGATGATCACCGGCATCGACCTCGTGAACGAGCAGATCCGCGTCGCCGCCGGTCTGCCCCTGTCGATGACGCAGGACGAGATCAAGGTGGAGGGGCACGCCATCGAGTGCCGCATCAACGCCGAGCATCCGGCGACCTTCCGTCCCTCGCCGGGCCTCATCACTTACTTCCATCCGCCCGGCGGCCTCGGCGTGCGGGTGGATTCGGCCGTGTTCCAGGGGTATCGCATCCCGCCGAACTACGACTCGCTGATCGGCAAGCTGATCGTGCACGGACGCACGCGCAACGAGTGCCTCATGCGCCTGCGTCGCGCCCTCGACGAGTTCGTGGTCGACGGTGTCGACACCACGCTGCCGCTCTTCCGGACCCTGGTGCGCAATCCGGATGTTCAGAACGGCGAGTACGACATCCACTGGCTCGAGAAGTTCCTGGCCGATGGCGGCCTCGACGAACCGTCGACGCCGTAGGCCCCGGGGGAACAGGGACGGCGCAGACTCGTTCTTCAGCGTCTGCCCAGGCTTGGCGGCAGGTTTGGTCGCCGAGCCGCACTGCAAGGAATACCCCTCCCGTGCGCCTGACCATCCCGCTTCTCGCCGGCCTTCTCCTCGCCGGTCCTGCCCTCGCCCAATCGCCTTCGGGCAATGTCGGACAGCCCGAGCGAACCGTCCCGCAGGCGGGTGGAACCACCCGCGGGCCCATCGACAACCCCTCGACCCGCGACATGGCGCCGGGCCCGGGCGCGACGACCGCTCCGGTCGGTGAGCGCGGCATGAGCCCCGGCGCCGGCGCGATCGATTCGGCCAAGGGCGGCAACGCGAACGACACCAACCGCGGCGTGCCGAATACCGGAAGCACTTCGGGCGGCCCTGCCCGCTGACTGCGCAACCTTCGACGCCGGGTTTCCCCGGACCGTTCGACCCCGAGCCGGCCCCGAAACGGGCCGGCTTTTTCACGCCTTTGCAAGCCTCACCAGATCATCGTCTCCACATGTGCGTTCACGCACAATCGAATTGCGCGCGAGAGACCTCTGGCGTGAGCTGGATCATCTCTTTCGGCCGGCGCTGGCTGTACGGACTGCCCTGAACTGAGCCGTTCAAACCCCTTTTGCTGATCCATGGGAATGAACGCGTTTCCTTCCAGAGCCGCCGGCTGCGACAGATTGCCAGCAAAGGAACGGCCGGAACGCCATGATCCGTCATGACTTCTTCCCCCACACCAGCCGGACGGAGACGGAGCGGGCCTTTCGCGCCCCGAAGCCATCTGCCCTGCTGGAGACCGTTTTCCTATCGACCGACCGTCCGAAAGACCGCCATGCGCACCTTCAGCCTTACCTTCGTCGCCGCCTCCCTGATCGCCTCCGCCGCCCTGGCCCAGTCGCCGTCCGGCAATGTCGGCCAGCCCGAGCGGGCGGTTCCGCAGGCCGGCAACACCACTCGCGGCCCGATCGACAATCCGTCGGCCTACGGCGCCTACCGGAATGCCGACGGCCGCACCGACATGGACGTCACCGGTTCGGTCGTCGAGGCGCCCTACACCACCAACCGCGAGGCGATCTTCGAGGATTCCGCGAAGGGTGGTAACGCCGAGCAGCCGAACCGCACCGTTCCGAATCTCGGCACCACCTCGGGTGGCCCGAACTTCTAAACAGCAGCGCCGTCCGGCATGAGAGGGTGGAACCAGAAGGTTCCGCCCTTTTTCATGGGTTCGAGCCCCCGTGCGGCGAGCCTTCCTCTGGCCTTCCGCGCGGCACCGCTTCAAAATCATTCCATGTACGATGGCGACCGCGTCGAGATCACGCCCGAGATCCTGCTGAAGGCGTATGCGGCGGGCATCTTCCCCATGGCGGAAGATGCCGACGATCCGGCCATCTACTGGGTCGAGCCCCGGGCCCGCGGCGTCCTGCCCCTCGATGCCTTCCACGTCGGCAAGCGTCTCGCTCGCACCGTGCGCTCGGACGTCTTCGAGGTTCGAACCGATCAGGATTTCGGGGCGGTCATCGCCGGCTGTGCCGCGCCGCGGGGTGACGCGGAGCGGACTTGGATCAACGGCCGGATTCGCGAGCTCTACGGCGCCCTGTTCGACGCCGGGCACGCTCACACCGTTGAGGTCTTCCTCGACGGCCAGCGGGTCGGCGGTCTCTATGGGGTTTCCCTCGGAGCGGCGTTCTTCGGCGAGAGCATGTTCCACACCGTCCGCGACGCCTCGAAGGTCGCCCTGGTGCATCTGGTGGCCCGTCTGCGCGCGGGCGGCTACCGCCTGGCCGACACGCAATTCGTGACCGACCACCTCACGCAGTTCGGCGCCGAGGAACTCCCGCGCCACATCTACAAGCGACGTTTGGCCGAGGCGATCAACCTTCCGGCAGACTGGACCATCTGGCCCGGGGACGGTTCGGTACGCGGGCAACAGATCCTGGACGCCTTGGCCCGGGGCTGAAACGCGTCGACCGCATCCTACCGGAAGAGGGCGTCGAAGAGCGTTTGGGGCTGCTGCGGCGGCGGTGCCGGGGCAGGCCCCTCGTTCGACGGGAAGAACTTACGCGACGGTTTCTGCCTGGGCTGGACCGGCACCCCGCGCGGCGCTTCCACATCCACCTGCCCGTTCGGATTGACCTGCTGGGCGGTCCGGGTGGCGTCCTGGCCACTCTTCGGACGCCGGGTCTTTTCCGGCTTCGACGCCATGGCAGGAACGTCCTCCTGCTCGCGCGCCTCGGCGATCACGTCGGCGCCGCCCTTACAATCGACGAGCCAGACATCGTAGATCGGATGCTCGATGGCGTGCAGGCCGGGGCTCGATGCGAACATCCAGCCGGTGAAGATGCGGCGGTACTTGTTGTCGAGCGTGACCTCGTCGACCTCGAGGAAGCCCGTGGTCTTCGGGCTCTCGGTCGGCGGCCGGCTGTAGCAGACCCGCGGTGTCAGCTGCAGGGCGCCGAACTGAACCGTTTCGTCAACCGCCACCTCGAAGGAGACGATGCGCCCGGTGATCTTGTCGAGGCCCGAGAACACCGCGGTGGGGTTCTTGATCTTGTCGGCAGCGGCCGGAAGGCTGCAGAGGCCGATCGCGACCGACGCGAGGAGGAGACGCTTGACCACGGAGCGAGACGATCCTGCTGTGCTGCGGCTCACGGGCGACCCTCCTCGCAGGCGCCCCGGGCGGGCGCGACGACGCGAGGTCTTCTTAAGCGCGCGAAGATTGGTGGAAAAAGGGCCGGCGCCCGATCGGGCGCCCTGCCCTCAGTTGCCCGGGCTCCAAGGCACGTAGTCGCCGGTGGCGGCGGGGCGCTGGCCGACATTCAGCTGCGAGCCGCGCGGGCGGTAGGCGCCGCTGGTGCCGGTCAGGTTCTCCACATAGGGCTTCTGCCAGGCGCGCGGCGTGTAGTCCTGTTCGCTCGGGGGCACGTCGCCGTTGTGACAGAGCCAGGCGCGCCAGCCCGGGGGCACCTTCGAGGCGTCGGCATATCCGTTGTAGACCACCCAGCGCCGCTCCGTGCCGACGGAACGGTCGATCAGCGCGCCCTGGGCCCGGTAGTAGACGTTGCCGAGATCGTCGGTGCCGACGCGTTGCCCCTTGCGCGCCGTGTAGAGCGCGAGCGACATCGTCTGCCCGTTCCACCAGGTGAAGATCCGCAGGAGCGTGTCCTTGAGAGCCATCGCGTTCGCCTGAATGGGGCGCCCGTGCCCCGCCATCGTGTTCCGGCGCGGACTATGGTGAGGCGCATCCGCGAAGTCCAGTCGCGAGGCGGCACCTGCGACGCGCGGGGTCGGTGTCCCATGCGGCGCAAATCCCACACCCGGCGCCGTTAACCATCCGGGCACCCCATCCGAGCACGGAACCGCCTGTGGGCGGAAAATTTTTCGCGGCTGAATCCGCCAAGCCGAAAGGGCACTTACGGATCCGCTCGCGATATCCACAGGTTTAAGACGAGACCCACTACATCTAGCCAGGAACAGGCAGCCGGCACACTAGTTATTGACGTGAGGCCCCGGACCGGCATACCTTCGGATCATCGCCGAGGCTGTCGCGTCACCGGCGGATCACCGAATTTTCGATATCGATTCTAGCGCTCCGCGGCGTCCGCGGTCGCTCGCCTTCATCATTCTTCGACACGGCGCCGCACTTCTTCAGGCGGCTCGGGAGACAGGTTCCATGCGGTTCGAGCGGCGCCATACTACGGCCGGACAATCCCCCTACGCGACGATCCCCTTTCGCAAGACCCTGAGCGAGATCCGCAACCCGGATGGCTCGACGGTCTTCCGCCTCGATGGGATCGAGGTGCCGGAAAGCTGGTCCCAGGTGGCCAGCGACGTCCTCGCACAGAAGTACTTCCGCAAGGCCGGGGTGCCGGCGGCCCTGAAGAAGGTCGAGGAGAACGACGTGCCGTCGTTCCTGTGGCGCTCGGAGGCGGATCTCGCGGCCCTGGCCGAGCTGCCGGAAGCGGAGCGCTACGTCTCGGAGATCTCCTCGACGCAGGTCTTCGACCGTCTGGCAGGCTGCTGGACTTACTGGGGCTGGAAGGGCGGCTACTTCACTTCCGAGGAGGATGCTTCGGCGTTCCTCGACGAGCTGCGCTTCATGCTGGCGCGCCAGATGGTGGCGCCGAACTCGCCGCAATGGTTCAACACCGGCCTGCACTGGGCCTACGGCATCGATGGCCCGGCGCAAGGCCACTACTACGTCGATTACCGCACCGGTGAGCTGACGAAGTCCGCCTCGTCCTACGAGCACCCGCAGCCGCATGCCTGCTTCATCCAGGGCGTGCAGGACGACCTCGTCAACGAGGGCGGCATCATGGACCTCTGGGTCCGCGAAGCGCGCCTGTTCAAGTACGGCTCGGGCACCGGCTCGAACTTCTCCATGCTGCGCGGCGAGAACGAGAAGCTCGGCGGCGGCGGCAAGTCCTCCGGCCTGATGTCCTTCCTCAAGATCGGAGACCGGGCTGCCGGCGCAATCAAGTCGGGCGGCACCACGCGCCGCGCGGCCAAGATGGTCATCGTCGACATCGACCATCCGGATATCGAGCAATACATCGATTGGAAGGTGAAGGAGGAGCAGAAGGTCGCCGCCCTCGTCACCGGTTCCAAGATCGTCTCCAAGCACCTCACCGCCGTGATGAAGGCCTGCACCCAGTGCGAGGCCGAGGGCGATGCCTGCTTCGACCCCGAGCGCAATCCCGTCCTCAAGAAGGCCGTGAAGGCGGCGCGCAAGGATGCGGTGCCGGATTCCTACACCAAGCGGGTGATCCAGTTCGCCCGCCAGGGCTTCACCAAGATCGACTTCCCCGTCTACGACACCGACTGGGATTCCGAGGCCTACCTCACCGTCGCCGGCCAGAACTCCAACAACTCGGTCTCCCTGACCGACGACTTCCTGCGCGCGGTCGAGTCGGATGCCGACTGGAACCTGACGGCCCGCACCACCGGCAAGACCACGAAGACGCTGAAGGCGCGCGATCTGTGGGAGAAGATCGGTGAGGCCGCCTGGGCCTCGGCCGATCCGGGCCTGCACTTCAATACGACGATGAACGACTGGCACACCTGCCCGGCCGGCGGACGGATCCGGGCGTCAAACCCGTGCTCCGAGTACATGTTCCTCGACGACACCGCCTGCAACCTGGCCTCGGCCAACCTGCTGACGATGTATGACCGCGCCACGAATCACTTCGACGTCGGCGCCTTCGAGCACCTGAACCGCCTCTGGACGGTGGTGCTCGAGATCTCGGTGATGATGGCGCAGTTCCCTTCGAAGGAAATCGCCGAGCTCTCCTACCGCTATCGCACCCTCGGCCTCGGCTATGCCAATATCGGCGGCCTCCTGATGAGCATGGGCCTGCCCTACGACTCCGAGAAGGGTCGTGCGCTGGCCGGCGCCCTGACGGCGATCATGACCGGCGTGGCCTACGCCACCTCCGCCGAGATGGCCGGCGAACTCGGGGCCTTCCCGGCCTACGAGGAGAACGCGGACGCCATGCTCAAGGTGATCCGGAACCACCGCCGGGCCGCCTACGGCGAGGCGGAGGGCTACGAGTTCCTCTCGATCGCCCCGGTGCCCCTCGACCTCGCCAACGTGCCCCAGACCGACATCGTCGAGCGGGCGAAGCATGCCTGGGACCGCGCCCTGGCGCTGGGCGAGGAGCACGGCTACCGCAACGCCCAGGCCACCGTCATCGCGCCCACCGGCACGATCGGCCTGGTGATGGATTGCGACACCACCGGCATCGAGCCCGACTTCGCCCTGGTGAAGTTCAAGAAGCTCGCCGGCGGCGGCTACTTCAAGATCATCAACCGCGCGGTGCCGGACGCCCTGCGTACCCTTGGCTACCGCGAATCCGAGATCGCCGAGATCGAGGCCTACGCGGTTGGCCATGGCTCCATGGGACAGGCTCCGGCGATCAATCCCGGGTCGCTCCGCGCCAAGGGCTTCACCGACGACAAGCTCGCAGCGGTCGAGGCGGGCCTGAAATCGGCCTTCGACATCAAGTTCGTCTTCAACCGCTGGACCCTGGGCGACGACTTCCTGAAGGATGTCCTCAAGGTCCCGGCCGAGAAGCTCGCGGATCCGACCTTCGAGATCCTGCCCTTCCTCGGGTACTCCAAGAAGGACATCGAGGCGGCGAACACCCACATCTGCGGTGCGATGACCCTTGAGGGAGCCCCCTTCCTCAAGACGGAGCACTACGCGGTGTTCGACTGCGCCAACCCGTGCGGACGCATCGGCAAGCGCTACCTCTCGGTGGAGAGCCACATCCGGATGATGGCGGCGGCGCAGCCCTTCATCTCGGGCGCCATCTCCAAGACGATCAACATGCCCAACGACGCGACGGTCGAGGACTGCAAGAACGCCTACAAGCTGTCCTGGACCCTGGCCCTCAAGGCCAACGCGCTCTACCGCGATGGCTCGAAGCTCTCGCAGCCCCTGAACTCGGCCCTGATCGCCGACGAGGACGACGAGGCCGAGGATCTGGTCGAGGCGCTGATCGCGGCTCCGGCCGCCGCCAAGGCCGCGCAGGTCGCGGAGAAGATCGTCGAGCGCGTGATCGAGCGCGTCGAGCGCATCCGCTCCCGCGAGAAGATGCCCCACCGCCGCAAGGGCTACACCCAGAAGGCGGTCGTAGGCGGGCACAAGGTCTATCTACGGACTGGTGAGTACGACGACGGTCGCCTCGGCGAGATCTTCATCGACATGCACAAGGAGGGGGCCACCTTCCGCAGCCTGATGAACAACTTCGCCATCGCGATCTCGCTCGGGCTCCAGTACGGCGTGCCGCTGGAAGAGTACGTCGAGGCCTTCACCTTCACCCGCTTCGAACCCGCCGGCTTCGTGCAGGGCAACGACGCGATCAAGAACGCGACCTCGCTCCTCGACTACGTGTTCCGCGAGCTGGCCGTGTCCTATCTCGGCCGCGCCGACCTCGCCCATGTCAGCCCGTCCGAGATCGGCGGCACGGTGATCGGCGGCGGTGAGACGGAGACCACCCGCGAGCCCGGAAAGACCGAGACCACGGCGGCCAGTGTCGTCTCCCGTGGCCTCCTGCGCGGCTCGGCCGACCGCCTGACCCTGATCCAGGGCGGACCGGCCGGTGGTACCGTAGGAGTCGGCGCGGCCAGCTCCGGCCAGACCGCCCCGGCGGGCGGCGTGGTCCATGCCCTGCGCGGTGCCACGGCGCTGAAGGCCGAGCCGGTCCAGGCCGGCCAGGCCGAAGCACTGGTCGATGCCCTCCCCTTCGCCAAGCCCGATCCGATCAAGCCGGAGCGTACGGTCTCCGATCGCCGCGCCGAAGCGAAGATGAAGGGCTACGTCGGTGAGGCCTGTCCGGAATGCGCGAACTTTACGCTGGTCCGGAATGGCACCTGCCTGAAGTGCGACACCTGCGGAAGCACAACGGGGTGCTCATAGTTATTCGGTAGTGCGTTAGGCCGAGATCCAAAGTTTCGCCTTCAGACGCCAAGGTTTGGCATCGAACCAACCTAGAGTGATTAGGACATTTGGGCAGCCGTGTACCGGCTGCCCAAATCACCAACGGAACAAAACAGGCACGGGTTTTTCACCCCGTCGAGGATGGCTCCGTAACCCTTGCTGACTTCACAGCGATCAGCAAATCCAGACGTAACACGCCGCAAGAGGCGATGGGATCGAGTTGGCCCTGCCCATTCATGTCTTGAGACCTATCAGTCTTTCGGCCAAACTCGCCGACGCGAAGTCGCCGTGATTGAGGATCTGGCTCGCGCCGCGAAGCTTGCTCCGATCCTCTGCCGAGAATTCTCGGCCCGTCAGGACAATCACCGGGATGTCCGAGCAGCCAGGCACGGCCCGAACGCCCTCCAAGAAGCCGAAGCCATCCATGATCGGCATGTTCAGATCCACGATCACGACATTCGGCTTGGTCTCGCTTGCCTGCCGCAGACCTTCCCTGCCGTTCATGGCCTCCACGACCGTCCAGCCGTCCTCCTCCAGGGTGGAACGCATCGCCATGCGGGTAACGGCCTCGTCCTCGACCAGAAGCACGGTGCCGCGCCGGTCCGGCTCCGCCAGCCTGAACTGGTTCACGATCTTGCCGAACCGAGTCCAGTCGACTGGCTTCAGCATGTAATCCGAAGCACCAAGCGAGGCCGCGAGGTTGCGCTGATCGATGGAGGTCACCATCACGACCGGGATGGGCGCCAACGTCTCATCCGCCTTGATCTGGCTCAGAACCGACCAGCCGTCCACGCCCGGCATCATCACGTCCAACAGAATGGCCCGTGGCCGCAGCTTCCGGGCCAGATCGAGCCCGCTCCTGCCGTTCGTGGCGGTCTGGACTCGGAAGCCCTCACGATGAAGAAACCTCGTGGTGAGCACGAGTTGGTCTGTATCGTCGTCGATCACGAGGATGACGTCGCCTTCCACCGCATCGTCGGCGATCACATCCGGATCAGGAGAGGCTTGCTCGTCGCTCTGAGGAAGGAAGGTTGCCGGTACGGTGAACGTAAAGGTGCTGCCCTGGCCAGGATTGCTGGATACCGTAATGGTCCCCGCGAGCATGTCGGCGAAGGCACGCGTGAGCGAGAGGCCAAGCCCGGTGCCCCCGAAGTTACGGGTCGTGGAGGCATCGGCCTGCTCGAAACGCCGGAACAGGCGCGACACCTGCTCGGCCGTCATGCCTATGCCCGTGTCGGAGACGGCGAACGAAAGCCGATCGGTACCCGAGCCGTCCGTGATGCGCGAAGCGGAAAGCGTGATCACCCCAGTTTCGGTGAACTTCGCTGCGTTGCTCAGGAAGTTGAAGAGCACTTGCCGCGTCTTGGTGAGATCGGAATGCATCCGGCCCAGCTCAGGTGGGAGCCGCATTTCCAGGGTATTGCCCTTCTTGCCGACCAGGGTCGCAACCGAACTCGCGACATCCCGCAGCATGTCCTCCACTGCGAAGTCCTCGACGTAGACCTCCATCTTGCCGCTCTCGACCTTGGAAAGATCCAGCACGTCGTTGATGAGCCCGAGCAGGTGACGGGCATTGCGCTCGACCTTGCCGATGTCGGCGACCAAGTCCGACGCCGCACAACCGTCCGAAATCTCCTCCCCCATCATCTCGCTATAGCCAATGATGGCGGAGAGTGGCGTGCGGAGTTCATGGCTCATGTTGGCCAGGAAATCGCTCTTCGCCGCGTTGGCCAGCTCCGCCGCTTCCTTGGCGGCCTCCGCGACGGCGTTCGCGCTGGTCAACGCCGTCTCTCGGTCGACGAGGATGTGGTTTGCGGCGTTAAGCCGTTCCAGCGTGGCTTCGTTCTGTGCTACGGATCGACGTAAGGCGTGGCAGATCCACACCATGGTCGCGCCGACCAGAACGTACTGACACAGCAGGGCAGCATCCACGCCATCGAGGGACCCGTCCCGCGTGTAGAACCACGCGGCAATCAGGGTGGACAACGACAGTGCCAGCGTTCCTGAACCCGAGCCAAAGGCTAGGCTCACAACGAGCAGGACGGGGATGTACAAGAGGAACGGTGCGACATAGGCCGGAGCTAGGAACCGAACGAACGTCATGATGCCGATCAGCAGAAGCGTGACGCCGTAGTCGATGACTGGCGAAGGACGTCGGAGGGCGACGGTCCCGATCAGTTTGTGCAATCTACTCATAGGGTGTGAGTGTCACGACCGAGATGCTTTGGGAAGCGACGGGTCACCCCACTGCCCGGTTAAAATACGACATTGATCTTTGCGGCAGTTGTGTCTGGTGTTCGATTGTTTCCCTGATGCTCGTGACTGCAAAAGCCAAGGTCCGCGAAGGTGGATTTCTGCCAGTTCGATTTCGAGTTCAAGGCTCGAAATCGCGGTATTGGCTGCACAAGCGGCGCTCGGCCGCCTCTCGCCTTCAACGAACCTTCAGGTTCGATTTCCCAAAGGTCTCCTGTCGATCAGATCAGACCAGAACTGGGAAGGGTCAAACGGTGACCGCAGTTTCGGGCCGTGCTCTGCAATTGCCGAGCCCGGTTCCGCCAAATTACTCGGCGATGCATGGAAGGGGGACGGCTTTCACGCGCCGAGGTCCAGTCGAGGATCGGGCCGATGCCGAATTCCGCGTGAAGGCACCGGCACCGGGTGCGCTCAGGCCGGGCGCAACGGCCAGACCAGCGCAATCATAGGGATCCCGACCGCCACGACAATGAGTGAAAGCGGCAGTCCAAGCCGGGCATAATCGCCGAAGCGATACCCTCCCGGACCCATGACCAAGGTGTTGCACTGGTGGCCGATGGGCGTGAGGAAGTCGCATGCGGCCCCCAGTGCCACGGCCATAAGGAACGGGTCCGGCGCCAAGCCGAGCTTCGTCGCGAGCTTGGCGGCGATGGGACCCATGACCAGCACCGTCGCAGCGTTGTTGAGGAACGGCGTGACGGCCATGGCCAGCACGAGGATGGTGCCCATCGCCGCGATGGGCGGCAGGTCCTGCACCAACGTCGTCAGATGCGCCGCAATGAGGTCCGCGCCACCTGTGCTGGTTACGGTCTCCGAGATGGGGATGAGGGCACCGAGCAGCACGAGCACGGGCCACTCGACGGCTTGGTAGGCCTCGTGCGGTGTCATGCTGCGAAGGAGAAGCACGGCGACGACGGCCCCGAAGAAGGCCACAGCCACGGGCACCACGTGCAGGGCCACCAGGCCCATGGCAACGGCCAGGATCGCGGCCGGGATCCAGCTCCTGTCGTTCCGGCCGAGCGCGATCTCACGGGCGGCAAGGGGGAGCACGCCGAGCGCGCCCAGACTTGGACCAAGAGCGGCCGTGCGCCCGCGCATCACCACGACATCCCCTGCGCGGAACCGCACGGCCGAGAGGCGTTGTTCGATGCGGCGACCGCGTCGGCTGACGGCGAGGATGAGGACGCCCTGGCGTTGCTCCAGATCGAGCTGGGCTGCGGTGTGCCCGACGAGCCCGGACTCGGCGGTAACCACCCCCTCCATGACGACGGCCTCGGCCTCCGGCAGCGCCCCGGCCAGCACAAGGTCCGCGCGCGCCACGAAGCGCTCAAGGGCGTCCGGCTCTCCGCTTAGGAGCAGCACGTCATCGGCTTGAAGCCGGAAGTCCGGGCTGGCGGGATACCGACGGAAGCGCTCGCGCAGGATTGTCGCGATCCGGACATCGCCATCGGCCAGGGCCTCAAGCTGCCCTAAGGTGCCGCCTATCCCCGGATGACCGGCCGGCAGGCTTGCCTCGGTGGTGTAGCGTTCGAGGTTGAACGCCGCGTCCATGGCGCGTGCCCCGCTGTCGCGGCGTGGCAGCAGCCGCCAGCCCAGGCACAGGAACAGGAAGCCGACACCCGCCACGCACAGCCCGACCGGCGCGTAGTCGAACATGCCGAAAGGCTGCCCGGTCAGATCGGCCCGGACCTTGGAGACGATGACGTTGGGGGATGTGCCCACCAGCGTGACGATGCCGCCGATCAGGGACGCGAATGCCATCGGCATCAGGAGGGTGGAAGGCGATGTGCCGGTGCGGCGGGCGAGTTGCAGGGCGATGGGCATGAAGATCGCCAGCGCGCCGACGTTCTTCGTGACCATGGAGAGGAGCAGGACCCCGCCCGCGAGGGCGGTGACCTGTCGTTGTGCGCTCGTCAGATGCGGCAGGATGGGACGCATCAGCGTCTCGACCGCACCGGAGCGTGCAATCGCCGTCGACAGGACGAGCGCGCCCCCGACGATGATGACGATGTCGTCGGAGAAGCCCGAGAACGCCTTCTCGGCCGGCACCAGGCCGAGCGCGATCCCAGCGGCCAGGGCCGTGAGCGCAATGAGATCGTAGGGCAACCGGTCCCAGATGAAGGCGGCCACGGTGACGCCGATCAGGCCGAAGGCGAGCACTTGATCCAGGGTCATCGCGTGAGCACCTGGGAAGACCGCAGTGACGGGAGGCGTGGAATGGAGACGGGCATGCGGCGATCCGATGGGTGGTACGGCCCCCAACCCGCCGGAGGCTCGGGCGTTCACTCGGCGAGGCATCCGCGATGAACCTTCGCATCAATAAGCCTCACCCATCTCCCGATGCACCGGAGGAACTCGAGCCCCAGTCACCTGACAGGGGCGTGGACCGCCGCCAGCGCGAGGTCGCGCCGGCGCAGTGGCAGATCGCCGAGGTGATCGGTCAGAAGGTGCTGCACGGCTGGCTTCAGAACCGGCACCAGACCGCCATTCCCCTGAACATCAACGTCGGCCGCCTTCAGCAATCGGAGGCGGAGGCGATCGTCCGCTTCGCCGCCGTTGCAGCCCTCGCCGGCGGCGAGGCATCGGCGCAGGGCGTGGTCAGGTCCTGGCTTGCCGGGGCCGGGACCGCACCCGACCTGCTCGCCACCTACGACGCGGTGCTGCAATCACCCCCCGCCCTGGACAAGGCACTGGCCGCTATCGCGAATGCGGACCTCGCGCTCGTCGCCTTCGTGCTGGCGCTGGTCGCCGCTCGTGACGCCGGTCCGGCGGCGCGGGCCTTCGCCGACTACGTCGCAGCACACCGGTCCATCCCAACCACGACCGTGCGCGCAGCCTTGCGCCGCCACCGTTCCTGATCAGGGTCCCTCGGACCCCTCGGTCAGCGCCTGAAGCACCGATTGAAGCGCGGCGTCCTCCACGAGGAGGTGGCGGGAGATGTCGGCCAGCGTCAGCCATCCAACCACCGCGCCCGCGCCGTCCACGACCGGAAGGCGCCGGACGTAGTTGGCGATCATCAGATCCATGGCGACGCGAAGCGTATCTTCGGGGCCGCAGGTCAGGACAGGCCGAGACGCAACCTCCTTCACGGAAACCGTCGACGGGTCCCGGCCGCGTGCCACCACCCGGTAGAGCAGGTCGCGGTCGGTCACGATGCCATCGAGCCGCTCGGCGGTGCCCACCGGCAGGGCCCCGACCTCGATCTCACCCATCAGAATGGCCGCGTCCTGCGCGCTCGCATGCGCTTCGATGAACTCTACGTCCCGTGACATCACGTCGACGACGCGCAGGTGTTCGGCGGACAGCTTCGTCATCGGACCTCGGATCGTGCACGGGAAGACGGGGCGGCCTCGTGGGACCAAACGCCGTGCCCCGCCAGCTGGGGCACGTCCGCGATGCCCCCAAGGCCATCTTGAGGGGACCGACCTGTCGTCAGTCGGCCGGGGGTATCGGCGTACGATGTCCATACGAGTACCCGTCCTGGCCGTCCATGCGGATGACCAGGCTGCCATTGATCTCGTACGTCTTCGTCGCGATCCGTATGCCTCACCGCCGCCGCCAGCGAGATCTTCTCGGCGACCTCCAGATCCGAGCCATACCGGATCGAAATCGACCGCTCCTCTCCGCGGAAAGCGACACCGTTTGCGACCGTCAGCTTCGCGAGCCCCTACCTCGTCTTGCAGGCTGGCCCGGTGTCGGTCGCGTCGATGTCAGCGCCCACCGGTGATGGCGCGCATCGGCGCGCCAGCGAGATCGGCGCCGGAGCCGGCGGTGTCGCGCAGGCCCGAACCGACGTTCGACAGGTGCTCACCGTAAGTTTCGCGCGTCTGCGGGTCGATGAGCGCCACCGGCGCGGCCACGGCCAAAGCTGCTCCCGTCGCCACCGTCGAGGCCGCGCCAGCAGCGGTGCGCACGAGATGGTCGCCGATGCCCACTTGTCCGTCGGAGATCGGCTGGCCGTCGGCGAGGCGCTTGCCGAGAAGGGCGACCACGTCACCGCTCGCGAACTTGCCGTGGTTCAGGGCGTCCACGGACTTCACGGTGGTCAGGTTCAGGACGCCGATGTTCTCCCGCTCCAACTCTGAGCGGTAGGGCTCGACGTTCGGGTCGATGGCCCCCAGCCGCACGCTGTCGCCCCAGACGAGACGAGAGACGGCCAGTGCTTGGTCGTCGTTCGAGACCATCAGGGTCAGCCGCGGCCGGTCCTTGCCCATGTCGTGGAAGGCCGCCCGGGCGAGATCCATGTCGACGTCGGGCGCGGCCAGGATGACGTTGCGGATCTTCGGGGCGACGCGCCGGTCGCGGATGGCCATCTGGCGCAGGCTCTCCAGCGTGAGCCAGTTGCCCATCGAGTGTGCCAGGACGGTGACCTCGCCGACGTTCGGATCCTGAGCGAGGTCTCGCAGCAGTGTTTCTAGGCCATTGCGCGAGAAGTTGGTGCTCTCCCGGTCGTAGCCGTAGGCGAGTACAGAGCCGCGGGACGGCCACGTGAACAGCACCGGGGCGACCTCGGCGCCGGAATCGTGCACGATTTGCGCGAAGCGGAAGACGGCGTCCTCGAACTTGTTGTTGAACCCGTGCACGAACACGAGGACATGGCGTTTGGCCCCGCGTCGGACGGCGCGGCCCGTCCAGGCGGCGACCTTCGAGCGGTCGACGGGCTCGGCCCGAAGCGCGACGAAATCCGTGGCCGGGTTACCCGGCAGGGATTTGGGCCACTGCACCGAACCCGGCTGGCGGGTAGCGTCCGGGGGTATCGAGATGGCGAGGTCGGTGTAGGTCACGGCGTCGCCGCGCTCGCCCGAGAACAGGACGCCTCGGTCGGTCGCCGACTTACGGGTCGTGGCGACGAGCATGTCCACCCGGGACGTACCCGGAATCTGCTCGATCTGGGCGATGGGCAACAGCACCCCGCTCGGGCGCCCCGAACAGGCGGGAAGCGCCAGGATCAGCAAGGCGGCCAGCATGCCGCGAGAGCTTCGCATCTTCTGCACCGACACCCGCACCAATCGTCCGATATCCCCGTAATGGCCGTGACGGGCAACGGTTTACGAACCGTCAAGGCTGAGACGGACTACGAGGCGATTGCGGCGCGAGGCAGGCTCATGCGAGCACCCGGCGGGAGCTCACAATACCCTTTACCTTGCCGTGCGGGATGCGAGAGACGCGCGGACGTCCTCGGTCGGCGACGCTTTTGATAGCGGAGACAACCGCGGACGGAACAAGACAGGACGACCGGCCTTGGATCTGCGATGCCGAGCCCGGTCGGCTCCGACGACTGACCGAGGTATGGGAGCGAGACCGCATTGGAAGTCATCCATGACGACCCGCCCATGCCGCAGGAGATCGCCCGCGGGTTCTACCCGGCGTTCGAGGACGGGTGGCGCAAGGCCGAGGTCGCGGGGCGCCTGGCCATGCTCGCCTTCGTGCTGGTCTGCGCCTTCGGCCTGCTTGGGCACGGGCCGTTCAGCGAGCGAAGCATCACCAACGCCGATGGTTCGATCAGCATCCGATACGAGCCGGTGGTGCGCTTCGGCGCCCCCACCATCGTTCGCTTCGACACCCGCGTGCCCCCGGGCGGGGACAAGGTGGCAGTGACTATTGCCAAGGATCTGGTCGACCAGTTCGGCCTCGAGAGCATCACGCCCAGGCCCGCGACTTGGGAAGTCGTCGGAGGCGGCATCCGCCTCGTGTTCCCGGTGCAGGCGGGAGAGAGCCACGCCCTGATCCGCTTCACGGGTTCGCCGGCCTTCCGCGGCGGCGTCGATCTCACCGCCCGCCTCGATGCGGGCGAAACCTTATCTTGGTCACAGTGCGCGGTGCCTTAGCCATGAACACCGTCCTCAAGGCTGCGGCGGCCTACGTCATCGTTCTGTTCGTGATCCGGCTGATTGGGCGGCGCACCGCCAGCCAGCAAGCCCCCATCGACATGGTGGTGCTGTTTCTCTTCGGCGGCATGAGCGTCAGCGCCATCCTGGGCGACGACCACTCCTTTACAGGCGCGATGAGCGCCCTGTTCACCGTCGGACTGATGCACGTCGCCGTGTCGTGGCTGAAGCTGCGCTACGTCTGGTTCGAGCGCATCTGCGACGGCACACCCATCGTCGTCTACCGCGACGGCGGCTGGGACGAGATCCACATGCGGCGCTTGCGCATGCAGCAGGCCGACGTGCGCACCGCCGCGCGCCAGCAGGGCCTCGACGACTTGGACAAGGTCGCCGTCGCCATCGTTGAGCGCGACGGCAAAGTCTCGCTGATTGAAAAGGCGTGACCCCCTTGGAATCGGTCCCGGGTCACCGATTCGCGAGGCACGTCCCTGCGCCCTAGGGGGGCGGCAACCACTTGGCGTGGGCCGTGTTGTCGACGGCACCCAGCAGTCCGCAGCGCGTCACCCCGTGGCCTTGCGTCGGCGAACGCATCCGCACCCGACCGCGAGCCGATGATGACTGATCCGACGACGTTTCCGCCCAAGGTCCGCGATAGACGCCGCCTCGACGCACTCCTGGACCACGACATCCTCGACACGCCACCCGAGAAGGGCTTTGACGACATCGTCACGCTGGCCCGGATGACCTGTGACGCCCCGGTCGCCCTTGTCAGTCTCGTTGCCGGAGACCGGCAATGGTTCAAGGCACGCTCCGGTTTCGCCCCCTGCGAGACGACGCTGGACAAGTCCATCTGCGCGCACGTCCTGGGCGCCCCGGACCTGCTGGTGATCCCGGACCTAACGCAGGATCCCCGTACCAGCAGCAACCCCCTCGTCACCGGCGAGCCATACCTGCGTTTCTACGCGGGGGCCCCGCTCGCGGCGACAGGTGGCGAACACCTCGGTAGCTTGTGCGTGATCGACCTCGTCCCCCGACCGATGGGGCTCGACGACCGGCAGGCGGAGGCGCTGCGTGCGCTCGCCGGGCAGGTTATGTCTCAGTTAGAGCTCCGTCGCTCGGGGTTCGAGCGCGAACGCATCCTCGTGGGTCAGGCCGCGCTGATCGCCCAGCAGGACGCGTTGATCGCCGCTCAGGCCGCAGTGACGCGCGCGGCCGGTGACAGGGACGCCATCCTCGACGCCCTCGTCGCGGGAGTCATGGAAACCGTCCCCCAGGCGGAGGGCGGCGTCATCGAACTGCGCGAGGGGGACGAACTGGTCTATCGCTCGGGCCGCGGGGCGCTCGCCGCCCATGTCGGTCGCCGCTTACCCCTCGACGGCAGCCTCTCCGGCCACTGCCTGACCACCGGCAAGCCGGTACTCTGCCCGGACGTACTCACCGACCCGCGGGTCGACCGGGACGCCATTGCCGCCCTGGGGATGCGATCGGCCATCTACGTGCCGATCGCCAGGGGCAGCGCTCACATCGGCGTCCTTAAGCTGCAGTCGAGCCAACCAGACGCGTTCTCGGGTCGGGACCTGCGCAATGCGACGCTGTTCGCCGGGATCATCCCGGCCGGGCTCGCCGAGGCCGGCGAGGCAGAAGCACGGCGCGGCATGCGCCTTGGCGAGGCAACGCTCCGGACCGTCATGGAGACGCTGCCCGTGGGCGTCATCATCGCCGAGGCACCGTCCGGTCGTATTGTCGGCCATAACGTTCGGACCACGGCCATCCTGGGCCATGAGGTGATGCCCGACGCGGTCCAAGGCGACCCCGAGCGCTGGGTCGGCTTCCACGCGGACGGACACCCGGTCGAGGCGGACGAATGGCCCGTCCCCAAGGTCGCGCGCGACGGCGGGCAGCAGGACGCGTTGGAGGTCGAATACCAACGGGGTGACGGCACGCGCGCCTGGGTCGAGTTCCTGGCCGCCCCGTTGCTCGACGTCGACGATCGACGGATCGGAGCCGTCATCGTTGTCACGGACATCGACGGGCGCAAGCGGGGGGAGCTCCAGTTGGCCGCTGCCAAGGATGCAGCGGAGGAAGCCAATCGGGCGAAGAGCGAGTTCCTCGCGAACATGAGCCACGAACTCCGCACCCCGCTCTCGGCGGTCATTGGCTATTCCGAGATGCTGCAGGAAGACATGGAGGATGTCGGCCAAGCCGACCTCCTGCCCGACGTGAGGAAGATCGAGGCGAACGCGCGCCACCTGCTCGGACTGATCAACGACGTCTTGGACCTCTCGAAGATCGAGGCCGAGCGGATGGAAACCTACGTCGAGGCGTTCACCGTCGATGCCGTCGTCCGCGACGTAGCCTCGACGGTCGAATCCCTCGTCGCCGCCAAGGACAATGTCCTGGCCCTGAATCTCGGCCCGGACCTCGGCGAGGCGCGCACAGACGTGACCAAGCTGCGACAGTGTCTCATCAACCTGCTCAGCAACGCTGCCAAGTTCACGGAAGGCGGGCGGATCACCCTCGAGGCCGAACGGGGGGCACGTGATGGCGTCGACTGGCTGACCTTCCAGGTGAGCGACACCGGCATCGGCATGAACTCGGAGCAGCAGGCGCGGCTGTTCGAGCGCTTCACCCAGGCCGATGCCTCGACGACCCGGAAGTTCGGCGGCACGGGGCTCGGCCTGTCCATTACCAGGGCGTTCGCTGCCATGCTCGGCGGCGACATCGCGGTGGCGAGTGAGGAGGGCCGCGGCACCACCTTCACCATGTCGGTCCCAGCGTGCATCGCCGGGACCAACGACGAAGCGGAGCCGAATGGAAGCGCGGGCTTTGCGACTTCGGACGAGGCGTCTCGGCAAGGCGTCGTCCTTGTCGTGGACGACGATCCGGCGACGCGCGAACTCCTCACCCGCTTCCTGGAACGCGACGGGTTCGAGGTCGTCGCCGCCCTTGACGGGCGCGAGGGCCTCGACAAGGCGCGGGCGATCCGCCCCCGCGTGATGTTTCTCGATGTCACGATGCCCCAGATGGACGGCTGGTCGGTTCTGCGTGCCCTCAGGGGTGACCCGGATCTCGGCGACACTCCCGTGATCATGGTCACCGTGCTGGACGAGCAGAACTTGGCCTTTTCCCTGGGGGCTACCGACTATCTGCAGAAGCCCGTTGACTGGGACGAACTTCACGCAGTGATGGAGCGCTTCCGCCCCCGGGGGCACGAGGGACCGTTGCTCGTCATTGACGACGATGCCGACACGCGTGTGCGGATGTCCGCGCGGCTTGCACGGGAAGGTTGGCGGGTCGCGACAGCCGAGAACGGAAGGGCCGGGCTCGCGGCGGTGGTGGCCGAGCGCCCCGGCTTGATCTTGCTGGACCTGATGATGCCGGAGATGGACGGGTTCGCGTTCCTCAGGACGCTCCGCGCCAAGCCAGAATGGGGTTCGATCCCCGTCGTTGTGCTAACGGCGAAAGACGTCGACGGCGAGGACCGACGACGGCTCGCGGGACGAGCCGACTGCCTCCTTCGAAAGGGCCAAGTCGGCATCGACGACCTACCCGACTTGCTGCGCCCGTTCGTCTCGCCGAATCGGTAAGCTGCCGATCCCGAGGCACGTGTCCTGTGAAGCCGCTAGCCCTGTGCGTCCTAGTCTGATGGAAGAAAGTCTACCGGCGGGCTCATGCTGCGGGACGGGAAAGGGTCAGGTTGAGATGCGCGCGCTCCGTGTCCCGTCCCACCCGCCGATCCAGACAGGCAGGCGAAAACTCGACGGTCCAGTCCAGCATGGCAGTGACGCCTCGACGAGGCGCAGAACACCGTCACGCATCCCCGATGGTGCTATCAGCCACGCGTTACGACCCGGATCGATCAGCGCGAAACGTGTGGTCCAAGCCCTGCCGCTGGGGTGCGGCCTCGCATGGCTCAGGACTGCACGTTGGTACCCGTACCGACCCCTGAGGTCGCGAAGACGGTGGATCGTGGCCCGTTCCACCCATTGCTCAATCAACCGTCGTCGCTCTGCCGTGGCCTCCCATCGTCATCCACGGCCACGTAGGTGAAGAGGCCCTCAGTCACCTTCTCGGCGTCCCCTCCGGTACGATCGCGGACCCAGACTTCGACCTTCACGCCGAACGACGTCCCACTTTCGTGCTGAAGGGTACAGTAGCAACTCACCTCGTCGCCCACCGCGATGGGACGGAGGAAGCGCATCGCGTCGATACTGACGGTTGCAACGCGTCCCTTCGCTCGCTGGGCGGCGAGGGTGCCGCCGGCCAGATCCATCTGGGATACCGTCCAGCCACCGAAGATCGCACCCGCCGCGTTCGTGTCGCGCGGCATGGCAATCGTGCGCAGATGCGGACCGTCCGAGAGCCTTGATGCCATGTCGCTCATGATGAATTTCGTGCTCCGCTGCCCCGGTCGCACCGACCGACCAAACGTATTTCTGTAGTCCGGTTTACCCGGGATCATTCCGCGGCTTCGTTGCGTCCCTCGTCCACGTCGGCATCCTGATCGGCGTCGACACCGTCCTCCAACTGCTCCTCATCATCCGTCGCTTCCTGTGGGGTGATCCCGAACCGGGCGGCGACGTCGGGTGCGAAGCGAAGCAGATCGGGGCGAAGACGCAGCAGGCTGAGGTCCTTGGACTTGCCTTCCAGCATCACATCGAAGACCAGCCCCTCGGCCATCCGCATGAACGTGGCGAACTCGAAGGGGTTGGTGAAGTCGGCGTGACCGGTCCAGATTGGTGGCCGCAACACCGTCTTGACCCGTGCCGTCGCCTTGACCGGCGCCTTCAGCAACTCCTTCGAACCCCTGGCCTTCCCGGCCTTGGCCGCCTCCCGTTGCTTGGGGGTGATCTTCTGCTTGATCTCCCGCAATTCGGTGCGCGGCGAGGAGAAGTGCATCTTCGGGCGAACGCCGGTAGGCCACGTGGCGAGGAAGCGCTCGAAGGTCTCGCGCATGTCCAGACGCTCGGGGTTGAGACACCAGAAGTGCTGGTAGTCGAAGATCAACCGGACACCGGTACGCTCGTGGATCCCGAGAACGTCCGCCGCTGAGAAGCGCAGGTCGTCATTCTCAAGCACCAAACGGCGCTTCACGTGCTCGGGGCATCGGTTCCAGCCATCGACCCAACGCGCCCGGCTCGCCTCGTGGTCGTTGTAGACGCCGCCGACGTGGGTGATCATCACCGCCTCGTCGTCCAGCCCCATCCGGTCCAGCATCTCCGCCTGGCTGGACAGATCCCAGATACTCTTCTCGGTAAGATCGGGGTTCGGGGCGTTCAGCAGCACGTACTGCGAGGGATGGAACGAGAGCCGGATGTCGTAGGCCCGAGCCTTGGCGCCGAACGCCCGCAACTCGGCATCGCTCTCCGCCACCATGTTGTGGAACTGGGGCATGTCCGGGTGGGTCGCGTAGGGCGCGATGTCCGACGACATGCGGTACATGTCGAGGTTCTTGGATTTGAGGTAGTCCAGGACATGATCGAGCAGTTCGAGCGAGCACTTGAGGTGCGGGTCCTTCTGCCAGCGCCGTGTGTCCTGTGACTTCAGGTCGGGCCGCCCCATCACCTTGACGGGAAAGCCCAGCCGCAAGGGACGATCATCGGCGGTCATGCCTGCACCTGTGCCTGGGGAAACCCGAGTTTCCGTATGAAGTCGTTCCAGTCGGCGTTGCGTAGTGCGCCGCCGGTCGCCTGGGCGTGACCGTTGCCGTAGCGCCCGTCGGCGTTCTCCGGGCGGTGCTCCGCGAGAAAGGCGATGAGGTCGCACCCGCTGGCCGACCTAGCGGCGAAATGCACCCAGCCGGGGCGATAGCCAGCGTTGGCAGCGATGACGATCTTGTCCTTCAGGCGCCCACGCCATTGCTGGGCGATCAGGGGGTGGATCTGACATGGGGAGTCGAGCGCGATCAGCGCAACGTCGCCGCCGATGGCGGGCGGGACGCGCTTCGCGACGTCCATGGCGGCGCGGACCTCCGCCTTGGCCGCGTGCAAGGCTAGCGCATCGGCATCGTCGCCCTTGGTGATGCGTTTGGGGCCGTCCGATGCCAGCAAAAGGCGTAACGCCGGCCCTGCATCGGCAGCCGCGGTCCGGCGGGGAGCGTTGACGAGCGACGTGGCATCGCGAAGGGCCGTCTTGCCCCAGCGAACCTGGGCCTCGGCGATCTCGGGGAAATCGAGGCCCTCGGCCATGTCGCCGATCAGGCCCACCGCCGCCAGCCACAGGAGGTCGGCCTGATCTCCCAGGGCACCGGCGGCCCACCAGGCCAGCAAGGCGGTGGTCGGCTCGGGGTCGAGGCCATTGCCGCTGATCGTGATGGCGTCCCTCGGTTCGCCGGTTGGCACGTGGTGGTCGATGACGAGCGTCGGGCAACCCGGCAGCACGGGATCGGCTCGGGTGCCGAGATCGGCAACGATCAGGCCACCGGGCTCGTGCGCGCCGAGCCGGTGGGTCACCTCCGGGTCCCACGGCGACTGCCCCTTGCCCACAACCACGGACACCGCTTCCCTTCCCGCGCGCCGAAGGGCGCGGATCAGGATGGCGGCCGCGGTCAGACCGTCCGCATCGAAGTGACTGACGACCAGGATGGGTCTACCTTCCTTGAACGTGGCGAACGCAGCCGTCATCGCATCTCGCGCAGCCGCCCGTACATCGCCGTCAGGTGACAGGCTTCCGACGATCTGCGCCTCGGCGATCTTGCCCATTCGACACCTTGGTTTGTGTTGGTCGACAGCCGACTGCATCGCTCATCGCCGATGCAGGCCGAGCGAACGCCACCTCGAACTCGTGCAACGCTCGAACCCCCTCGTCCGCCGACGAATCGAGGCCGAAAACCCGTGGGCTTCCTTCAGAACAGGGCGGATGCGCGGGAATCGATCCCCAATACCGAACTGTCATGGGCTGCGTTGCGGACCTTGTGCGGCCCGAGCCAGGAAGGGGATCGAGACCACCTGTCCGGCCATCGGCAAACCGTTCAGCGCGGAGATCGTCCGGCATCAGGTTCGCAAGACGCTGCCCGACGAGACGCAGCCAGAGCCATTGGGGTGATAACCGCCGAGCGTGGGCGGACATGCCCCGTTGGCCTTCATTCGGTCTGGAGAAGCGATGCTTTTTGGAAGCCGAGGGTCCGATCTTGCAAGGGGGCATCGAAGCGGTCCGATACCCCCTTGATAACCTCCAAGCCTAGGCGGCCCTGGCTGTGACCTTCTGGAACGTGCCGGTCGCAATCTGCTCTTCGAGCTGCGCCTTGAAGTCCGCGATCCCGAGCACCTGGACGGGATTGCCCGCGTCGTCGAGGAACTCGTAGAGCGCATCCTCGATGTTGCGGTTACTGAAGAACACGATGGCGTCCTCGTCGCCACCCCCCTCCATGTGCGGATCACCGTTCGCCACACCCGAGACGTAGCTGCCCGTCGGGCGCGTCTCCTTGTGGGTGCCGTCCTCGCGGTAGAACCTGAGCTCGCCCTGCATCACGAGCGTCACGTAGGGGCTCTTGTGCCGGTGCAGCATCACCTTCTGGTTCGCAGCGAATTTGAACACGACGTCGACAATGCGGTTCTGCTCGTCGACTTTGTAGACGAAGAAGGCGATGTGCGGCAGCCAATCCAGGGTCCGCCAAGTGATGTTCGTCTGGTCGAACGTATGTTCGGACATCTCGTTTCCTTTCGTTCCCCCATCCCGCGACATCTGGCGGAAGCGCTGTTCTCAGCTGCTTTGGACGGTTCGACGTCAAGGCAACGTCCTTCACGATGATTCGATACGCGGCGTTTTCCGCCAATCCGCGATGTGACTGTCGTCACCGTGCGATGACGACCGCCCGGCGCATCGGCGACTGGTCAGCCTCTTCCGCTGCGCCGTGGGACTGCCATGACCGCAATGAAGTTGCGGATCTCCGTCTGCCGCTTGTCGTCGTCCGTGACCTGCTCGTCGAGACCGAGGCGCCACGCAAGGTCCCGTCGGGTCGGCTCGCGGTGCAAGGCCTCGACGAGGTCGGCCTGATCCTCGACCTCACGACGGGACAACGCCAAGCCAGCCTCCACCAGGTCGTCCGCCTGCCGACGCAGCGCCCCGGTCACCTCGTCGAGGCCGATCTCCGGATGGTATTGCACGCCCCAGAACGTTCCGCTTTCGTGCCGTATCTCCGCAGCTTGGACGACAGTGGATCGGTTCACTGCGATCAGGGTCGCCCCGTCCGGCAGGGTCTCCACCTCGTCGGTGTGGATGCTCGGGGCGTCGAACGCAGCGGGCCGCCCTCTCAAGAGGGGATGGGATCGACCTTTTTCTGTCGCGACGATGCGCCTGGCGAAGCCGGCCTCGGGACCGTTGCGGTTCTGTCGTACCGTGCCGCCCGCCGCGACCGTCGCGAGTTGCAGGCCGGCGCACGAACCGAACGAGGGCGTGCCAGAGGCGAACAGGGCGCCCATGAAGGCAAGCGAGCGCCGGACCTCTGGGGTCTCCTCGTACAAGGACAGCGGCGATCCGCTCAGGAATACAGCGTCGTAGTCGGCCAGAGACGTGCGCGACGGCAGCGCGCCGTCCGCATCGGCAGGCTTGACCCTATCGCAGGTCGACCCCGGCGCCAGACGTTCGAGGATTTCCAGGTAGGTCTCGCCAGACGACCGCCCGACACTTTCACGGCGCTTCTCACGGGCATCCGGGGGCTCGCTCTCCGCGACCAAGAAGCGAAGATCGGATGACGATGGTTGCAAGGTTTCGATGTCCTCTGGGATGATCCACGAGGAGCGAACCGAAGCGGTGGGGCGGAGTTCCCGAGCGGGCGGTCCTGACGCAGGTCTGAATAGCCAACGCACTGCTTGGCATCCCGTCCCGGTTTGGGGCGGGACGACATGCGACGAAGCGTGTTCGTGCCGCCCTCGATCGTCGGGCGTATGCGCGCCGTGATGTTGTCCGTCGCCAACGGCTTGGTCAGCAGTGCTATCCCGCGCGGAAGCGGGCCGTTACCCAGGATTACATTCTCCGCGTCGCCGGTGATCGACAACACCTTGAGACCGGTCGCGCGGTCGCGCGGTCGCCGACCGCGATGACCGTGTTGCCGACGTTTTCAAAGATGTCGGTGTTGAGCATGCGGACGGTCGGCTCGTCGTCCGTCACCGGCACGGTCTTGCCTGACCTGGTGCCGTGTCGTTTGCCGAGCGCCCGATGCCGACGGCCGCAGAAGCAGAGAGCCTTGGCACATCATACGCTCTCGACGACCATCTCGAAGCGCAGACCGTCGGCATCGATGGTGCGTTCGAAGCGGCCTCCGAGACTGCGCTCGATGGTCTGCTTGAGGAGACGCGAGCCGAACCCCGTCCCCTCGGCCTTCGTAGCGCTGGACGGAGCGGCCCCTTCCTCCCATGTCAGCCTGGCCGCGCCGTCCTCCATTCGTCCCCGCAGCGTGAGCGTGCCCCCACCTGACAGGGCGCCGTACTTCGCCGAGTTGGTCGCGAGCTCGTGGAAGATCATCGCGTAGTCGTTGACCTTGCCTGGAGGGGCAACCACCGCGTCCGCGATGTCGACGTCTATGTTGGCGCCGTTGCGGTAGGGCGCCAGGATGCGCTCGGCCAGCGTGCCCATCGGGACGTTTCCGTGATCGCCGTGCTGCGAGCGCGTCGCGAGCGCAGTCGCCTCGTGCAGCACCCCGAAGCGTCGAGACAGATCCTCGGCGAAGAGCGGCATGGACTTGGCGTCCCGGGCGACGATGGAGGTCAGCGCCCGGGCTACCGCGAACATGTTCGACACCCGGTGGGCGAGTTCGGCGGTGAGAAGCCGCTCGGCCTCCTCGGCCCGCTTGGTGTACGTGACGTCGAGGAAGATGGCCTGTATCCACGCGCCGACGCGGCTGGCCTCCCCGCCGACGCCGCGCGCGGAGATCCAGCGGGCCCCTGCACCGTCGCCGATGCGAAAGTCGAAGCTGTAGGCCTGCGGCTCCCGCTCGCTGGCCCACCAGTTCTCCACCATCTCTACCCGATCCTCTGCGTTCACCCGGGCGAACAACTCGTCGATGGAAACGACGGACTCGGACACGCCCCAGAACTCGCGGCAAAGACCGTCGAGCCGGGCCACGCGCTGGGTCGGCGACCAGGCCCACATGGCGACGCCGCCACGATGGATCGCGGCGGTGAAGTTGGCGAGAGTCCACCCGTCGCCAGTTGGTTCGAAGCCCTCGGCCATGCTCATCCCGGATTGCGTGCCATTGGGGACGCGGTTGCTCCACGGTCCCGGGACATAACCCGCCAAGGTCGTCTCGGCTCCGGTCGCGCTTCAATCGCTGTCTTCAGGTCGGCGTCGCGCGACGCTTCGGTCTGAGAATGCCTCATCGCAACACAAAGGGGTACTCTGATTCGGGATATCGACACCGGATTAGAACATCCAACCACTGGACTAGTTTTCGCGTACGAACGGAAACAGTTTCTCGACCGGGCTCAGGTTAAGCGAGCCGTCTGAACGCTGTATGCCAGTGCATTCATGTTCGCGCGTTCCGCCTCACGATCCTGCGATCGTAAAACTGGGGTGCCGTCGGTATCCAGGGCCCGACACAGATCGAAGCGCCGCAGTCTCAAATATAGTACGCCCGAGATCGCATAAACGCGTACCAAGTACCGAAGCATCAAACGACAGTCACTCGGTCCTTTGCTTTGGAAACCAGTTCCCGTGAAAGCCCGGTGGGATTCGGTGCCCAAGGTGGACCGCGGCGACAGGCGCGGCCTCGAACGCGCGCGCGTTAAGGATGACGAAGTCGGTCGTGTCACTCACCGTGTCAACGACGAGCCCGACGAGCCAGCCCTCGTCTTCTTCAGCCTCGGGCATCGCCGGCACGAACACGAACTCGCCCGGGACACTGTCGGGGCCGAACTCGTGCACGCGCCGCTCCCCCGTCTCCAGATCGTGCTTGTAGAGCTGCGTCGCACCCGCGAGCTGGGTGTTGCCGTCGGCAGGAACTGAGCCCGTGTAGATGTACCGATGGTGTTGTCCAAAGCGACGCTCATCGACACGCGGGAACTCCTGCGCTGCGGGATCGATCACTCGACGGTCGACCCGCCCCGTCGTGGGGTCGGCGGTCCAGCGCTCCAGCCAGCCCGGTGCGTCGAGACCGCCGCCAGCGGAGGCGAACACCCTCTCGTAGGCCACGACGTCGAGGATCACGCGCCCGTCAGCGTCGTCGTAGGCGTTGGCGACGTGGAAGACGAAGCACGGTTCGACCGCGCACCACACGATGTCGGCGGCCGTGCCATGCCGCGGGAGCAGGCCGACGCGGGCGCGGTGGGCCGGGTTCCAGCGGAACGGGAAGCGGTGTCCAGCCAAGACCGCGCGCATTGAGAAGGTGACGGGTAGGTCCAGCACGACGACGAATCGCGTCGTAATCGCACAATCGTGGATGCAGGGACCGTGCTCGACTGGGATCGCTACGTCACGCACGACCCGACCCAGGGGCGAGATGACGACGTGGCGCACACTGTCCCAGATGCGGCCGTCATAGGCGATGGCATGTGTCTCACCGGTCGCAGGGTCGCGATGCGGGTGCCCTGTGAAGGAGCCGGCAAGCGTTCCGTCGAACGCATCGTAACGCTGCATTTCTAAATCATCGGACAGCGCGACGGGAAAGCTGCCGGCTTCGACCACGGCGAAGGCGCGGCCACCGATCGCGACGACGTTGGTGTTAACGGTGTCGTCGCCGCGGCGCGGCCCCGGGGCAGCGGGCCGGCCGAGCGCTGCAGACGCCGCACGCGAGCCGATCCAACGGTTACGGTACCACAAGGCCTTTCCGTTCTCGATGCAGAGACCGTGCACCATGCCATCGCCCAGGAACCAGTCGTGGCCGCGCGTCGTCGGGTGGGCGGGGTTGGCGCCCATCTTGAGGTAGCGGCCCTCCAGCCCGGCTGGGATCGTTCCGGTCACGCGTAGATCCCGTAAGGTCAGCTCCTCGCGCATCGGCGCGTGGACGCCGACGACGAAGGGGTGCTGCGTCCCTGGAAGGCGCAACCGATTGCAGGCCGCCACCAGCGCGACAAGGCCCTCGGCGGCGGCACGCAGGCTAGACTCGATCAAGTTCTGCATCTGGCGCTGGCTCGGGGCGGTGGGAGGGAAAGCGAGGACCCTTGTGATGGGAGCGTTCCCGTTTCCGGGCAAGAATGACAGCTCTGTTCGCTTGGGACCGCTGGGCAGGGTTACGAAGTGGGCTGCCCCCTATAAAGCGGTCCTCCTTCGGGTATGGCTTCGCGCCATGTGGAGGAAGTTGTGATGCATTGGAAGACGCATCCGGCTGAAGGGATTGTTGATAAGCTGCGCTCGCTTGATGGTTTGGTCTCTCCGGATGCGAGGTTCGATGAAGCAATCCGCTCCATCGCGGTGACGGGGATCACGTCTTATTGTTGGCGTTCCGAGTACGGCGGCTTGAAGAGTGATCAGGTCAAGCGGCTGAAGTCTCCGGAGACCGAGAACGAGCGCCTCCGCCGGGCGATCTCCGACCTGACACTGGAGAAGCTGATGCTGAAGGAGGCGGCCTCGGGAAACTTCTGAGCTCGGGTCGCCGCCGGCCGTATGTCGATGACGTCGTGGCCGAGCATGGCATATCGGAGCGGTTTGCTGGCGCGTCTTGGGCTAGAACCGCTCGACCCAGCGCACCTGCGCCGTGGTGATCGAGGACGAAGCCGCCCTGACCGCCGCCGTCATCGCCCTGGCTCTGCAGTACGGGCACGACGGCGCGTGCGTGCGCCCGCGGCCGCAGCTGTCCGACCAAGTCGGGTCCTACGATGTCGTCGAGGATCGCACGCACAACAGGCGCAAGCCTCAAGGGCGAGGTGTTCAACACCCTCGAGGAGGCCAGCGTCGTGATCAAGCAAGGGCGAAGGCACTTGAACACCGTCCGCCCGCACACCGCGGTCGGCTCCCAGCCGCCTGCACCGGGGGACGTCATCTGGCCAACCGAACCGAGCCGCGCAACGTCGCTCGTACGCCCTGCCATCGTCACGCGACCGACGATGCACTAACGTCGAAACCGGGCCGCCAAATGGGGGCAGGCCGTACGAGGATCATCCATGCCTTCTTCGCCGCCCAGCGCCGTGGTGATCGGCGCCTCCGGCGGCATCGGTCGAGCCCTCGTTGCCGATCTCGTGGCGCGGGGGACCTACGGATCGGTCTTCGCCCTCTCGCGATCGGGGGGTGTCGCGGCCGCGCCCGCGCAGTCGGGACGGATTGATCTGACCGATGAGGATTCCATCCGAGCGGCCGCGGAGCACGTCGGGCGTCACGGTCCGGTGGGCCTCGTCCTGGTCGCCACGGGGATTCTGCATGGGCCGGGCGTCTCCCCCGAGAAGGCGATCCGGACCCTCGATCCGGCGGCCATGGGCGCGGTGTTCGCGGTGAACACGATCGGTCCCGCGCTGGCGGCCAAGCACTTCCTGCCGCTGATGTCGCGCGCCGGGCGCAGCGTCTTCGCCGCCCTGTCGGCGCGGGTCGGCTCGATCGAGGACAACCGGCTGGGCGGCTGGTACGCCTACCGCGCGTCGAAGGCGGCCCTGAACCAGATCCTGCGTACCCTCGCGATCGAGGCGCGACGCACCCACCCGGGCGCGATCATCGTGGGGCTCCACCCCGGCACGGTGACGACGGCCCTGTCCGAACCCTTTCGCCCCGACCCGAACGCCCTCGGTCTGTTCACGCCTGAGACGAGCGCGGCGCACCTGCTGCGGGTGCTCGAGGGCCTCGGTCCCGAGGATACGGGCCGTGTCTTCGCCTGGGATGGAACGCGGATTCCGGCCTGACCTGCGCGCGACCACACAAACTCGGCGCGCTCGTTCGACTTCGCAGACACAGGTCCGCGCCATCTCGAAGTACTGGGATGTTTGAAGTCGGACGAACTGTGTCGCCCCGCACAGGATGGTGTTAGACGGGACGGCGGTCCTGTCGGCTGGGCGATCCGCCCTCGGCGCGCGGCCGGGAGCCACATCGTGCCGGAACTCGCTGGCCCTTCAGGCCTCTCGACCTTGGCGGATGCCGGGACGACTCCCTCGCAGAGGCGATTCGCGGTTGCGGTCGCCGCGGCGTTCGGCCTCCTGACGCTCGCCCTCCTGCCCATCGTGGCGGACCCGGTGCGTGCGATGCCGGGATTCGTCCCGAGCTACCAAGCCGCGCTCATCACGGTCTACGCGGTCACCACCTACCTGTTCTTCGCGCAGTATCGGCGCACCCGTTCGGTGCCGCTGCTGATCCTGGCCGCCGGCAGCCTGTTCACGACGCTCGTCGTGGCGGTGCAGCTGCTCAGCTTCCCGGGCCTGTTCGGACCGGGACGGATCGTCGGCTCCGGGCCGGGCACCACCACCTGGCTCTGGACCCTGTGGCATGTCGGGCCGCCGCTCTTCGCCCTGCCCTATGCGATCATGGAGGGCGATCAGCGCCCGCGCCTCGTGCGGCGCGCCCGCGTGGGAGTCGTCGGTTGGCTGACGGCCCTCGCCGTCACTGCCGGCGCCGGCGCCTTGAGCTGGATCGTCATCGCCTATGTCGAGTACCTGCCCCGCAGCGTCGAGGGCGACAATTACTGGCTGCTGACCACATCGGGAGTAGGTCCGGCCGTCGTGCTGCTCACGGTGGCGGCCCTCGCGACGCTCTGCTGGCGCACGCGCCTGCGCACCGTGCTGCAGCTCTGGCTCGCGGTCTCGCTGCTGCTCCTCGTCTTCGACAACCTCATCACCCTGCCGGGCGCAGCCCGGGGCACGGTGGGCTGGTTCGCCGGGCGGCTGGAGGCTCTGGCGGCCGGCATCGTCGTCCTGGCCGTCTACCTGCGTGAGGTCGACGTCCTGTACGGTGCCGCGGAGGCGGCCGCCATCCAGAGCGAGCGCCAGCGGACGGAGTTGGAGATCGCGCGCGACAACGTCGCGATCGCCCTCGAGGCGGCCGATATGGGCAATTGGACCCTCGACCTTCAGACCGGAACTTCCGTTCGCACGCTGCGGCACGACCGCATCTTCGGCTACGACAGCCTGCTTCCGCGCTGGGGCCTCGCCGACTTCCTGAAGCATGTGGTCGTCGACGACCGGGCGGTCGCCGAAGCCGCCATGGCCCGGGCGCAGGACGAGAACACCGTCTGCTTCCAGTGCCGGATCACCCGGGCTGGGGACGGGGCCGAGCGTTGGATCGACGTGCGCGGCAGGCTCTATCGGGACCTGGATGGGAGCCCCACCAGCATGGCCGGCGTGGTGATCGATACCACCGATCGGCGCGAGGCCGAGCAGCGGCTCAGCCAAGCGCAGAAGATGGAAGCGATCGGCCAGCTCACGGGTGGCGTCGCCCACGACTTCAACAATCTTCTCACGGTCATCGTCGGAAACCTCGACATGATCGTACGCCGGCCTGACAATGCGCAGCGGGTCGAGCGCCTGGCCACCTCGGCGATGACGGCGGCCCGGCGCGGTGCCGAGGTCACGGAAAAGCTCCTGTCCTTCTCGCGCCGGCAGGTCCTGCGGCCCGAGACCGTCAATCCCAATCACCTCCTCAAGGACTTCCAGGGCCTGCTGCAGCGCGCGGTGGGCGAGACCGTTGGCATCGTCCTCGACCTCGACGCGGCCCTGGATCCCGTCCGCCTGGATCCCGGTCAATTCGAGAGCGCCATCCTGAACCTCGCGGTCAATGCCCGCGATGCCATGCCGAATGGCGGAACCCTGACGATCCGGACCGAGAACCTGTCCCTCACGCCGGAGCGCCGGGCGGCCTGGCCCGATCTGACACCCGGCGATTACGTCCGCGTCTCGGTAAGCGACACCGGCCTCGGCATGGATGCGGCGACGGTCGCCCAGGCATTCGAGCCATTCTTCACCACCAAGGATGTCGGCAAGGGCACCGGTCTCGGCCTGAGTCAGGTCTACGGCTTCGCGCGCCAGGGCGGCGGTCAGGTCCGGGTCGCGAGCGCACCGGGCCAGGGCACCACCATCACCATCGATCTTCCGCGCTCGGCCGAATCCGTGGTCCAGGCCGCCCGGGCGGACGTGCTCCTGCCCCTGCGTCGGGCCGCGGAGGGTGAGGTCGTCCTGGTGGTGGAGGACGAGGCCGCGGTCCTGGAAATGGCCGTCGAGAGCCTGTCTGAGCTCGGCTATCGGACCCTCACCGCCACCCATGCGGCCGAGGCGCTGCAACGCCTGAAGGGGCCGGAGCGCATCGACATCCTGTTCTCCGACGTGGTCATGCCAGGGGGGATGAACGGCGTCGAACTCGCGACCCATGCCCGGGCTCTACGCACCGGTCTGCGGGTGCTGCTTGCCTCGGGCTATACCGGCTCGGCGCTGGGCGAACAGGGCGTCCCCGTCGACCTGCCGCTCCTGAGCAAGCCTTACCGCCGTGAGGATCTCGCCGACAAGCTTCGGGTGGTCATGGGCGGGCGCTGAGGACCACCGGCATCCCTCAGGGTTTCGGTAACATCCGGTCGCTGATGATCCGACGCTGGATCTCGCTCGTCCCCTCGAAGATCGTGGTCAGGCGTGCGTCGCGCCAGTAGCGCTCCACCCGCCGCTCGGTGGTGTAGCCGTTGCCGCCGTGCAGCTGCATCGCCTGGTTGGTCACCCGCACCGCCATCTCGGTGGCGACGAGTTTAACCATGGCCGACTCGCTCTCCGCGGGTTCGCCCGCGTCGAGGAGATGGGCCACCTGATTCCAGAAGGCGCGGGCCTGGGCGACGTCGGCCGCCATGTCGGCCAAGGCGAAGCGCAGGGCCTGGAAGTCGCCGATCGGGTGGCCGAATTGCTCACGTTCCTGCAGATAGGCCTGGCAATCCTCGAGGGCAGCCCGGGCGACCCCGACCGCGCGTGCAGCCGTATGCACCCGTGCGATGTTGAGGCCCCGTTGGACCGAGGCGAAGCCGCCGGAATCCGCATCCGCGCCCTGGTCGCCGTAGAGCCCGGTCAGGCGATCGCTCTCCGGCACCCGTACGCCGTCGAGCTCGAGCTCGAAGGTCAGGAATCCGTGATAGCCGATCTTGTCGATGACCCGGCCTGTCATGCCCGGCGGGAAGGTCCCCGGATCCTTGACCACGAGGAAGGGTTCAAGCCCGGCCGAGCGCGGTTCGCCCGGCTCCGGATCGCGGGTCCGGGCCAAGACCTCGACGAAATCCGCGGCCTTGGCGAAGCCCGCCCAGCGCTTGGTTCCAGTCAGCACCCAGGTGTCGCCCTCGCGCACCGCCCGGGTCTGCACGCCGGCGAGGTCGGAGCCGGCAGTGGGCTCCGAGAGCGCGATTCCGCCGATCCATTGTCCCTTCGCCGACTTTTCGAGAAGAGCCTTCCGCCGCTCCGGATCGAGGGTCTGGGTGCCGAGACCCTGACCCCGCGCCAGGATGCTGCCCACCGAGAGCCAGGCCCGCGCGAGTTCCTCCGAGACGAGGCAGTACTCGAACACGCCGAGGCCGAGGCCGCCCTGCTCGGCCGGTATGGTGATGCCGAACCAGCCCTTGGCAGCCATCCGATCGATGAGACTGCGGGGCATCTCCGCCTTCTGCGGATCGAGTTCGTCCGCCAGCGGCATCACAACGTCCCGGGCGAAGGCGCGCGCTTCGGCCTGGAGCGTCGCCCGGGCTTCGCTGCGCCATGGGGTCAATAGCTCTGGCGGAACGGCCTCCTTCAATGCGCGCTTCGCCATGCCGCCCTCCCTCGCGATTGCGCCCGGTTCTTCCGACCCGGTGTCCCGGTCAGCCGTGGCAGCTTGCGTGTCGCACAGTGAAGCTAGAGCGATCGTCGGTGATGTCGACCATTCCGCTCGGGACGGTCCCGAACCGTCCCACGGGGTGCCGCGCCGGACCGCTGGAGGGAGCGGCGAAATGTTTCGTATCGAACATAAGGCAGCGCGTTGCGCGGCCCGCGCGATCCGCGTAGGCACCGCACTGGAGATCGCGGCGGGGGCTGTCAGCGAGGAGCGAACGACTTGAGCTTAACCTCAGGGTCGCCACCGGCCGAGGCTCTGACCGCCTGCGACCGAGAGCCGATTCACCGCCTCGGCGCGCTGCAGCCCCATGGGTTCCTTGTGGCCCTTCGGGGCGCGGAACGGCGGATCGTGCAGGCGAGCGCCAACGTTCCGGGCGGGACGGGCGGGGTTCTCGGCCGACCCTTCGCCGATCTCTTTCCGGACCTCGAAGGGCTTCTCCCGCCGGACCTGGGCGAGGCGGAGCGCGACGGCGCGCAGTACCTGCGCACGGTCACGCTGGCGACGGCGGATGGGCCTCGGGCTTACGATCTGGCGGTCCATCGCTCGGACCTGATCACCATCCTGGAATTTGAGGCGGTGGAGAGTGCCCTCGCCTCCGACCACAGTCTCGACGCGCTCTATCCGCGTCTGAGCCGCTTCGTCGAGGGCCTGCACGACGCCGCCTCCGTCGCCGACCTGTGCCATCTCGTGGCCGTCGACATCCGTCACATCACCGGCTTCGACCGCACCCTCGTCTATCGGTTCGACCGGGACTGGCACGGCACCGTCATCGCCGAGGATGGCAACGGAGTCCTGCCCTCCTACCTCGACCTCCGTTTTCCGGCGAGCGACATCCCGGCCCAGGCCCGCGAACTCTACCGCCGCAACCGCCTGCGGATCATTCCCGATGCCGCGTACGATCCGGTCCCGATCCTGCGCGCGGCCGGTGAGAGCGCGGAGCCCCTCGACCTCAGCCAGTCGATCCTGCGCAGCGTTTCGCCGGTGCATGTCGAGTACATGCGCAACATGGGCACGATGGCCTCGATGTCGGTGTCGATCCTCGTCGACGGCGCCCTGTGGGGCTTGATCTCCTGCCACAACGCGGAGGCCCGCCGGGTGCCGCTGCAGGCGCGGAACGCCTGCGACTTCCTCACGCGCATCTTCGCCCTGCAACTCGCCGCCAAGGAGCGCGGTGCCGAAGCTGAGCAACGCCTGCGCCTCGGGGCGATCCAGTCGCGGCTCCTCGGCTTCATGGCCGAGGAGGAGAACTTCCTCGACGGTTTGCTTAAGCATCCCGACGATGTCCTGGCCCTCGCCGGAGCGTCGGGCGCGGCGGTGATTACCTCGGACAGCTGCCGGCTCCTCGGCGCCACGCCGCGGGAATCCGAGGTGCGGGCAATCTACCACTGGCTCTCCGGTGGCCCGGGAGGTGCCGACCTCGTGGTCATGGATGCCCTGAGCGAGGCCTATCCGCCGGCACGCGCCTTCGCCGAACGGGCCAGCGGCCTCCTGGCGATCTCGATCTCGCAGAAATACGCCAGCTACGTGCTCTGGTTCCGACCTGAGGTAGTGCGTACGGTGAAGTGGGGTGGCGACCCGACCAAGGCCGCCGTGCCCGATCCGGCCGGCGGCCCCGAGCGATTGCACCCTCGGCAATCCTTCGCCACCTGGAAGGAGACGCTGCAGAACCGCTCCCTCCCCTGGACGCGGGCCGAAATCGAATCCGTGAAGGACCTGAGGGCGTCCGTGCTCGGGATCGTCCTGCGGCGGGCGGAGGAGCTCGCCTCCCTCAGTGAGGAGTTGCAGCGCTCGAACAAGGAGCTGGAAGCCTTCTCCTACTCCGTCAGCCACGACCTCCGCGCGCCCTTTCGGCATATCGTCGGGTATTCGGAGCTGCTGCGCTCGCGCGAGGGCAGCCGCCTGTCGGAGAAGGGGCGGCACTACATCAACACGATCATCGAGGCGGCCTTCTCGGCAGGCACCCTGGTCGACAACCTGCTGCGCTTCTCACAGATGGGCCGCAATGCCCTGAACCCGGTCGCCGGTGATCTCACTGCCCTGGTCGAGGAGGTCCGCCGCGGAGTCCTGCGCGATGTCCCGGCCGAGCGGACGATCCACTGGACCATCGGACAGCTTGGACGGGTCAACGCCGATCCGGTGATGTTGCGGCTCGTCATCGAGAATCTGCTCTCGAACGCAATCAAGTACACCCGGGATCGGGCGGAGACCACGATCGAGATCGGTCGTCTGGATGGTCGGAACGCTGATAGCGGACAGGAGGACGATGCGGCGGAGCATGCCGTCTTCTTCGTGCGCGACAACGGCGTCGGGTTCGACATGGCCTATGTCGACAAGCTGTTCGGCGTGTTCCAGCGCCTGCATCGGGTAGAGGAGTTCGAGGGGACCGGCATCGGCCTTGCGAACGTCCGGCGCATCGTCGAGCGCCACGGTGGACGAACCTGGGCCGAGGGCGCCGTGGGACGGGGCGCAACCTTCTATTTCACGCTGCCGACGCCGAGGGCGGTGCCCAATCCGAATCCCGCGAATCGAGCTCGATCGTCGCGGAACCCCAGGGAAGCGCGCTGATCCATGCCCGATCTGAAGCCGATCCTCCTCGTCGAGGATAATCCAAACGATATCGAGCTCACCCTCGCCGCCCTGGACAAGAGCCAGCTCGCGAATGAAATCGTGATCTGCCGCGACGGTGCCGAGGCCCTCGACTTCCTTTATCGTCGCGGCGATTTCGCGGACCGGGATGCGCGCGACCCGGCCGTCGTCCTGCTCGACCTCAAGCTGCCCAAAGTCGACGGACTGGAGGTCCTTGCGCGAGTCAAGGGTGATGTCCGTACCCGTGCGATCCCCGTTGTGATGCTGACGTCGTCGCGAGAGGAAACCGACCTCGTGCGATCCTACGACCTCGGCGTGAACGCTTTTGTAGTCAAGCCCGTTGGGTTCACGGAATTCTTCGAGGCGATCCAGGATCTCGGCGTCTTCTGGGCGGTGCTGAACGAGCCGCCGCCGCATCGGGGAGGAGGTTGGCCATCAAACACGTGACACAGCCCGAGCCCGATCAGGCGATGCTGGACACCTCCGGGCCCGCCCTCCTGAAGATCCTGCTCCTCGAAGACAGCGACCTCGATACGGAGCTCCTGGGTGCGGTCCTCGATGATCTCGGGCATCCCTATCGGATCGACCGCGTGATGACAGCGCCGGACTTCACTGCCGCGGCGGCGTCCTGCAGACATAATCTCATCCTCGCCGACTATGTTTTGCCGACCTTCGACGGCCTCAGCGCCCTGGCGATCGCGCGTGCCCAATGTCCAGGAACGCCGTTCGTCTTCGTTTCGGGTACCCTCGGCGAGGATGTCGCGGTGGAGGCCCTGAAGCGGGGTGCGACGGATTACGTGACGAAGCAGCGCCTCGACCGCCTACCTCGGACCATCATGCGTGCCCTCGCCGAGGCGCGTGCCCATGCCGAGCGCGAGCGCGCACTCCAGGAGTTGCGGGACCTCAATGCGACCCTGGAAGCGCGTGTCCGGACTCGCACGGGCGATCTCGCCGCCGCCAACGCAGAACTGCACCGCCAGATTGCCGAGCGCGAGCGAGTCGAGGAGGCTCTGCGCCAGGCTCAGCGCCTTGAAGCCGTGGGACAGCTGACCAGCGGCGTCGCTCACGACTTCAACAATCTGCTGACGGTGATCTCCGGCAACATCGAATTCCTCGAACGGGCCGTCCCCGACGAGCGTTCTCAGCGTCGGCTTCAGATGATGCGCGGCGCGGCCGACCGCGGTGCGCGCCTGACGGCGCAACTCCTCGCCTTCTCGCGCCGGCAACGCCTGGAGCCGACGCAGGTGGAACTGAACCAGACCGTCGCCTCCATGCGCGATCTTCTGCAGAGTTCAATCGGCGGCGCGGTGCGCATCGAGATGATGCTCCAATCCGATCTTTGGTCGGCCCTCGTCGATGCCACACAGATCGAACTGGTGATCCTGAACCTCGCGATCAACGCGCGCGATGCCATGGCGGTCGGCGGCTGCCTCACCATCGAAACCGCGAACGTCACCCTCACGCAGCTCCCTGCCCGTGCGGAGGAGCCGGCCCCGGGCGAGTATGTGATGCTCGCGGTGAGTGACACAGGCACCGGTATCGTGCCGGAAGTCCTGGCACGCGTATTCGAGCCGTTCTTCACAACGAAGGCGGTCGACAAGGGGTCGGGCCTCGGCCTCGCTCAGGTCTATGGTTTCGTGAAGCAATCCGGCGGTGGCGTTCGCATCGACACCCGGATCGGGGAAGGCACCTCCGTGCGGATCTACCTGCCGAGGGCGGAAGGCGCCGCCTCGGTTCGCGAGGCACCCCAACCGGTCATCGACTGCGCCGAGCAGCGTCGGACGGGAGATCGACCCGTGGTCCTCGTCGTGGACGACGATAGCGCCGTTCGCGAGATCACCACCTCGATCCTGTCCGAGAATGGCTATCGCATCCGCGAGGCCGGATCTGGACTTGCCGCGCTCACGGCTCTCGATTCCGACGCGTGTGTCGACCTGATCGTTCTGGATTTCGCCATGCCGGGCATGAATGGGGCTGAGGCCGCGTGCGAGATCCGCAGTCGCTGGCCGCATCTTCCCGTGATGTTCGTGACAGGATACGCCGACACCGCCGCACTGATGGTGGCAGGCGAGGTCGGAGCCGAGCGCATCGTCCAGAAACCGTTTCAGCGCGGCGAGCTCGAGCGCAAGGCCGCCGCCATCCTCGCCGAATCGTCCCTCGGCCAAGCCGGCTTGCGCCTCGTGGTCAGCGAGCGCCACTCCGCCTGAGGCCGTTGAGGATCCGGCTGGTTCTCACGCGACTGCCGAGAGGGTCGTTCGGGCACCGATCCACGACATCTGGCCGTAGCGATCATTGTCGAGCGGCAACAATCGACCCCGTCCGCTGGCCATGTCGCGCAGGTATTGCATGCCCTGCCAAGCCGGGAAGACGGCGTCGCTCGCCGGCGTCACGGCGCGAGCGATCCGGATCAACAGGCTGAGGCGCTTCAGGCCGCCCGCCCGCCACAGGCCGAAGGGACGACCCGTCAGGTCGGTCATGATGGTCGCCAGGACGCGCGGCGTCACGGTATCGCCCGCGATGCGCAAGATGCGCGGCGCTTCGGAGTCGAGGGCGGCCGCCGCGGTATAGCGCGCGACGTCGTCCTTGGCGGTGAAATCGAGGGGCTGGTCGGCATCGCCCCAGTAAAGGATGCGCCGCGGCCTCTGCAGGACGATCGGCGCCTCACCTGTGAGCAGATCGGCGAAGGCCCCGTTGAGGATCGAGGTTGCACGGATTGGTGTCCGGTCGACCCGGTTCATGAAGTGCCGGCGCAGGTCGAGATTGCGGTTGTCCCCTGGCCGCGTGCGCGTGAAGTCGAGGGAGAAGTCCGAAGGGATGAAGCGCGGCACACCGGCGGCGACCGTTGCATCTAGCAACCGATCCTGCGCTTCGAGGATGACGGGCTCTAATCCGTTCAGGGCCGAGACGACGCAGGCAGCACCATGACAGGCGTTCGCAAGCGAACGTGGATCGCCATAGTCGACGGTCACCGGTGTCACGCCGGGCGGAAGATTCCCCGGCTTGACGCCGACACGCACGAGAGCCCTGACGTCTGCGCCCCGCGCCACGAGTGCTCTCGCAATGCGGCCCCCGAGATCGCCTCCGACGCCCGCAAGCAGGACGGTTTGCGCGGACGGGCGGGTCGAATCCATGGGCAATCACGGTCCTGCTTGTTCCGGCTTCTGATCGGGAACACCCCGGAGGCCACTTCGCCCTTAAGGTAGGTCGGACGACTGGAAGTCCAAGTCGTCGTCCACGAGCGAGGCACAACTCTCGGAAACTAACCGCCAGGATGAAGACCGCGGCTGACATAACCGGCTGGCTTTGGTCCTGGCTGACTGGGAGGATCAGCTAGGACCAAAGGTATTGGACAGACGGCGAGGTCAGAAGACGGGTGCGGAGCAGGTGATGCTGAAGCTGCGCAAGATCTAGGTTCAAGCGGCGCAGGACAAGAGCGTGGCGAGAGTGTCCAGGTAGGCGGAAATCACTGAGAAAGAATACGAAGTACGAGTGCCTATGCCATAAGATATTTTTCTCGCTCAAGGAGGCACAGACCGCGATTGGGATTTGGCAGTTACCAACAACCGAGTTCGACAGCATCTGTCCTTGGCTACTCGTTGCCCGCTCTCGTCACCTCCCCTTAACTGACGTTCCGGCAATCCATGTCCGCGACCATTCAGTAGCCTTTCAATCAGCCCGGTTCAGAATACCAGTTAGGTTAGTCCCCAGGGCCAGCGGCAATAAGTGCCAAATGTCCGACTGCTCCACTATCACCAGCGCGTCGTACGCGTAGATGCCGAGGTAGCGTACGCGAGCTATAAAGCTTGGTATGATCCAGGAGCAGCTGGCATGCTGTTAGGCTGCCCATCCGCTGGTAGATCAGCGCGAGCTTCGCCCGTTGCAGGCTGCGCGTACCATACCCCGCAGGAGCGAGGCCAATTAGCGCCACTTGCTGATCCACGGGTCGATCGTACTGACGCGTTGTGGGGGGCTCGCCCGAGCGGCTTCGGCTCGGGAACGGCCAGCGGCAGGCCAGCAGGCCCCGCAACTTCAACCAAGCCGCTAGCGTCTCCCGGGGGGTCTTGAACACCTCAAAGGGCACGGGCCGGCCGGTCTTGTGCCGGACGATGGCGATCCGCAGACGGACATCGTCACTGAAGTTGCCATCAGCCATGCGCAGGCGGATCCCTCGCAGCCACGTAGTCTGCCGTCGGTGGCAGTGTCAAACGGGGTGTCAAACAGACGATTTGCGCTACCCTATCTTGTGCTCTGCTGCGTCCGGCTGCTTCGAAACGTTGGGCCATAGAGACTGCCCCATCGGTAACGAGGGTGAGCGCGCTAACATCATGGGTGAGCGTCAGATACTCTCCGAGCGCCCACGATGTCCGACGCTCACTCCTAAAGCTAAGCTGGTCAGCCTTTCTAGCGAGTCCGATGCCGACACTATTAGCTTTGGAGATGCCGCCGTTTGTGTGCTCCAACGCCGGCCGGAAATACAGATAGCGGGAAATTTACGCTTTCCACTCGTCAGCTGCAACAACTGACACTGACCTAAGCAATCTTCGGAGCGACACGCCCTTTCGCTCATGTTGACACGAACGGAACCGGGTGCTTTTTATCAAGAGTCAAGCAAAGGGCGATGCCCCGAAAATTGTGGGTGTCAAATGTTATATCAGGAACGAAGGCGTGGATTCAGATTTCATAAGGCGATTTGCATCGGTAAATTCTGCCCTGAGCGAACAAGATCCTTTCACGTTAGCTTCTATCTCGGGATTTTCGCGCTTGTACTGATTTTTCCTTTAATAGTCATCATCCCCTCAATGGCATATCGCTACGTCGACGCGGAGCGTACGAAAGTTGAGTTAATCTCTACCGAGGCTGCTTTTCACATGGGACTTGCAGTCGACCGCGAAATCGCGATGCTCTCCTCTCGGCTTGAGTTACTGGCAGCCGCCCGGACACTCTACGAGGACTTTAGCCGGTTTCGGCTGCAGGCGCTGGACACAATAGCTGGACTTCAAAGTGTCCTATATATAATCGACAGTGACGGCCGTGATCTACTTACAGGTAACAATCCGCGGTTTCCGAAAAGTTATTCGGTCTCACTTAAGCGAAGAATTAAGCTTGGCACGTCGCACCAGACTTTTGACTTGCTACTCGAACGCCCTGGACACGGACACCAGATAGCCATTTCGATGATCGTGTCGAGACCCGAAGGTGAACCTCGCGCCCTCGTCCTTATGCTCCCTCAACAACATCTTGCAAGCTTGTTACGGAGCCCCGAACTGGCGCCGCCACGCAGCGGATCCCTGATAGATCAATCAGGTGCTCTGATTGCACAGACAACACAAAACGAGAGTTATGTCGGCCGTCAGATTTTGATGCCCAGTGCGATGATCAATGATCACGGGTTAATTGAAGCGGCAGATTCTGGAGAACTAAGGGCTCAGCAATACTACCGTCGACTGCCATTCTCGGGCTGGTTCATTCTTGTGTCCATTCCACATTTCGCACTACAGAGTTCACTGCATCAATCCTTGTGGTTTCTGACTGCTGTGACCGCCTCGTTACTGCTCATGGCAGGTCCTTGTGCATATCTGACTGCGCATCGAATGAAGTCGGCTGCGCAAATCACAATGGAGGCGGCACGCGCGCTTAAGAGAGGCGAACTCGTTGAATATCGTCGAACCGGCGTCATTGAGGCCGATACGCTTGGTCGGACGATTGCTGATGCATCAGTGCGTCTATACAAACAAGCTGAGGAATTAAGGAACAGCAATTCCGAGCTCGAACGCCGCGTACTAGATCGGACGCGAGAACTCGCCGAAAATCACGCGCTAACGCAGAGCATACTAAGTGCCACCCCAGATACTGTGAAGGTCTTGGACTCCTTCGGCCGGGTCATCTTCACCAACGATCGTTGTGCTCATATGCCTGGTGCGACGGCCGGCATAATCATTGAAGGACAGCTTTGGACAGACTCCTGGCCTGACGAGAGTGGCCCAGGGGCCCGCCAGGCTGTAGTCCTTGCTCAGCAGGGGAAGTCGAGCCGTTTCACAGCTTGGCGCGGTAAAGCGAAAAGTGAGCTGAGATGGCTCGATGTTCTACTCACCCCAATGTTCGACGATCAAGGAAGAGTCCAGCGCATTCTTGCCATCTCGCGAGACATCACTGCACAGCATAGGCAGGATGAGGAACTACGGATCGCGAAGGAACGGGCCGAAGCAGGATCGATCGCCAAAGCAGAGTTTCTGGCCAACATGAGCCACGAGTTACGTACGCCACTAAATGGGATTCTAGGCTACGCAGACCTACTCGCGTCCGACCGCAAGCTAATGCCAACCCAACGTCAACGCGTAGACCATATTCAGCATGCTGCTAGCGCGCTGCTATCGATCGTCAACGACATTCTCGATTTGACAAAGATCGAGTCTGGAGACATGAGGCTAAATCTCCGTCCATTTTCGTTTTCTAAGCTTCTCGATGATGCCGTCTCAATAATTCTTCCAATGGCTACCGCCAAAGATCTTTCTCTCAAAATTGCTATAGACAAACGTCTCCCTAAATCGTTAGTCGGCGATCCGGATCGCCTGCAGCAGATTGTACTGAACCTTCTCGGCAACGCTATAAAGTTTACTGACGCCGGCAGTGTTCAACTCATGGTAGAGGTTGCAGCAGTCACATCCGGCCGTTGCCGGCTCAGCGTTGACGTCTGCGACACAGGCATTGGTATTCCAAGTGAACGTCAGCATCTCCTATTTAAACGGTTCTCCCAGGTTGACTCATCAAGCGAGCGTCGTTTCGGCGGTACTGGACTGGGCTTGGCTATTTCACAATCCCTTATTAAGCAGATGGGAGGCAGGATCGATGTACGAAGTGAGGCTGGTGCGGGATCCACTTTTCTATTAAGCCTCGAACTACCGGTGTCAGAGGATGAACTGGAACTGCCGACAGAAAACGCTCTCTCCTGTAACGTCTTCGAAGCTCATGTACTTGTTGTTGAGGACGTTTCACTTAATCGAGAACTGCTGAGCGAACTATTAACGGCGCTTGGCTGTCAGGTGGACCTCGTTAATTCTGGTGAAGCCGCGGTTCTCGCGGTGCAGAAGGTTGCGTACGACCTGGTCTTGATGGACGAACACATGCCTGGAATGAGTGGCACGGCGACCACTCAGGTCATTCGTGCATTGGATCATCCGGCCCGTGAGGTGCCCATCGTAGCTTGTTCGGCTGATGTGTTCTCGCACCAAGTGCGCCGCTTCGAGTTGGCGGGCATGAACGGACATGTTGGCAAGCCGCTATCTCAAGCGGCGCTCGCCAAGGTCCTCATACGCCATGCATTTCGGCTTAGAACTTCCCATTTCAGCAGCAGTATCACGCACGCTGCGGCACACAACACCTCGACTCAATCCTGGCTCTCCAACGACCGGGTTAGGGCAGCTCAAGTCGAGCTACATCAGAGCTTAACCAATCTCGCCATAAGCATCCGCGAACTAGGTGCTTCGGAAGCGCTGGCAGAACAAGCTCATTCACTCATCTCCACAGCTTGCATTCTTGATCTGCCTGATCTCAGTCGTGCCTGCCGAAATTTCGAATTGGCATGCCGAACTGGTGTCCGAAAGCAGCCCGCGGTCCAAGAGCTGCATGTTGTCATCGAAACAACGCTGAAGCTGTTAGACAAACTTAAGCTGGATATCTAATCAAGATTGAACACGCAGAACTTACCACATACGGCTTTTTCGACCCGAGCCCAGCAACTGTGCTCCTTAATAGGAGCTAAATGCCGCGCTGATCGACAGGAGATCGACAATGAATGATGGCGATGTCACCGCGTTGATTGCTGACGATCATGAACTTTTCCGAACGGGACTTTCCGCTCTGCTGAGACAAGATTGTGGATTTTCGTCGGTAATAGAGGTGGGTTCCCTCGATGCTGCGATGCAAGTTCTAGGCGAAACTCCTACAATCAAGTTTGCATCGTTTGACTTAGCAATGCCGGGTGTCGAGAGCGCACTCAGCTTACGAAGTGTGCGGGAGGTTTTTCCGCAGGTGCGCGTGGCGGTTGTTTCGGGTTCGGGCGGCCGCGATGACATCTTCCTTGCGCTGCAGGCGGGGCTGCACGGTTATATCCCGAAGACCTTGTGTGTTAAAGACATAGTAGCGGCTTTTCAAAAGATTATAAGGGGCGAAATCTTCGTGCCTTCGCTTATAACGGAGCTGCCGCACCAAATAGAGCTGCCAGACAATACAGACGGCCCCCATCTCCCTGAGACGAGCACGAAACTGACGCCGCGCCAGAACGATGTTCTCCGCTTGATTCGATGTGGCAAGTCAAACAAGGAAATTGCTCGTTTGCTAAGTCTTACGGAGAGTACCGTGAAAGTCCATGCCGTTGCTCTTTATCGTGCACTAGGCGTTCACAAACGCAGGGACGCTGCTCGGGTCTTCGGCGAACATTATGTCGAGAAACCCTAAGTGTCTCGCTGAGATTCTATCAATGGATATAAGCCACTTGTGTTTCAAGGATGTCTTTGAGCACCTAATAAAGTTGTTCGTACTGGTTAAGAATGACAAGCACGCGGCGCAGAGTTTCGAAGTCGATTTAGATGTCGGACGGGGTTCCTGAAGTCTGAAAAAGCGGCGGAAGCGAACTAGCTAAGTTAACGGTGTTTAGACGTTTCGATCGCGTTGCGCGACACGCTTGAGGGTGCAACAAAAAACACCCACCAACCTGTGAGCACTGCCCACGTTTGTGCTTGAATTAATGATGATCGTGCCCACTGTGCGCATGTCCGACCTGCTGATCGGCTCTAGCACCATATGATAGCGCTGCAATGTAGCTCGTTAGATCAGCAGCATCGTTCTCCGACAGAGACAGAGTGGGCATCCGCACAGCCGGGTATCGAGCGGCAAGGTCCAGTGCAGCAGGATCACCTTCAGCGCGCATTTTCTGTGGATCTACAAGGTATCTCACAATCCAATCCTTGGGACGGCGAGAGGAGATGTCCAAGAGGTCCGGCCCGATTTTAATACCTCTTCCAACTGTGTGACATGCAGCACAAGTTTTGATGAATAAATGTTGTCCCGGTAGCCCGGCTGCCGTACTTAGATCCGTAACGGAATTTAGTGATGCAGAAGCAGATGGCGCCGATCTCGCTTGTTCATCATGGACACGCACCGAATCCGGGTTCATTGACTTTATATTGATAGCTATACTGTTGATATCGCTGAAGGGCGAGTCCTTAGACCACTCGCTAGTTCTGTCATTGTAAAGTAAAAGAGTATTGCTATGATCGGACAGGCCTCGAATACGCTCGCCCAGCTTATTACGAATGAGATGCATATCTTCGGGCTTCCCGGTTAGGAAGGTCCAGCCTCTGCCCACGCCAAAAGCTGACGCGTAATCCCTTAGCTTTTCAGGCGTATCGACAACTGGATCGACACTAATAGACAGGAAGAAGATTTCACGCCCGACTTTGTCACCAAGAATGTCCTGAACTTGAGCAAGCCGAGCAGTAACTATCGGGCAGATGTCTCGGCAGCTCGTAAATATAAAACTGATTACAACAGTCTTTTCCTTGACTAAATCTTCATAAAATTTGAAGATTTCTCCATTTTGACTGATAACTGGTACATTTGGTAAGTACCCCTCCCCCCACGGGGACTGCGCCTTTGAAGAAGTTATAGAGCCGAGCAGGGCAGCCAGAACAAGGGCCGCAAAAGTCAAGCGAAGCCGTAGCATTACATTCGCTCCTATACCTACCATGCAAACTTACAAAGATCGATATTGAAAAACTCAAATGTTCGTCGGAATCGGGAAGTATTGAGTGTTTTTTGGATCGGCTTCAGGCAGCACTTCTGGTGTCTTCCATGTGACACCGTCAGGCGAGGGTAGAGGGGTCTTCGAAATCCTCCAGTGAGGACCGCTGCCACTTTTCGCGTAATCTGGATCGTTGGGGTCTGGAGTAAGCACCTGAAGGCGCATTAGCATCGCAAAGTCCTCATGGGTCGTATTGTGACAGTGCGTCACGTATGAACCACCGAACTCCCCGAAGCGAACTTGAAACTTTACCTTGCCCGCAGGACGGAGCCGCCATACGTCTTTGCGCGCAAACTTTTCGGTTGGGCCAATATAGCCGCCACCACGATCCAATGTCACTCCTTCTTCGTAGTGGAGGTGGATCGGGTGGTCCCAACCTGTTCCACCACCAATCAGCGTCCAATGCTCGACCTCACCGGGTTTGGGCACAAGAGCGCTAATGCGGTTTGCGTTCAGCGTATGCGCCTTCTGACCGTTGACCTTGATAGACCAAGGAAAAAGCATGCCCTCCGGACAATCCGGCGTACACTGCCCGGTACTGTCGCGTGAGTCCCCGTCCCCAGACCTACCGAACTCGATGACGCGCTCGCGTACCGGCGCCACAATCGGAACTTGCGACGTCAGAAAATACAGTCCTGAACCAGAATTAGGGGCGTTGTAATCTCTGCTCGGGTCAAGTTCCGAGCCAGTGTAAGTCCTAGTTGGGTCATCGACGCTACTGATACCACCGTTCTTGACACGAAACTCCAGGACCGGCCCAACACATCGGTCACCTGATACACCCTTCAACGCGTCGGCGACAGACACTGCCCCGGCGGGCTTGCGGCCGTCCGTTTGCTTAAGCAGGTTGATCAAATAGAGTGTATCTCCGTGCGTAAAAGCCGAGAAGTCGATCACGATGTCGTAACGCTCGGCCGGACCCTGCTCTTCAAGGCTTGTCAACTTGATCGGATTAACAACAAAGTTGCCGTCATTGCAGATAAACCAGAACGGAACGGATATACCGGACGCGAATTTGCTTGAGTTGCTAACGGCCACTGCGAGCTGGATGAAACGCGCCATTGAAGCATTCAGAATACGGAATCGATACCGGCGAGGCAATACTTCCATGTACGGATAGTAGCCCCCGTTGACCGCCAAGACGTCGCCAACAAACCCTTCGGTGTCAAAGATGTCGAAGAAGAGCTGCCCATCCTTGTTAAAGGCCGGGTTTGACACAGCGAGGTTGACATCGAAGTCTTGGTTGCCCCAGGGCAGCGAGTCGCCGCTGGGCAGTAGCAGATTAACGCCGTCATTTACGGCAGTGCAGGCACGATCCGGCCCACTATAGTAGTTGCATAAGGCAAACATGCCCTTATGCACATTCTCCGCAGTGAAAAAGAAGCGGTGGTCGTGAAACCATAGCGAGCCTTGGAGCTCGCGAAAGTCGCCCTCGACCCGCATCAGGCCGCCATCATCTGTCGGACCGGAAGCCTTATCGAGGTAGCGCGGGTCGGAGAATAAGCGCTGGCTTGGCATGTCTCGGCGCGCCAACGCCGTACTCCAATGATAATCGTAGAAAGTACCGGGGAAGTGGTAGGCGTTGCAGGCGCCGTCGCTCTCGGCACCATTATGAGCATTGTGAAAATGCGTAGAGATTTCGTTTCGGCCGAAGCCCCCGTTCGACTTTCGATCTGCTGGTAGATCGTTGTAGATGCGGGTCAACATTGGCTCTCCGTAGCGGGCCTTGATCAAGCACGGGGCGCCGTACCCAAGTCGTGATCCCGCTGCATTGCCGCGATAGCCGGGCGGTCGGACACCGAAGCTCCAGACAGAGTTGGCGTACTGCTCCGGCATGCTACGACAGTACTTAGTTCCTGGCTCTGCCTGCCCGATCGACATTATGTAGCCGACTTTGGGGAATAGCTCGCGGTTCGGGCTATTAGGATCGTTCGTCCATCGCTGGTGGGCGAAGAATTCGGTTGGCGGACGCCCTTCGCAGGGACCTCGCTGTGTTACAGGATTGGTATATCTGGCGTAATTAGCGCCCCTTAGGCTCCACTCGTCATGATAAGACAGTCGACGGCCACGAAGTTCGGGAAGTTCTGCGCCATTTCTGGTCCACATGACTTCGTCACGAGTTGATGCAGGAAGAAGTGGAATGCGCGGCTGCACGAGCGCCCGATGCAGTGGTTCGCTGAACTTCTGAGCCCCGAACAAAGGGCTTGCTGGCGTACCGGTCACCTCACCAGCGTAGGCGCTCCGGACAAAAGGGCTGAGTCCATGCTTTGCAGCGATAACACCGCTTGCGCTGTATAGGCCCCATCGAAAAAGGTCGCGCTTGGTGATCTCGCCATGCGAGACCGCCTTGACAATCTCTAACCTGTTCTCGCGTGCCTGTTCAGCCTCGCGTATCCGCATGGGGGACGCGTTTGACTTGTCCAAGAACATCGTGCGTCCCCATGAAATGACCAAAGTCGTTAGCTAGTGACACTAAACTTCGATATTCGTTCTGCCAATATGCTACTAGATTTGGCATATGGTCATGATCATATGAATATGGTCAGATTCCCGCAATAGTAGTTTTCGCACTAGTACCGCCTGACGAGACGGACTAAACCCTTGTGCGGTAGGGTAGTTCAAATGCGGCGTCCAAAGCTCCGGCGCGTGGCCCAATTTTGCCGTTCGTGCCTAACTTACGCTGCTCGGTACTACAGATGTCGTTCCATCGTTCGCTTCGCAGTGGTAAGCCGTACCGTCATCACGCCTGCCGCGTATGCCATATAGATTTCGTAGCCAGATACATCCGCCACAATCTATATTGAGACCTTGCCTGGAGGTGTTGACTATGATGGTACTGCCGCGGCTGACCGAACATGTGCTCGGAGTTAAGGTAGGTGCCCGGTCTAGACAGGACGGGTTTGCCCTTGTTGCAGTTGTTGGCGGGATTGGAATTATCGCCCTTTTGATGGTAGCCTACATCGCGGCGGCGCACTCTCGCTTGAATGCGGCCTTCACAGCATCGCAGCGTGCGCGCGCCGAAGCTTTGGCCGACTTCGCTGTTAATTCCACAATCTTCGAGCTTCTCGGTGGCCTGTCTCGCTCAGGCTTGGCAACGGGCAGATTTGGACTGGTCGGGGTCCCTGTTTCTTGCAAGTTCGTCGACGGGTCGACAATGGGGGTCTCTGTCTCCAACGAGAGCGGCAAAGTTGACCTCAACGCGGCAAAGCCTGCGCTGATTGAGGCACTGTTGATGGAAGCGATGTCCAGAGATCGCAATGCCCTCGGCTTGGCGCGCAGCATCCTTCATGCTCGAAGAACGGATGGGACGGAGGGAGCGAAGGCGGCCTTCGACACCGTTCTGCAACTCGGACAGATTCCTGGCATCAATCGCCGTCTTCTTCGGACTTTGGTTCCCCTCGTAACAGTTCATTCCCGCAGCCCAGGCTTGAACGCGCGCGTCGCTTTGCCCTCGTTGCTGGCCGCGGTATCTTCCGGCACCAGTCCCACCGAATCCGCAGCGCGAAACGCTACGTTCTATGTTGCTGACGTCTTGGGAACCACGGTACTGATTGAAGGTGTTTCTGTAACAGGTGTTGGAATTGGATTCTCGCGCGTTGCTATCGTTGACTTCCTGCCCGGTCCGCCAGCATCTTATCGCATCCGAGAATGGCGTGAAGGTTTCTCGACTGTTGTGCTTGCACCCGCGGACGGATTGCCAGCATGTTGACCCTTCGACGTTCATCCAGCCGAGGTGTGGGAACATGACGATCGGCGGCACAGCAGCTCTAGGAATTCTTGCGCTACTCGTAGGCTATGCCGCAATCGTCGACCTCCGCCAGTTCATCATTCCCGATACTGTCAACATCGCGATCTTCTCGACAGGACTTACGGCCTCCTTCACTCTCGGACAAATCGAGCCCCTATCGGCGGTTCTCGCCGTGCTCCTTGGCGGAGGCATCCTCCTTGCCGTTCAGGCGGGTTTCCGCGCATATCAAGGCTACGACGGGCTCGGAACTGGCGACGTCAAGCTTGTCGCCGCCGGTGCAACCTGGACTGGACTTGAGGGACTAGCCCCCACGCTCCTCGTCGCCTGCCTCATGGCGCTCGCCTATATTAGCTTTCGTCGTATGCTAGATGCTGAGTTCAGTACAGGTGCTCGGATTCCTTTCGGGCCATTTCTGGCTTTCGGCATAACAGTCGCGGCAGCACCACTGATGTTGAATAAAACTTCATGGTTTGAACTTCTTGATCGGCTCGCACCCTGATCGGGGGGGAGATTAAGCAACTTTGCAGAAGCGAGATCATTGCGCGCGAGTGCGGAACGCCAAGTCAATTGGCTCGGTGCGATGGCCGAGATCCACATCAAGGTGTAACGCTATAAGAAGCGGCAGGCTTTTGGCAGATGTCCACTCTTCGTACCATCCAGGTGCTACGCCCTCTGTGAGCGAACCGAAGTAGTGGAAACGTACCGCGGCCACATGAGACACGAGAACCTGGCGTGCAGTTATGTCAGGCATCTGTAATTCGCCCAGTGCCATCGGCTGGGCATCGAACAATAAACTGCCGTTCCGTCCCCCCGAAAACCCGACACTTACCGCAAGAAGTCCCGCCGACAGAGCGTCGCCGGTATGTAGTGTCACGAAGGACATGCGGTCTGGGCGCCCTTCAAACTGCACGGGCCCATGCTTCTCTTCAATACGTGGGCGCAGAGCGCTAGCGCCAGCAAGCCAGCTCTCTAGCGCATTGGTTCCGTCTGCCACATGCAAAAGCCTGTCCCGTACCGCGCCTGCGTTCAAAACGCGGTGACCGAAGCTTATGATACCGGCCACAAGCCCAAATGTTAGCGCCAACAGCAGGAGGGCCAACAATGCGTCGAGCAGCACGAAGCCTTGGATCCTGCTCGATGAAGCAACTTTACTCAAGGCCGGAGCCCCCGATCAATCTCCACACCGGCAAGCGAAATGGTACGCTCGCCAGCTCCTATAGGTTCAGCAACAGTCACCTGGACCTGAAAAGCCCGAACGGATCGACCTGACGCAGACTCGATGATGCCGTGACGATAAATCTTTGCCTGCCACCGATACCCATTTGTGAAGGTTCCGCCAATGGTGCCAGCGGACAGAGGATACTCAATACCAGCAGCGGCGAGCTTTGACTTAGCTAGCAACGTGCCTAACGTGAGGAACGCTGCCTTATGATCACCGCGAATCGCGACCGCTAGTGCCGCGAAGGTTGCAGCAAGAAATAGGACGAAGAGCGTGAACGCAACAAGAAACTCGAACATAACGAAGCCGTCCTGGACTCCGTGACGTGCGCTGATACTTGTACGCCTATTCCATGACGGCAACATTGCCGGTAGCCCAAATCACGTGGATGCGCGTTTTGAAAGGCCCGAGTTCAAGGCGAATACGCCCTCCTGTTGAGCGTCCACTGGCGAAGAACTGAATCCCGCCCAAAGATTCGAAGCGGAGCGCGTCGAATGTCTCCATCTTAATTTCGGTACGTGAGTCTATAGTCCCCAAAGGAACTACCTGCGAACTGAAAGTTCGCCGTGCGGTATCGAGCAGGAACGTCATGTCGCGGTTCTGTGAAACAGCGGCGGAACGCGTGATGCGCAGAGCCGCCACAAGGTGATTTGTATCAGCGCGCAGCTGTGCTTGCGCCGGGGGGCGACGGTTCGGGATCATTAATGTGCCGAGGGCGGCTACAATGCTAAGTGTGACGAGGACTTCAACAAGCGTGAACCCCCCCTGGCCTTGCAGTGATGACACACCCTGGTTCACTGGAGGGCCAAATCGTTAATCGAGAGGATCGCGCCCATAATAGACAAGATAATAGCTGCGATCAGTCCGGAGACAAAGATGGTGACTGTGGGCGTGAGGATCGCGAGCGCATAATTTGTGCGCACTTGCTCCTGGCGCTCCAGGATCAGGGCTGCCCGCAACAACATCCCTTGTAGGCATCCACTCTCTTCGCCAACAACAATCATTTGTCGTGCTACCGCGGGAAGGGCGCGCGTCGCATTCAGGGCGTCGCCAATTGTCGCGCCAGCGCGAACGTCATCGATAGCAACTTGAAGACGACCTCGGGTGTCCGCGTTACCGACGAGTGGGCAGGCCGTCTGAAGGGCCTGCAATGGCGCCACCCCGGCCTTGATCAGCGTTGCGAGAGTGCGTGTGAAACGAGACGCCTGTCGCGCCTCGGAGATCCGACCGAAGACGGGAATGCGTAAGATCATCCTGTCAATCGCAACCCGCGTGGCGGGTCGGCGGCGCGCAAAGAAAATTGCGATGCCTAAGCTAGCGACGACAACGAGACCGGCCACTGACACTGGGCCGGAATACGTGCGAATGGTGTTTAGCACCCACAGTATGGTGGGCAGGGTCTTGCCGTTCTCGAGAAAAATGGGCGTCACAGCAGGCACAAGTAGATCGAGCACGATCCAGAGCGAAACGAATGCGAGGGCGACGAGTAGAGCCGGATAAGCCATTGCCGCCCGTACAGCCGATTGGGCCTGTACCCGCCGGTCAAGAAGATCGGCCAGGTCGATCAAAGCCGCCGCAACGTCAGCGCCAGCGTCGCCGGCCTGTACGATGCGAATGTACTCGGGCCGGAAAACCGGTGCCATGCCGTGCATGGCATCCGCGAGCGTAGCTCCGTGCAGGATGCCTTCCAGCAGGCGGAGGATGAGATTACTCATCCACTTGTCGTCGACGGTGGTTGAGAGAATGCGCAAGGCCGTATCGAGAGGTAGGCCCGCCTGCAGCAAAATACCGAGGTCTCGGGAAAGCCGCGCAAACTTGCTGTCGCTTAGGAGTCGGTTCGCGTGATCGAACTTGATCTCGCGGAAGAGGAAGTCGATGGGTCGTCCGCTTCGGATCGCGAAGGGGGTTACGCCGCGGGTGCAAACGAGCTGGCGCGCTTCAGCCTCGGATGCAGCGTCGATTTCGCCGACAACGAGTTTTCCCGCTCCGTCAAAGGCCTCAAAGTGAAATTTCATAATGACGCAACTTGCAGCGTATTTGTTACCCGCAATACTTCCTCAATCGTGGTCACCCCGTACCAGGCCCGTGTCACTCCATCATCGTAGAGGGACCTCCAACCACGCTGTCTTGTCAAATCCTCGATTTGTGAACCCGAACATTGCTGCAGAATCGCATCCCGAATGTAGGGGTCAACCGCAAGCATCTCGGCTATGGACATCTGCCCTTGATAGCCACTGCCTCGGCAGCTCTCACACCCGACGGGTCGTCGAAAGTTCGGCTGTCCAAGAGCTGCGAGACGGGCATCAGCTCCTAGAAAATGATCGGCCAAACGTGAAGCGTCCTCATGGGGCTGCGAACAGGCTGTACAGAGACGCCGGACGAGCCGTTGTGCCACAATACCGCGCAGGGTGGAGCCGAGCAGGAATCGCTCGATGCCCATGTCTATGAGCCGCGTCACAGATTCGGCCGCACTGTTGGTGTGCAGGGTCGAGAAGACCAGATGGCCGGTCAGAGAGGCCTGTACAGCGATGCGAGCGGTGTCTTCGTCGCGGATCTCGCCAATCATAATCATATCTGGATGATGTCGAAGGATCGAACGAAGGACCGCTGGAAAATCGAGGCCGATGGCCTCCTGTACCTGCACCTGACTAATGCCGGAAAGTTGATACTCGATTGGGTCTTCGACAGTGAATATCTTCGCCGTCGGACGGTTGACATGTTTCAACATCGTGTAAAGGGTCGTCGTCTTGCCGCTCCCGGTGGGACCCGTCACGAGGATGATCCCGTTCGGCTGACGCATAAGCTGGTGCATCACCGCAACCTGTTCCGGGTCGAAGCCGAGGCTGGGAAAGTCGAGGGTTACGTGACTGCGGTCAAGCACGCGCATCGTCACCGCTTCACCATCGATCGTTGGGATCGTGGCGACGCGAAAATCAATGTCCTGGCCACGCACAGCAAGCTTGATACGGCCATCCTGCGGAAGACGCCTTTCGGCAATATCGAGGCGCGCCAGGATCTTGACACGGGAAATAATTGCGGCGCGTAGCCGCGCAGGCACTTCATCAGCCTGTCGCAAAACGCCGTCCACGCGGTAGCGCACTCTTAGTGCCTGGGCCGTCGGCTCGATGTAGATGTCGGAGGCATGTGCATCGACCGCATCGGCAATGATCTGCTCGACCAAGCGAATGACCGGAGCCTCGCTGGCACTGTCGCGCAGGCGCTGCAGATCGTTCTCGCTCGGCTCGGCGTCGGTGGAGCGCAGGAGCGGCAGAGCGCCGGCGCCCTCGCCCTTCGCCTGGAGCGCGGCTAAAGCTCTTTCGAACTCCGCCAACGTGATGATCTCGAAGGAAACGTCGCGGTCGACGACCAGTCGCACGGATTCAAGAGGGACTGTGTCGAGAGGGTCAACAACTGCGATTGTTAGACAATCAGCGCTGAGCCGTACGGGCAGGACTCGGTTTTCGGCTAGAAAGTGGAACGGCAGCAAGTCGGGAAGCAGTCTGCTGACCGGCATCTCTCCAGGAACGTGGACAGGCATGTCGAGGTACCGGGCCAAGCCAGACACCAACGCCGACTCGGAAAGGATGCCGAGTTTTGTCAGAACTGTATCGAAGCGATCCCCCGACAGACTGGCGGCTCGCAGAGCACGGGCAGCCGAGCTCTCGTCAAGGAGGCCCGCTTCCGTCAGAAAGGCGCTGAACCGCAGAGCGAAGGCGTCACTGGCAGAATTCGAGGGGACAGTCGCCAATCTTGCCATATGAGCACGCTTCCGACCTACTCGATAGTGCGCTTGGCATGGTTGAGGAGGCGGCGGACCGGGTCACGGGTTGGCAGGAAAGCACGCACCCTGCCGCGATATTCCTCTGTTACTGCCGCGGCTTCGTTCAAGTCTCGTACAACACGCGGCGTCAGCATGATGACAAGCTCAGTTTTCTCGACAAGACTTTGCTTGTCTTTGAAAGCCTTGCCGATGATCGGGATATCACCGAGCACCGGGACCTGAGTCTCGCTCTCGGTGGTCCGCTCTTGAATTAGGCCGCCCAGCGTAATGGTCTCACCATTATTGACCAATACAGTCGTTTTGACCTTGCGTCGCCCGAAAGTCGGCGAGTCAATGTTGGAGGTGTTGGTTCGGGAGACCGTGGAAACCTCCTGCTCGATTTCCAATAGCACGCGTCCAGATTCGTTAATCCGTGGACTAACCGAGAGGATCACGCCGGTATCCTTGTAGGCAACGGAATTTACGATTGGCGCGCCCGGCGTCAAAATGCTCTGAGCTGATTGCGTAGTGATCGGTACCTGATCGCCAATCTGAAGGACGGCGGTTTTGCGATCGAGGACCATGAGGCTTGGAGACGCTAGCACGTTTACGTGTGTCACATCGTTGAGTGCATTCAGTGTGATCTGCCCCCCTGCCGCCTTCGCTACGAAGGAGAAGCCCGGAAACGCCGATCCGACCGCGCCATTCACCAAGTCCGTGAAACTGCCCGAGCGTCCGCCCGATTTATTTTGGAAAAACCACCGCACTCCAAACTGTAAGTCGTCCGTCAGCGCGACCTCAGCGATGGTGGCCTCAATCAGCACCTGATTAGGAAGCACATCAAGATTTACGATTACCTGCTCAACGCGGCGGTAGTCGCTGGCCGAAGCCATAATCAGAAGGGCATTCTGAGTTGGATCAGCAACGATCTTGATGCGTGGCTCGCCGTCTACCGGTCCTGCGCCGATCGCCGCCGACCGGTACGCATTTGTATCATCGCTGCGTGAGAAGGGCGAGTCGAGGAAGCGGTCGGCCGCACTTATACCGCCTCCCGCAGCAGCAACTGGACTGCCGCCCCCAAAACCTCCGGCAGACACTCCGGCAAACCCCCCACCAACCGAGAATCCCTGTCCCGATGCGTCTGCGACGGCGACAGGCGCACCCGATGGTCCGTCGCCTAACGCGTTGCGCGAGGGTCGCGGCGAGCGGACTTCGCGCGTATTCGTCTCCGTGGAAAACATCGCGTTCAGGACGTCAACGACGTCTTTCGCCTGCCGGTTGCGCAGGAGATAAGTCTTAAACTCCTTCGTCGTCCCCGTCGCTATGCCGTCTAGGGTACGAATCCAAGCCTTGGCTTTCACGAGGTAATCGGGTTGCCGCGCAATAATCAGTACGGAACGAAGCCGCTTGTTAGGAACGAACTGCACCATGCCACTAAGGGCGCCCTCGGTGTTGGAAGCGAACGCACGGTTCAAATTGTCTACCGCGTCCTCGGGATCAAGGGTACGTACCGGGACTAGCGCAAAGGACATCCCTTGCATGATATTGATGTCGAACACTGCGACGGCTTCGCGGATCGAGGCAATCTCCTCCGCACTTCCAGAAACGAGCAAGGCGTTGCGAGAAGGGTCCACGCGCACGACGCCGCCGTAGGATGCAATCGGCTCGAGGAGGCGTTTCATTTCGGCGGCCGCAACGTACTTGAGAGAGATCACCCGAACGCCATTCCCGAGGCCCGGCTGCTCACGATTCGACGTTGTAATCCGCGCGCCCATCGTCGCCTGGTCAATCGGCACGACGCGCACAACATCGCCATTACGGACGATCGCTGCCCCCACCGAGCGCAGCGAGGAGGTGAACAGTTCGACCGCCCCCGCTTTGGTGATAGGATTCATCGTTTTAAGCGTGACCCGCCCCTCGATTTTGGAGTCGATGGTGTAATTGACCTTCAGAATGTCCCCTAGAACCGCATCAGCAGCCTCTTGGACCGTCACGCCAGACAAGTTAAGTGTATACGTGCCAGATTCTTTATCGATCGATGCGCTTCGGGATGGCGCGTTGCCGAGAAATCGGCCGGTTCCAATATGGACTTTGCCGGCTGGAGGCGCTCCAGCGCCGCTGGGGTCCGGCGTTCTGGACGTTGCGCCAAGCCGACGCTTTCCGTCATCGACAACGATGGCCGGTCCGATATCAATATCCGGCACGACGACTTCTTCGCCAGACGGCGGAACAACTGCTTTTTGGCGTGCCGCGGCGGGAGAGACCATTACCGCAAGCAAAATCGCGGGAAAACACATGAATGCATTTCGAATATGGTAACGCTTGCCGACGGGTGGCCCCCGGTGCTGCTGTAATCTGCTACTGTTCGCACGCCTTCCCACCCTGACCGCACTCGATGGCAAAGGCATGGGACGTATCCACTATCTCATTTTTGTCGATGAACGGAGGGAAAGTCCGAACTCCTTTTGATCCCGGGTTAAGGTCACTCTTTCAGAACCAACAGTCAACACGACCCAACCGTCGGCTGTTGAATTTCCGTGCTTGATCCATAATCCTCTTTCGTTTGTGTGCTTACGCAGCAACACCTTGCGCTCTGCCGATGAAATCATGACCCCGGCAAGGATGTAATCTGGAGGCGCGGAGTCCACGGCTGGTATGACGGCCGCGATCGGTGCCTCGGCGACCGGCTCGGGAATCGGCGCCGGTGAGCGCACGGGCGTTCGCGTCGCGAGGAAGAGGGGGCTGGCGAGGACAGCTATTGGAGCAAATGCTGGTGGATTAGAGTTTTGCAATGTTGCCAAGTGTCCGCTGCCGGCGTTGCTGCGGACTGGCTGCTCGGTCGCCTCGAGGGGCGAAAAGATCGTGATCCCTGCCTCATAGGCGCAAGCGACAGTCGCGGCCGCAAAACAGCCGAAGACCGTTGTCTGCAAGGCGGCGCGCCTCAGTTCCCAGGCCATCGTGGCAACCCATAGATCTCGAGGTTCGCTGCTATAGCGTCGACGTCAGGGGCACGATCATTGACCGCTTGCAACTGCACGCGTCGGATGAACAGCAACGTCGGTCCCTGCTCGATGCTGGCCAAGATCGCTGCCGCCCGCGCGTTGTTTGTGACGAACTCAACCCGCGCGCCGACCATCGTTCTCCCTTGCCATTCTATGTCTGGAAGGGTGGAGACGGATATTAAAGTGACCATGTGCCGCTCGGCACAGGTCTTCAGCCGAACAAGCAAATCAGCGGTCTGGACGCTTGCAGTCTCGCCTCGTAGAAACCGCCCAGCAGCCTCTTCGACTACGCCTGGGTCAAGCGCGAAGGATGCGGCATGACGGCTGGCGATCGCTGTTGCTAAGGCAAGGCGCGCCGTGGCCGCTGCGGTCCTTTCCTTTTGGCTCAGCAACACGTCTCTGCCCAGCGAGACAATGATGAACGCAAGGAGGGCGAACACCGCCACATGCGCGACGATGAAGAGGGCGAACCGTCTGCAATCGACGCGCTTCATCCTTTTTCTCGCTCCTCGGCTGTGGCTCGGGGCCGACGAAGGGAGGCCTTGATCGAGAAGCGCTCCTTGTCGGTGTCCTGCCCTCGGGTCACGGGGGCAGTCAGCACTGCACCGTGCAGGAACGCAGATCCTTCGATGGCTTGGATGAGGGCCGTGGCCGAGGCTGAGAAGCCCGAGATCTGCACAGTATTATCAGAGATCGTGATCTCGGTCAGATAGGTCGACAAAGGCAGGATCGTAGCTAGATGTTCCCAGATCCTTAAGGCTCCTGGCAGGTCTTGCAAGTCTGCAAAGCGAGTCAGGTCACTGGCCATCTCGTAAATTGCCTGCGACTTGTCGGCGGTAGATGACGCGGTCCGAGTTAAATCCGCAAGGTCCTGCTCGATCTGCTGCAAAGCGAGCTCCTGACGAATGACGATGCTACCGAAGCTAAGCGCTGCGCTCGCGAGCATGACGGTCGCCAGGCCGAATGCCACGCGCCGACACCATTGTGCAGCAGGCCGCTGGGTCGGGGTGAGAGGAACAATGACGGCAGGAACGGCGCCGTCCGGTTGGTTTTCCAGCGTTGAAACCTCAGTCGACTGGATTGCAAGGCGCTGCAGAAGCTTGTCGAGAAAGGAACGCGGCGTCACAAGGTAGCGCACCTCCAGGCAACCATCGCGGGCCATGCGTACAACAAAGCCCAGGAAGATGTCGTCGAGGCGCAGCGGCGTCTTCCGACGAATGTGAGCGCGAATGATGTCTTCGGCTTGGGCACGGGCCGCGCGCGGAATCATGAGCGAACGGCCGATCGCTTGAGTGAGAACCAAGCTTACCGAAAACCCTCGTGGACGCGCCAAGCGCTCGGCCGCGCTTAAGCAACGATCAAACATCTCCCGGGTGTACGAGAGCCAATCCGTGTGCTCGATGAAAAGCACTTCGTCGGCTTGGTTGAGCAAGGCAATGGAAACCGCCTTTTCCTCGGTGCGCACGACCAGGCGCATCGGCTGACGATCAGCAGTGGCATAGCGGTTGGCAATGGGTAGGGCCATTTCCAATTGATCAAGCCACCAGGTGGCCAGGGATTTCCAGAGCCTACTGAGATGGCGTTGGATCGTCATCGCGTTGGATCCCGCGAGGCGATATCGCGTTCGCTCAGGGTCTGCCCGGCTGAGGCCGAGCTGAGGCCTAATCGTGGTCGCTCGTGCCCATTTGGATCGCCTCCATCTGCGCCCACGAAGGTGATGCGGTAGGCTCGACCGCGGTCGAGGGAGGTGTAGACGTAGTCCCGCCCCCACGGGTCGAGGGGGACAGTGGTGCCTTTCAGGTAGGGACCGTTCCATGACCGAAGCCCCGCAGGGGCTTTCACCAGCGCCTGCAGCCCTTCCGTCGCATGCGGGAATCGCCCGTTATCGATGAAGAAGAGTTCGACGGCACTGGAGAGGGTCTCTGCCTGGATGCGAGCGGTTTTGACCTTTGAGTCCGTGAGGTAGCCGAGCATGCGAGGTCCGACCATGCCCATGACCAGACCGATGATGCTGAGCACCACGATGACCTCGATTAGCGTGAACCCCGCTTCTCGCGCCCACCCCGCTCGTTGCTCGATATGGTGAGCATGGCTCCGTCGATGGCTCATCGCTGAACTTCCTAGTGCTTGTCGGGCTTGCCTCGGTCGCGACTAATGCAAGAAGTGTTTAGATTCTCGAATACTTGAGCTCCCCGCCCCATGTGAGGAGGCGGAGAGCCGATGTTTTACTTGGCGTGCAGCATCTCACAGGAACGCGAAGTCGTCGGCCACGAGCGCTATCTTGGTGATTCCTGACAGGTAGAGCGTGTCCGCACCTGACACGATCTGCACGCCCGTGAACGCAGAACCTTGCACCGTGCCGCTGAAGTCCGAGGCCGCTGCCTGCACCGCGGCAAAGTTCGCGAACTGGCCGTGCCACTCGATCACGTCGCCGGGACCCGCACCGCCGGCAAAGTCACTGACCCGATCCAGGCCCGTGCCGCTTGAGGCAAACACGAAGGTGTCATTGCCGGTGCCGCCCGTAAGGAGGTCGTTGCCAGCCCCGCCCGTGAGTTTGTCATTGCCGGCACCGCCCAGCAGGTTATCGGCGAAGTTCGAGCCGATGAGCGTGTCGTTGCCGCCGGCTGCATCGACCGAGGTCAGACCCGTGACGCTGGTCAGACCTGAGAAGTCGAAGCGGTTGGCTGCCCCGGTCCCGACCACGCCCTTGTTGTTGCCAGCCCAGACCTCGATGCTGTTTGCCACCGTGTCAAAGCCAGCCAACGTCAGAGCGGTGGTGCCCTCCACCTTCAAGGTGTCACTGCCTAGACCACCTTGCATGCTGTCACCGGAGGCTTCCGTGCCGCGCACCAGGAAGGTGTCGTTGCCGCCTCCGCCTGTGAGGGTGTCGTTGCCCGCCAGACCATCCATCGTCCAGTTCGAGGTTGAGGCGTTCGGGACCGCGAACACATCAGCGTTTGGTGTACCGACAAAGCTCGTGCTGGGGCCTTCCACCACATCGGTGACCCCGATGGTGAAGCTAGCCTCCGAGAACAGCCCACTGGCATCGCTGGCCCGCACGGTCACGCTATGGCTGGTGGCGGTCTCGAAGTCGAGCAAGGCCCCGTTGGCTACGCTGACCACACCGGTCGAGGCGTTGATGGCAAAGCGCCCACCTGCATTGTCAGACAGCGTGTAGGTCACGCTGTCGCCCGCATTCGGGTCGACGGCCACCGCCGTCAGCCCCACCAGCGTGCCATTGGCAGAGTTCTCCGGCACTAGGTTGGCCGCCGTATTGCTGTCGCTCACCGCGCCCGGTGCGCTATTGCTGACGCCGCCGAGCGTCACGCTGGAGTCGGAGAAGCGCAGGACTTCAGCGTTGAGCACGACGTCCGCGCCGTCCGGGGTGCCTACGCGCAGGTCCTGCACAAGGAAACCGCCAGCAGCTCGGCTGGTGACCGAGTAGTTGCTCTTCAGGCCTGAGAACACGATGGTGTCAGTGCCAGCGCCACCGTCCAGCGTGTCGTTGCCCGCTCCGCCGCGCAGGTTATCGTCGAAGTTCGAGCCGATCACGGTGTCGTTGCCGCCGGCTGCATCGACCGAGGTCAGACCCGTGACGCTGGTCAGACCTGAGAAGTCGAAGCGGTTGGCTGCCCCGGTCCCGACCACGCCCTTGTTGTTGCCAGCCCAGACCTCGATGCTGTTTGCCACCGTGTCAAAGCCAGCCAACGTTAGAGCGGTGGCGCCCTCCACCTTCAAGGTGTCACTGCCTAGACCACCCTGCATACTGTCACCGGAGGCTTCCGTGCCGCGCACCAGGAAGGTGTCGTTGCCGCCTCCGCCTGTGAGGGTGTCGTTGCCCGCCAGACCATCCATCGTCCAGTTCGAGG
>NZ_PDHT01000050.1:0-22516 GCF_002917135.1 Methylobacterium sp. V23
CGCGCGCCAGGATGTCCGCCCGGTACGTCTCGCAAAACCAGCCCCGCGCATCGCCAAAGCGCGTCGGCACCACCCGCCGCACCGCCGGAATCTCCGTCTCAATCACCTGCATGTTCAGATCAAGCCTGTATTTGTACCTGGTGCAACGCCGCCGATGTTGGCAGGCGGTGAACAATCACAAGAATGCCAGACTTTATTAGTTAGATGAGTCTGATAATCCCTTGTCGACTGGAGAGTAGGCGGTTGGTCAGCACGAAAACCATGGCGAAATTACGTGCCCGTCCTCTTAGTGCACAACGGAAGCCGGGAGAAAGATAAAGTACAACATGTAGGGCAATTGGTGCGGGGTCGGATGTTTTGCTGGATGAAATCTTATTGCCTAGTTACGAAGCTGCGCGCTTTGCCCTGCACATGTATCTTTCTGCGAGCACACCCACAACATACGGACCTATAGTATTAAGCCACGGCCTTCCCAAGCTGTTGAAGAACGAGGTCAGCCAAAACCTGCATTTCGGCAGCGGCCTTGCTCGCGGGTGCTCCCACCGAAACCGAAACACCTTGGGTGAACGCACGCACGAAATAGATGTCATGACTCATGGCGGGACTGATAGACTCGCCCAAGGCACCTAGCTCGTCGGTAATCTGCTGCCCCTCAGGCGTTTGCACATCAACTCGGGTGGGCACCATCAGCACTCTCGCTTCGGAACGCGCGTCCGCACGCAACATCGACGAGACGCTCGCAAGTGTGTTCCGAGCCGCGTTGATATCAAGACTAGAAGGGCCGCACGGTATTAAGATGACATCGGCAACATCAACGGCGGCGCGGAACACGGTGCCCAGTCCGGCAGGGGTGTCTACCACGACGACGTCGGAGGATTGTTTTAGCACGTTTCGCAGCCACTGAGACACGGTTCCGCTCGAGAGCAACTCCTGCTTCACGGCAAATCCGAGCTTTCTCGGAGCTGCCCAGGCGACGGCGGAGGCTTGTGGATCAGCATCCACGACTGCGACCCTCATACCGCGCCGACTTAACTCGCCAGCCAAGTTGATCGCGAGCGTGGTTTTGCCCACGCCCCCCTTTTGTTGTACGACCGATACAATCTGCATAGCACCTACGCTACATTCGCCGACGACCTTTGTGCGTCCTCGTGTACATGCGATGAGCAACCCCTGACAACCAATGCATCGACCTCGTTCAGGGGGAAAGTACGCATTGGCTCAGGTGGCGGACTTGATGCCCGCCGCCCACTGTGAGTCTGTAAGTTCGGGTTGCGACCAGCGATACCGTCTGTCCCGCCCACAGGGTGAGAGAAATGCTGTCCCGCCCACAGGGTGAGAGAAATGCAATCGAGACTGCTAAATGCGCGTATAGTACCATATAAAGATATCTAATTTACCACATAAAGCAGTAATACATTAAGAATACTTGGTTTATTTGCGAGTAATCGCTTGAAAACTGAGACGGCCCGCTTCCAGAGCTGCTCCGATCTCTACCGCATCGGACTTTGCCCGTGCATATTCTGCCTTGTCACCAACCGGTATGCTCACTACAAGAAGATTATCCTGGAAAGTTGAGGGACGGTGGTGTTCGCACGCGCACGGAGCAGGGTAAGGAGGTCCGTTTTCAACATACCTGCCGAGCGCGTCATCTCAGTGGGAAGAGCTGCGATTGTGTTTGCGGCACTTGCCGCGGCCGCTGTTGGCAGAACAGAGCTCCACAAAACCTTCAAAGAAGCGGAAGCGCTGCTAATCGTCTATGCCATCTGCAGCGTGGTGCAACTCGGCTTTGTGTTTGCAAGGAGGCCCGGCCGGCTCCTTCTGCTTGCCATGCACGCGACCGACATCATTGTTGTCTCGCTTCTGCTGCAGCTCTCGAATGGCACTGAAAGCGAATTTTTTCCGCTGTTCATATTTGTTCTTACCTCGAGCATGATTCGGTGGTCTTGGCAAGGGCCGTTGATCACGAGCTGTGTGCTCATTGTGATTTTTTGTTTACTATACAAAATTGACCTCGCGTCACAATTGTCAGTGGTAAGTTATACGGCGAATGCGGACCTAAGTGAAACGCTTATCCGGGGCAGCTTCATTGTGATCTGCGGATTTATGTTCGCTTACGTTGCGGCTGATCGGCGGACTGTCCAGCAGAAACTCGAAAAACTGTCGGAACTAGACTCGGCATCGAGCGAGGCTGAGCTGGAGATTGATGCCGCAACTGACATGAATGCCTCGTACGTTCAGCAGGATCCGACGCGCCAGTTCGGCCATCATCCGATGCGTCTGGCCGAAATTGCCGAGCAGCTTGCTGGCGTATTCTCGGCGCCCCGGGTCCTCATCGTTTGGGACGAGTTCGGTGGCGACGAACGTTTCGTGTGTCAATGGTCGACGAGCGGCTTTCAACTCAGCGCCGAAAGTTCCAGTCTGTTCGGAACGCTTGTCAGCCCAGCGCGTGAAAAAGCGACGTTTTCCGCAGGGGCCATCGGAAGTAACTCTGAGGCAATTCTCGACTGGGACTTGGTCAAAACGTTTAGGATCAAAAAGACTCTCTCAGCTCCTATCATCGGCAAATTTTGCAAAGGACGAGTGTTTTTATTGGACCGCAGAGTGTGGGCGGACGCCGACATCGTTCTCGTTAGGATTGCCACGTCTCGCTTGGCGAGGGCACTGGACGAGCAGCTTATCCGCGATCGGCTCGCGGCAACGGCTGCGATGCACGAGAGACACCAAGTTGCACGTGATCTTCACGACACGGCTCTCCAGGGCTTGGCTGCAGTGAGTTTACAGCTGAAGCAACTCGCTCGTGGCCTGCCTAGCGAAGCACAGGAGGAAGTTGAAACGATCAGGCGCATTATCGTAAAGGAGACTCGCTACATGAGGTCACTTGTTGAGGAGGTCGGGACGCCAGCCAGGCGATCTGGTGGCTTTGTTGCTCTCAGAGGTACACTCCTCGAGCGGGTCTCGGCGCTTCGCGAGCAGTGGAAGTGTGACATCGCGCTCTCGGTCGAGCCTGAGACTCTCACCACCTCTTTCACTATTGCTCGGCACTTGGAACGCATCGTAGCAGAGGGTGTCTCAAATGCGGTCCGGCACGGTCATGCCTCACGAGTCGACATTAACATTGCCGAAGGGCCCTCATTGCTGACGATGCGCATCCAAGATAATGGCCTCGGATTCCAAAATGTCAGAGCGGCTCACGGGACGGACATGGTTGCCGATGAGGATGCAAAGCCGCTGTCGCTTCGGTCGCGGGTTCGGGAACTGGGAGGGAAATTGTTCATTAGCTCTTCGGAAGCAGGAACAGATCTCTCGTTTGAGCTGCCAAAATGATTGCTGGTCGTCCGATACGTGTTGTTGTTGCCGATGATCACCCTATCGTTCGTAGCGGCCTTGAAGCTCTTCTTCGAAGTTCTCCAGATTTCGAAGTTGTTGCGTCATGTTCAAGGGGAGATTTTGCACTCGTAAAGATCCGGCAGGCGCTACCAGAAGTCGCCGTTCTCGATGTACAAATGCCAGGTCTGACGGGCGTTCAAGTTTTAGCCGCGCTCAAAGAAGAGGCTTCAAGCACACGGGTCATCCTGCTTACAGCTTCTGCATCCGACGAACAAATCGCTACCGCTGTGGAGCTTGGCGTCTACGGCATCCTTTTGAAAGAGGCTGCCGCGGATGAGCTCTTAGAGTGTATCCGTTCCGTCTCCCTAGGCTTAAAATACCTCGAGGGCGATTGGGTTTCGGGCGCTCTTAAGCGCTATGGTCAGGAGCAGGATAGAAATCAAGCGGTGAGCGGTTTGGATACATTAACGCCGCGCGAATCGCAGATCTCTGAGCTGGTCGCCCGCGGTATGTCAAACAAAGAAATAGCTCGTCAGATTGGCGTTTCTGATGGAACCGTAAAGATACATCTTTCTAACATTTTCCAGAAGCTTAATGTCACAAATCGGACTGCGCTTGCATCTTTAAGCCGGGCCACGCACAAGGCAGGACATTAAACTTAGTTGGTGTAAATCTAGCGTAGGCTGCTTGAGCTATGGGCCATTGTTCGTAAGAAAGCTCATCATCGTCGGTAAACAAACACGGTGTAAATCGTAGCGTTGGACAACGGTCTTTCGCGCACGTTCACGAATGGCAGTGAACTTATGCGGTGCTCCTAATACAGTCACCACAGCTCCCGCGAGCGCGTCCGGCTCGAGGAACGGTACCAGTAGCCCGTTCGTGCCATCGATCACCTCTCTCACTGGTGCCGTGTCTGACGCGATCACAAGGCCGCTGACGGACATAGCTTCGAGGAGAGACCATGACAGGACGAAGGGGTATGTGAGGTAGACGTGCGCGGAGGAGATGCGAAGCGCAGATAAGTAGTGGTTGTATGGGACCCGGCCAAGAAAATGGACGCGCGACAAATCGATTGCGCGCGAGACTTCCCCGAGGAAGACGGACCGCCAAGTTTGACCTGCTGGGGGTGGATAGCCATACTGACCCTGGTCTCCACCAATAATGACAATCTGTGCCGAAGGCCGCTGGCGCATGATGCGCGGCAAAGCTCGCATGAAGACATGGAAACCACGGAGTGGCTCTAGCGTCCGGTTAACGAAAGTCACCACTTCATCGCTTCGCGTGAGCGTTCTTCCGTTTGGAAGGGTAAGTGCAGCATCAGAGCAGGGGGACAGGTACGCCGTGTCAACACCGTCGTGGATCGTCGATATCTTCGACTGCATTTCAACTGGGTAGGTGGAGCGTTGCCACACCGTTGGAGATACGCCAGCGTCACTTTCCGCGAGTGCAAGAAGTGAGGCAGCGTTTTTCAGACGGATTGACACTTCACCGTCGACACCGAAAATGGGAAATTCTGGATCAAAGCCTACATCCTGGCCCTGCGTCCGGTAATAGAATTCACAGTAGGTGATCAACCGCGACTTAGGAAAAACGGATCGTAGAGGGAGAGTTTCCCCCCATCCGCTGTGCGCAACAACGACGTCTGGCACGAAGCCCGACGAGACAAGATGGCTCGCAGCGTACAGAACTTGTTCAGCCCGCCGGCACTCGAGGTCAAAGCGCCGCGCAAAGGGGTGGGTTGCAGACACGTCGGCAGGTTCGAGTACGTAACGCTCCATTCGGACGCCAGGCACGCCACGGGCGTTCTGAGCCCCGATCGCGGCTACGGCGGAACCTTCGTGCTTTGCGAGCGCGGAGGCCACGTGTTTGAACTGCCCAGGGAAGTTATTATGTACGAATAGCGTTTTCATTGACGGACGTTGTGCCCTACACATGCGCTTATGCCAACTCACCGCGGGATGGCGTCGGTGCATCAAGGTGCCGTGCTGCAAATCCGCATCGAGCGAAGCTGCGAGTGCGTCCGGCGATAAGCCCCTGACGACCAAGTAGTTACGATTCGAGTCGCGGCTGCCGAGAAAATCCAGGTGGTAATCAGCATTGTGTTTCGCAAGTCTTATCGCCGTGTGTTCGTTTTCATGTGGGTAGTCATGCGATCTTCCAAGCGATTGTATAACTTTTTTCTTTGTATTCTCGCCGTAGTCTCAACAGGGATACGGATAAAAATTTATAGAGAAAATCAATCGACATAAGATAAGGCTAGGTTTGTCACGAATTGCTCAGCGGCTGTTTCATGACTTGCCCTCTAGAGAAAATCGTAACCCAGCATTTCTGGCTTAAGGTAAATTCTTGCTAAATAGGTGTGAGTCGCTTGGATGCCTCGACAGCGACCGCCGCCCTGGATTAATCCTGGCGCAATCTGTTAGCTTACCCTGGTAATCGGGAATGCCCACGCGCCCGGGATAGCCGTACTCACGAGGCATCGAAACACATGCAACCTCAGCTGCCGAGCAAGAAAAAGACAGTGAACGTTCGGCGAGGCCTCTACCTGCTCCGGTACGACTCCGCCGGCGACGACAACCGCCCGCCACAGGTGCGAGTCGGCCTTAAGCGGGGCAGCGAGCGAAGCATTTCGCTGATTAGCCATCCAGACGCCCAGGAAGCTGTGTTGAATCGCCCCGGGAGCAGTCTCGTGGTGAGAGCCGCCTCAGACGGTGAGTTGGAGTTGGAGGTCCGTGCGTCTGTCGCGAACGGGTCCACCGTCGCTTCTGTCGACCTCGAGCCTCTGCGCTACGAGTCGCTTTCCGCCTCGACCGAAATCGACACCTCGCAGCTACAGATCATGGGCCACGTTGCAAGACGCGGCGATGTCGAGGTGCCCGGCGGAACATGGATTGCCGGTCCTTCCAGCCCATCCCCAATCGAAGGTTTCGCACTGCGTTGGCCCAATCAGCCAACTGGGATCAGCCTGCAATATGCGGTGCAAGTTGGCGGTGCGAGACCGGCTATGAGCAAATGGGTTGATCCGGGGGTGTTTGTCGGTACGCGAGGGCAGGGGGCCCCACTGCTTGGAGCGAACTTCCTTCTTGCTGGACCGGGCACGGAGAACCTCGAACTCAGTGTTGAAGCGCTATTCCTGGGCGCACCGCCGATCCATAGGAAAGGCGTTCGACTAAATGTTGCTGGTCCAACAGGCCGCGAGCCTTTGGTGGGACTTCGCTTGGAGCTCCTGCAGCGCCAGACAACAGATGCACCCGAAGCGTCGCAGGCAGCCGTAGCGGCTCCCGGCCTGAAGGAGCCAGCGCGGCGGGTGCGGGTGTTCCGTGCACAAGCTGATACGCCAATCCGACGAGGCTCGTGATCCGAAAGCGACGCGACCGCCGGACTACGCTGTACAGAGAGGCTGCATCTCGCTTGCCTCCTCTCCGCAGCCCTGTAAGGCTAGTTCCTAACGCGGCGCCGCTCCCTAATAAAGCGAGTGCCCAACGCTTAACCTTCCGTCGTCGACCAAGAGGACGCCCTGCGGTGGTCGGTAGCTAGTAGTTGCCTCCGGTCGTGTTGCCGTCCTCAGTCTTCCCCACCAGAACTATCCTGGAGTTTGTGACTGTCACAGCCCCCTCGTCAAGTTTGAATAATCTCATGTTTTAGCAGACTGTAGTGGATTTCGCGCGTCAACACTCCGAGCATGTGCTTCTCTTCGAGAAGGCGGAAGCCCCAGCCGCCATGACGTGCGGAAACATCGGGAACATTAAGAGCGAGCTCCCCTGGCATCACCATGAAGTGGTACACCTGCTGTAATGAAAAGGGGATTGAGCTTGGCGGCGAATGCCTTATCGCGGCCGTCCATTCTTGCCTTCAGAATACTTCGCTCATGCCCAATCTCGTTTACAGCGGGCGGGACAATTCCTTCATTCGCTATTTGTCATCGCTGGGCGTGAAAGTTCTATTCCACCGCAGCAGCTTCGAAGACGCAATCAATGCTGCTTCCCCGCGTCAAGGATTTAACAAGGACTGGGCAGCAGGAAACTTCCTCAGGTTTGATATTCCGTTGCTCGAGCGGGATGAAGACCACGTCCTCTACACAGACACGGATGTTGTTTTCTGCTCCGACGTCACGAGCCTACCTATGCAAGGAGTCATAGCAGCAGCAAATGAGTTCTTAATCGATGGAGTGGAGGTGAAGGAACGGTCAGACGTTTTCAATGCCGGCGTCATGGTCCTCAACATGCCCGTCCTTCGGCAGCTCCATCGAGACATTCTCGATCTGACGATCGCGAATGATTTCGCGCGAGGAGCCGCGGGGTGGTACGACCAAGGGATCCTCAACGGCCTATTCGCAGATCATAGAGTTCCGCTGTCGCCGGCAATGAACTGGCGTCCCTTCGCGAAAACCTCTTTGCCACCTGCGATCATTCACTTCCATTACCTCAAGCCCTTCGAGGTGTGGCCGCTTCGGAAAGGAAGCTTGGCAGCACAGGATCTGAATGACGTGCAGCGTCGGCTGTATGCGGAAGCCCCTGAACACTATGCGTGGGCTTTCGAGATCTATCAGCAGCACCTCCACACGGACGCGATTCGGGCTCTTGCGGAGAGCTATCCTGCAAGTCCCCTCAGCACGCTGTCGGGCCGACGACCCTGACTTCAGGTCTACCGAACCCGCGCGGGGATAAGGGCGGCAGATACGCGCTGGAAACGGCATGCGTCCGTGTGAGCAACCACAGGCCCAAAAAAGCCAAATTGGCATTGCGTATGTATCACAGTGCAGGCCTCAGCAGTACTACGTGGAATTGCTAGGCTTGTCGCGACGCACAATCTGATACAGAGATGGCTGGCACCGATAGGGGATGCCGTTGTCGGGAAGAATGCCTCGGGTCGGGAAGTGATGGCACACGAATCGAAAATGCCTGGTCGTCAACCGTCGCCAGTGTTCAATACATTACGCTCGCTCACGCCTGCGTACGTGTCCCTCTTCCTCTTCAGCTTCTTCACCCCTTTTCTTTATCTCAGTGGGCCGATCTTCGGTGAGCAAATCTCTGATCGCGTTGTTCTGAGCAGAAACCTGACGTCTTTATGGGTTCTAGCGGGAGTCGCCTTCTTCCTGGTCGGCGTGTACTCGCTGCTTGACTTCCTACGGGGAAAAGCACTGCGACGCTTAGGCGTGGTGATCGACCAGCGTCTCGCCCGCCTAGGATTTGACGCGCTTCAGCGCGAGGGAGCAAACCCGCGCGGATCCGCATCGTCCGTGATCCTGGCAGACGTGAACACCGTTCGCGACTTCTTGTCCGGGCCCATTATCGGAGCGACGTTCGACGCAATCTGGTCTCCCCTGTTCATCGCCGTCATGTTCGTTATCCATCCCGTCTTCGGCTATCTCACGTTAGCGATGATTGCTCTGACGGCTTGCCTAACCGTTGCAAACCAGTACCTCGTGAGAGCGGACAGCCAGAACCATCAAGTTAGCGCCTTGAAGGCGAGCGAGTTCGGCCTGAGTGTCACCCGAAGCGCCGACACGCTCCGGATCTTGGGCATGATCCCGGTGCTCACAGGACGATGGTATGGCCTCCACCAAACAGCGCTTGGGTGGGAGGCTGCGGCCACGCGCCGAGCGGATCGAATTGGTGCGGTGATCAAGTTCTTCCGCAACGCCCAGATGCCAATCGTTTATACCACCGGCACGCTTCTCTACTTGGCCAACGAGCTTGGAATGGCGACGGCCTTCATCTCTGTCATGATCATGATGCGTGCTACCGGACCCATCGATGCTGTCATTGGCAACTGGAGGCAGTTCGCTAACTTCGCGGCTGCCCGGAGGCGCCTCGACGAGCTTTTGGTGGCATCAAGTCTAGCAACAGCCAAAATCTCACTGCCGGCACCTCGCGGAGCCCTGACCGTCTCACGCCTGTTTGCGACAGCCCCTGGCGCCGACAAAGTTCTTCTGAACGACGTGACATTCAGCGTTGGGCAGGGTCGCGTGCTCGGAGTCGTGGGTCCAAGCGGCGCGGGCAAATCCTGCCTAGCCCGCATCCTAGTCGGGATCTGGCGTCCGGTGCGTGGGACGATCGCGCTGGGTGATCACGAATTGGCGCACTGGAACGAGGATGAGCTCGGTCCTCACCTCGGCTACATGCCGCAGGATGTTGAGCTGTTGCCCGGCACGCTCGCGGAAAACATCGCTCGCTTCCAGCTCAACGGAACCGAGGGGTCCGAGGAACTGATTGCGGCGGCCGACCTCGCGGGCATTCAGGACCTGATCAAAGCGCTTCCGGACGGCTACAACACGGTGGTTGGGCCAGGAAAGCACGTCCTCTCAGGAGGACAGCGACAGCGCGTTGCGCTGGCGCGCGCTGTCTACGGCAGCCCACGCTTCGTTGTGCTCGACGAGCCGAACTCCAATTTGGATGCCGCCGGTGAACAGGCGCTCAGCGCCACCGTGTTACGCCTCAAGGAGATGGGAACGACAGTCGTACTCGTCACCCACAAGATGAACCTCCTCAGTTGCTGCGATGAGGTTCTCGTGCTCAACGCCGGCACCGTTCAAGCCTTTGGCTCACGGGACCAGATCGTCAATCGCGTCCCCCGCCTGCGGAGCGCGCCGCAGCTGACGCTGGTGGATGGCCAGGGTGATAAGAGGGCGTCATGACGCAAGCCGCCAACCTTCTGCAAGCGCCCGCTCCGTCCGCCAACTGGCGTGCGCCGATCATGGCGGGCTACGCACTCATCGCGTTCACCTTCGGAGGGCTGGGCAGCTGGGCTGCCGTCGCGCCTCTTGATAGCGCTGTCGTCGCGCCAGGAGCCGTGTCCGTCGAATCCAATCGCAAGACCATCCAGCACCTCGAGGGCGGTATTGTCCGGGAGATCCTAGTGCGCGACGGCGTGCAGGTTCGCGAGGGAGACACCCTCGTGCGCCTTGATCCGACGCGCACCGAGGCGACAGAGGACTTGTACCGGCGTCAGCTCGCCTCCGCCCTCGCGCTGGAGGCGCGGCTCGTCGCGCAGCGCGACATGGCGAGCAGCATCAGCTTCCCGGCTGATGTGACGGCACTGTCAAAGGACCCGGTGGCCGCCAGTGCGATGCACGACAATCAGCTCCAGTTCGAGAGTCGGCGCGAAAGCCTGCTGCGTGGTCTGGAGGTCGTCGACGCGCAGATCCGCCAAACCGAGCAGGAAAACGCTCAGGCGAAGGCCGATAAAATCTCTGCAGACAAGCAGCTCGCGACCATCGATCGCGAGCTGCCAGGGGTTAAGCAGCTCTGGGAGAAAGGTCTCGTTGCGCTGAGCCGTATGACCTCACTCGAGCGCGAGCGGCTTCGCCTCGAGGGCTTGGCGGAGCAGGCCGGGATCACCTTGAAGAAGGGGGCTGAGAAGATCGGCGAGGCAAAGGCCCGCGCCGAGCAACTCAGGCAGGAGTACCGCCAAGATGCAGCGAACCAGCTGCCAGAGGTTGGCAAAACCATCAGCGACGCGCGTCAACAGATCATCATCGCTCAGGACGCACTGAAGCGCATCGAGATCAAAGCTCCGGTCTCAGGCACCATCCAGCAGCTCCGGATCTTCACCGTCGGTGGCGTCATCAAGCCGGGCGACGCCATCTTGGATATCGTGCCCGCGTCGGACACGCTGGTGGTTCGTGCGCGCGTTTCACCCATCGACGTCGATCGGATTCGCTCCGATGCGCCCGTCGAGGTGCGTTTGCCGCAGTTTCTGAAGTTCCAGAGCGAGATCATCCGAGGAAAAGTTCGAAGCATCTCCCGCGACAGCATCGTTGACGAGACGAACCGTCAACTCCCCGCTTACTTCGCAATGGAAGTCGCGGTCGATCGATCGAGCATCCCGGACTACATCAACGATCGCCTCACCGCTGGCATGACCACCGACGTCGTGGTGCCCACGGGCGAACGCACCGTCCTGCAATACCTGGTGGCTCCGCTCATGAATCGGCTCGGAACATCCCTTCGGGAGCGGTAAGCCTCCTGCCTACTCGCACCGCACTTCCGCCGACCCGTGCGGTGCTTTCACATCGGCCTCTTGATCACGACGCCTTGACCGGTCGGCAGCTCCAGGATGGTGTGGTTTCGCTCCGCCATCCAGGCATCCTCGGCGACTTTCTGCTGGGAGTACCCACTCCAGCCATAATCATCGAAAACGATCATTCCACCCGGCGCAATTTTGTCCCAGAGCGCATCGAGGGCGGCGATTTCTGAGCGCGCGGCATTCATGTCAAGGTGCAAGAACGCAATCTGCGACGGGCAGCGGGCTGCAAACGTGTCCGGAACGATGCCGCGCACGATCCTGACGTTGTTGTACTTCGCGAAGCGTGTGACGACGCTGTTGTAAATCGTGTCAGGGTTCTGCTGATTTTCCTTATCGTAGATGGCGTTGGAACGTCCCTCGCTGTTGTAAGCGGGTGGGATGCCGACGAACGTGTCGTAGAGATAGATCGACCGCTCGACCTGTTGCCACTGGAGGTAATCGGCTAGAACAGCGAATGAGAAACCATGCCAGACCCCACACTCGACGAAGTCGCCGGGAACGCTGAGGCAATGGTTTGCTGCCCAAGTCAATGTGTGTAACCGCCAAGCGATGGACCGCTCTTGGTCAGTTCGCGCATTGTTCAACAACGCGTGGCGGAAGCGCGTATCCTGTAAGAAACCAGCGGACCGACCGAGTGCAATCAGATTGTCGCTGGCGTAAACGGGCTGGAAAATTTGTCGAATTTTGGCGAGACATTCGTGAAAGAGCGTCCCGCGCCCGTCACCAAAGTTGCCATAGAACACGCCGTCTTCCAGAGAGCGGACCGGGGTACCAGGCGTTTTCGTCTCACTCATCATCACCCTCGAACACCGTCATGGCTTCGTAGTCGAACAGAGTTCCGACGTCGACTGCACTTGCCAGAGCATCCTCCAACCCGCGTCCGATCTGGCTTGCCCCAGCGTCCTCTGCGGCTTCTGTTGATGGCTGCTGTTGGATCTCCGGAAGGCACTCCCGGCGCAGGAGTCTCTGCGAGAACAAAAGGGCGATCGCAACATCGAAGCTGGTAAAGTCGTGGCGCGCGAGGGCCGCGCTCGCTCGGCCACTCAGCTTGGTCAATCGAATAGGATCGATGCCGAAAAGGGGTGGAGGCGCGGTGAGCTCGGTCTCATGACGCGCAGGTCGCAACGGTGCGAGCAGATCCGCGATCAGCAATCGTTCCAGCGCAGGTATCAACCCAACCTGTCCCTCTTGCAGGCGCAACAATGACTTGTGTGTTGCTGCAACCAAGGGGTGGCACTGCCCGCTCGCGTCACGGAGGGGAGCACCAGAATCGTTCAACGCCGAGACGGTGATCTCCAGGTCTTCCAGCGGGTGTTGCCGTTTGAAGCCGGGCCGAAGCTGAAAAGGGTACGCGCGCAGGGCGAGTGGTCTATAACCAGCGATCCAGGTTCCCTCTGCATCAACACAAGGCCTCACCGCATAGCCGGGGTGAACAATGACCCCGAGCGAAGGCGCACTGAAGTCCAGGCGGATCGCAAGCGGCAGGTGATGCGACGCCAGGTGCAATTCAGATCCAGCAATGGGCAGCCACATCAGACCTTCGGCGAAGTGAAAATCGTCAGGCGGTGAGAAGCAGCGGTTCGCAACACCAGCCAAGGGGACGTAGGTGCTCACGCGCGCTCCCCGTCCGACTCGACCTCGTCCTCAGCGACCGCCGGAGCCTGAAGCGCCGCGCGTGCCTGAGCCAGCAGGACACCGGCTCGAAACAGGGAGATGCGATGCAAGCCTAAAAGGCCTGCAGCGCTTGCACCATGCTGAGCCAGCAGCGGCGCCAACCGCCCTGTCGTGAAGGCCTCCTGCCGAATGCCAAACAGGTTCGGCACGTTGATATGGTGTTGCTCGATATCAAAGCTGAGATGCCAGGGCTCCAGCATTCCATGTCTGCTGAGCCAATCGCTGATGGACCGCGTTTCGGGAAGATGTCGTGCGAACGCGCCGAGGCACGTGGCTCGTTGCGCCGTTGCACGCGACGGCTGGCCGTCCAGATTCGTGACGGGTGCACCGACATTGGTCGGCGCGTCAGCGACAACATCATCCAGCATGGTGCGGGGGGCAGAGTCAGCGGATACCTCACCCGCCGGATCAAGAAGGAAGGGGTACGCCTGCAGGAGTAGGGGGTAGGTGCCAACCTCCGCTTGCGTGAACGGGTGGTACCCGCGTCCTCGATCGAGCAAGGAGCGCACGGCGACAAGTTCCATCTCGTCTCCGCGCGGCCGCCAAACGATAGGGAACCAGGGGACGAGGCGGGACACCTCAGCGTGCACCACGGGCACGACCTGCGCATGGCGTACCTGCTGATAAGCAACCTGCGCGAAGATGCGCCGGACTGTGATGTCGCCGACGATCGGAACAGGACGTTCGTAAGAGAAGTACATCGCTCTCCGGAGCCGCCGGCGTCCTTGCGCGGAAGCGCATTGCTAACCGGTGTTCTCCTCGAATGCTACACACCACATCAGGGGCTGAGCTCGTCTCCTGCGCGGCAAGATCGTCTGCATTGCGCGAAGGGATATGCCTCAGCGGGCCGATAAGCTCTGCACATGCAGATTGCTGGTAATTACCCAGGCCCTTGCGCGGGTCGGGTTTCGCTGATTCCTTCGTAGGATGGGGCGCAGCGATCTTGAGCGGTTGAGCCGGGAGGAACTGATCGAGCTGGTGCTGCGTCTGCAGCGTCCGGACAAGACCTCGCGCACGTCCTCGAAGCCGCCCGCCACAGACCGCAAAGAGCGGCGCGAGCAATCCAAACCTGGCGGGGCCAAGTCCGGCCACGAGGGCCATAGCCGCGTGATGATCGACGATCCCAACGCGGTCGTCGATCATCGGCCCGACCGCTGCGCGTGCTGCGGCGGCGCCCTGCACGGAGATCTTCCTGCCGAACTCGTGAGCGTGTCCGAGCGGATCGAGTTGCCGGAGGTGACACCGGTCGTGACGCAGCATCGACGGTTGGCCGTGCACTGCCCGACCTGCGGGGTGCGGGTCGTCGCGCCGGTGCCGGAGGCGGCGCGGGGCACGCCGTTCGGCCCACGGCTGCATGCGGTGGCGACGTATCTCAAGACCTTCCAGGCGCTGTCCTACGAGCGACTGCAGGCAGCCTTGTCGGACCTGTTCGGTCTGACGCTCAGCCAGGGCGGGCTGATGAACCTGCTCCAGCGCGCGCAGAGGCACTTCCGTCCCGGCCGCGAGGAGGCCGTCTCGACGCTACGCCGGGCCGCTGTGATCGCCTCGGACGAGACCGGCGTCCGGATCGAGGGCAGCAACGCTTATCACTGGGTGTTCCACGCGGCCGACGCCGTGGTGCACACGGCCTCGCCGACGCGGGGTGCCATCGTGATACGGGAGATGATGGGCGGCCACCGGCCCGCGGTGTGGATCTCGGACCGCTACACCGCCCAGCAGGGTCACGCCGCCGCGCACCAGACCTGCCTCGCCCATCTCGCCCGCGACGTCGCTTACGTCGTCGAGGTGAGCGACGATCCCGTGCCCTGGCGATTGCGGCTCTTGTTGCGATCCGTATTCGCCCTGGCCGAGCGCGTCACCGACTTGGCCGCCTCGACGCTCGCCGCCAAGCGCCGGACCTTGGGTCGACAGCTCGGCGCCATCCTCGCCACGTCGAGCCGCTGCGACCTGACCCGCGACCTGCAGGCCAAGATCGGACGGGCGCGTGATCAGCTCCTCGTCTTCCTCGCCCATCCCGGCGCGGTCGAACCGACCAACAACGGCTCAGAGCGACTGCTGCGCCCGGCCGTGATCCAGCAGAAGGTGACCAACGGCTACCGCGCGATGTGGGCCGCTGAGGGCGAGGCCGCCATCCGTACCGTCGTCGATACCGCACGCCTCGCAGGCCACAGCCCATTCGGCACCATCCTCAAGACCGTCGGTGCCTGATCCCAGCCGTCTCAGGCCTGGGTAATTACGATTGCTGGTCGCCTTCAAGCTTACAGCAATCATTTTTAGTCGCGAGCTCGATCTGTCTGACTAGGCTCAGAGACTTAAATTTCGTGAACGGAAATGGAATTTGATTTTGCGAACTCCCTTTAGTTCGCCATTCCTCTCAATCCCAGATTTGCCGCAGAGGCACTCGTCACCTCCATCGCTGACGGCAGAAGGTGGTCAATGCCTGCCCGCGAGGATGACGTCGCGTACGCCTCACCGCCTTGGGCGAAAGGTAAGGCGACTACCTATCCCAAATGGCATATGGCGCAGTGCAACGAAGCTGCGTATGACCGTTCCTTAAGGATAAGCGGTCATTAAAGACTGCATCCAGGGGCTGACCAGAAGCTTCGAGAGGATGAATAATGGCCGCGCAGCAGCATTGCGCGATCAGTGTCTCCTGCGCGGAAGCTTAGGATCTGCAGGGTGTGTACTCTGAGCTCCTCGCCAAGATTTTTTGATTGTTGAGGGGATATTGCAATGGCCGTCGTAAACTATGACCTCTCCAGCGATCAGCTCGGGACAAAGCTCCCGGCGTTCGATGCGGAGACGCGTGCGGCCATCAAGCAGGCGCTCGACGCTAATTTTGGCACTGGCTTCCATCACGTGAAGGTCGCCTACAACGAGGCGAGCCCGACGATTGTCGCTGATGTCGCGAAGGACGGGCACAAGACCCAAGGTATCTTCGACACGAACGCGTCGGGCGCACACCTCACCGTTACGGGCACGCAAAGCGTGGTGGTTGGAACCGGCACCGGCAACGACACGGTCACCGTCAAGGGCCCCGGCCATGACACCGTTTTCAGCGGCGCGGGAAATGATACCATCAGCCATGAGGGTGCCGGCTACAGCTCGCTGAATGGTGGGGCTGGCGACGACACCATCACGGTCAAGAAGGCCAACAACTACGACACCGTAGTCGGCGGCACCGGCAATGACACCCTGACCTCGGCCGGCCACCACACGCAGATCTTCGGCGGTGAGGGGAATGACTCCCTCGTGTCCGCTGCCGACACTGGCCATCACAACAAGCTGGACGGTGGCGCGGGCGACGACGTGCTCAAGGCGGGCTCGACGCTGAACTACGATACCCTGATCGGTGGTGACGGGGCCGACACGCTCATTTCCGCCACTGCCGGAAGTCGCCTGAATCAGCTGCTCGGCGGCGAAGGGAACGACTCGATCTTCGCGTCCACTCGCAACGACCTCCTCGACGGCGGCGCTGGCAACGACACCATCTTCGCAGCGGCTTCCAGCTTGGCGGAGATTGCACGCGGCGGCACCGGGAACGATACGCTGACTTCGCAGGGCACGCGGAACCAGATGTTCGGTGAGGCCGGCAATGATGCGCTCCAGACGACGGGCACCCAGGATCTGCTCGACGGCGGCGATGGCACTGACACACTGTTCGCAGGCGTGGGTAGCTCCTACGATACGCTTTCAGGCGGCGCCGGCGCCTTCAACGATTCCTTGACCTCCTATGGTCAGCACAACATCCTGCTCGGCGGCGACGGCGACGACGGTCTCACGACCTTTGGCGGGTACGACTCCCTCGATGCTGGCAGTGGAAACGATACGCTGTTCGCGGGCTCGGGCAGTTCATACGACACCCTGATCGGTGGTATCGGAAACGACTCCCTGTCCTCCACCGGTCACCACAGCAATCTGAACGGCGGCAAAGGCAACGACACGCTGTCCTCAACCGGACATCACGATTTGCTGGACGCAGGCGACGGCAACAACGTGCTCACGGCCGGTGTCGGAAGCTCTTACGACACGCTCGTGTCCAGCCTCGGCACCGACAGCCTCAGCTCAGCGGGCAATCACAACCAGCTCATCGGTGGCGCGGGTAACGATACGCTGGTATCGTCGGGCAGCTATGACTCGCTTGACGCCGGGAGCGGCAACGACATCCTGCGTGTTGATGTCGGCGGTCATCACGACACGCTGTTCGGCGGGAACGGAACCGATCTGCTCTCCGATTATGGTACGGGCAGCAGCCGCCTCGACGGTGGCGATGGCAACGACACGCTGTACGCCGGTGCGACGACCACGGGTGACACGCTGGTCGGCGGTCTCAACAACGACCTCTTCCAGATCTACGGAAAGGGTGTGCTGGCGCAGGGCGGAGACGGCAACGACACCTTCGAGCTGTACTCGCACACCGGCAACGACACGATCGACGGTGGAGCAGGCACGCTGGATCAGCTCAAGCTGTCCGGCCACAGCAAGAACGACGCCGTCATCGAGAGCCACAACGATGGTTCGCTCACGATCCATCTGGGCGATCAGACCATCGACGCCAAGGGTATCGAGCGGATCGTCTTCGACGACGCCACTCTCAAGTACTAACCGCACGAACCCTATTAGGGCCGTCTTGGAGACCCCGGCGCGATGCGCCGGGGTCTTTCCGTTAAGCGGCCTCAACTATGTTCGCCATGTCGGCAGTGGTTCACGTGTAAAGCGCTCCACATCGGTGACGTCCTCACCGCCGACGGGCGGGTGGACGGATCCGCCTACGGCTTACGTCATCCACGGCAACAGCGCCGCCAACGGGCTCAGCGGCAACTCTGGTGATGCCCGGCTGCTCGGCCGAAACGAAACCGACACCTTGACGGGCGGCTGTGCCGACACTGCTCACGGAGAGGCGAGCGCAGATAACCTGAACGGACAAGCAGGCTTCAACCTGATCAGCGATGCCTCAGCCACAGGGGGTATCACGCTCGATCCAGGCAACCTCACTACACGCACCGGGCGGGACGGCCCTCGAGACGATCCAGATTGAATTTGAGAGCACCATCGGCACAGCCTCCAGCAACACACTTGCGGGCACCGCCGGCGACAACGTGCTGGAGGGCGGGGAGGGCGCTGACGTCCTAAGCGGACGAGTGGGCCCGGACGCCTTTGTGACCCGCTCTGGCGCCCGAGCTGATCGAATTCACCGACTCGCGCCGGGAGCAGGCGTGAACGACCACGTGACCGAGTAGCACGGGCAGTTCGCGAACTCCCCTCAGAGCAGGGGCCGCCTCGAACTTCACCGGCACGGTACAAGGCGCAGTACAGGCGTGCAGATCCAGGCCTGTAAGAAGGTGCTGTACCTTGCTGGAATGACCGCGTAGGCGCTTTTCACCCCTCTCGGAGTTCAAACCGAAGCTCTGCCCCTGCATGCCCGTGCCCGGGGCAGTTCTCGATCTACCCCAAGGGTGAATCTGCAATTCCGCACTCGTTGCTTCTTGATGCGGCTTCTCAGCAGACGCTGCGAGCGGATAGCCCCCGGCCATAAATCGGAACATCCTTAAAAAAGCCTTTCCAGGGGATCAAATGCATGAAACCTTTCGCGCCGGCCCACCGTAAAGCGCCCTGCTACTATCTTGCTGAGGTGACCATGGACGAGCTCGACCCTCTGCCATCTCTCCCCCCACTCGTGCGTCTGCACTTGGGGCGCAATCTGGCCGACGTTTACCGCGTGTCGGCACCTCCCCCAGACCGGCTGACCGATGCGTTGGCCAACTTGGACGACACCGGGGTCATACAGGGGCATGGCAATGGAGGGACGACTGGTGCTGTAGGACTTGGTTTCGCTTCAAGAGTCCTGAGAAACGCTGGCGCCTTCCTAGGCCGCGCTCGCAGCCGTTAGACCAGAGACCCTTCCTTCGTTGGGGGGGTGAGGCAGGCATTGTTCTTCGAATTGAATTGGGACCAGTTCCGCCACGGTCGCTAGAGAATGGCTTCCCGGCAAGCGAACGGATCGCGCACATAGCAGCTGGCAGGTTTTACGCGCACGCGATCAGGATAGCCGGTTTTCGGTCGTGGTGACCTCCGGAATTGACAAAGCTCATAACCATGAACGTTCCGCGGGGGGGCTTTCACCCGGACCGTGTCCAAAGCACCTGTAGCTCCAGGGCGCCAACTCCTTGGGGCGCCATTGCGCGACCCCGTGCTGGTCAACGTCTTCCTCGAACACTTGCGCCAACGCCTGACACTGCGCGTCGTTCAGCTTTGGACGCCTGACTGGTGCTTGCGCTGAGTTTCGCCGCCTGACCAGCCGCGTTGAAGGTTAGGACGAGTGTCGCGCACAGCCTGCAGGATACCAACCTCAAGTCCCGCCTTCTCCGACGGGCTGCCAGCGCCATGGAACTCGGCACGGGCTTGCTGCTAGCAACACCGGGCCGCGGTGTAGCTCACCTGGACGGGAAACCGACGATCGTCGATAGCGATGTCCTTCCGTCGTAGCACTGCTGGATCCTCAGCCAAACTTCGCAGCATATCTCATGGATCATGCACAACAGACCCTTGTAGCAACGAGAAGTGTCCCCGTCATCGTCTTGAGTGAGATTGATTATCGTCGAACTCAGAACTAATAGGCAAGGAAAATAGAATAGATTATTTCGATAGATTGTCTTTGTCTTGAAGTTAAAATTTGAGAAGATAGAAATAAACGCCGTCTTGTCTCGTCGTATCTCGCCTATACTGCTCCAGGGCGATTTCTAAAGGCGCAGGCAAAAGTTTACGACAGGCACCGGCTGCTCCTACATTCAGTTTTCCGGCCTTCCGTAAGCTGAGGTTATGGGCTAAAATTGAATCTAAATTAAGTAGCGATGCGAGAGGTGCTTTGAATTATGGTTCGGAAAGTTCGCCAGATAGGAAATCTCGGCTTTTTCAGAGGCCGCAGTTCTCGCGGTTGATTCGAATGATGGTCTTGGATAAGTGACGAGCCAGTGCGCAAATTGTTAGCCTGGCCGCAGTTGTAATTGGAAAGCTAGCCCGATGATGGTTCGGAGATCCTCCTTCGTCAGTAATTTAGATTCCCGCGAGGGTGCCGTTTTTTCTAAACTACAATGGACGAGCGCTTGGACCGTTGCGCTTTTCTCCTGTTTCCTTGCGGTGACGAGTAATTGTTGGGCGGGGGAGTACAAAGTACAAGCTGGAGATGCGTTAGATTTTTCTGTGACCGGCATTCCAGAAATAAAGCAGAGGATCGCTGTGTCTCTTGAGGGTGTCGCCTCATTCCCTTTGGTTGGAGAGGTAAACGTTTCTGGCCAAACGTTAACTGAGATCCGTAATCTAGTCAGATCAAGTATACCGGACAAATCCCTAAACATTCGGTCTAAGGATGGGAAAGAAATCACTACGGTGGTCTCTGCCTCTGAGGTAATTGTTGATATTGCAGAATACCGCCCAATCTATATCGGTGGGGATGTCAGTAAGCCTGGGGAGCAGGCCTACAAGCCGGGTCTGACCGTCCGCAAAGCAGTTTCTGTGGCGGGAGGGTATGATCTTGTAAGATATAAATCCGTAAATCCCGTCATGGAGTCAGCAGATTTCAAGTCTGAACATGAATCTCTGCTCATCGAATCGTTGAAGCTTGACTATGCGAAACAGAGATTAGAGGCTGAACTGGCCGGCAAGGCCATTTTAACACAGCAAAACGAAAAAGATGCCGCTCAACGGAAATCGATGAGTTCTCAAATACGGGCATCGGAAGAGGCAATACTCAAGACCCGGATGGATGCTTATTCGAAGGAAAAGGCTTTTCTCAAGGGGTTTGTTGATAATGCTGCCGCTCGTGTTGGTGTCTTAGAGGAACAATTGAAACGGGAAGAGGAGGGGTCAAAGATCGATGAGAGTGAAATTGAGCGGGTAAACGAGCTCAATAGACGCGGCGTTGTGCCAATTACGCGTTCGGTCGAGACGAGGCGAGTCGCCCTATTGTCTTCGACACGAGCACTGCAGGTAAATGCGCAGCTTGGGCAGACGCGCAAAGAGAGAGATGAGGCGACCAAGAATTTAGGCTCATTTGAAGATAAGAGGCGTAACGAACTTCTCAGCGATCTTCAGGACAATTTGATCAGAGCAATGACTCTGAGAAGCCGCCAACAGGCGACTGATGAGAAGTTGATGTATACGGGTATTCTAAGGAGTCAATTAGTCCGCGGAACGGGTATTGCACCGCAGATCCTGCTTTTCAGGACAAATTCCGACGGAAAAAAGGAAAAGATCACTGCCGATCCAGAGACCGTATTGTATCCTGGGGATGCTTTAGAGGTTTCACTGAGTTCGGATTATAGTGAATTAATCGGCAGGTAGTAGTCTCTGGTATAACGGACGACCGTGCAGGGGGGGGGCTGCTGATGCGGATTGTCGAAAAGCAATCGCTAATGCCGTAGCACCTTGAGTGAGAGCCACGTTGGGTGGTACCGTCGTCGAGGTCGTAATTTCCACCTCGGGGGTTCGAACCCAAGGTGGAGATGCGGCCCGCGCCGGTGCCGTTTCGGTCAGGCTTCGGTTGCCGGTGTCCTGCGGGCCCTGGCTGAGGGGTCATACGGTTCGGCTCAGACCGGTTCCCTGGCTGGCCTTTCAATAATTTCGTGGGACGGCTCGCACCCGGTTTGACCTAACTTTCTGTCCGGTTGGTCTGGGCACGGCAGCGACCGGGTGGTTGCCTTCAACACTGCCGCCTCGAACAATGTGAGCGAAGGCAAGGCTCCTGGCGACCGGCCACGCCTGAACGCGATCGGCGCGGTGTCCTTATGGCTTCGATTGATCAGGTTCCGACCTCCACGACCGCGGCGTGATGCGCCACGGCCGTGCAATCTGGGCCAGTCCCTGTCCAAGGATTGCCGCGTGTCGGTCTCTGCGGCGCCAAAGGTCCTGACCAGCGAGTGCCAGGCGGAGGCGGAGGACCGGGCTATGTGGAGCCCTGGAACCCCGATTTGATTCTCTGGCTGAACAACTCCGCCATCCGCGTGCTGGGGGAACGGCTGATGCGGCTCACTGTGCTACTGCACCTGTCAGTGATGACGGGGAGCAGGACGCAGCCGCGCGCCAGAAACCGTTCAGCGCCCGCTGGGCACGAAACCGCGGCGGTCTACGATGCGACCACTCGCACGTTCGCTATCTTGCCCGAGCAGGTGCGGCGATCGCTGACATGAGACCAGGGGCCGAGATGCCGCAGCACAGGCGCCTGCGGGAGGACGAGGGCCTGACCTATTATGTCGTCTTTGGTGTCTATCAGGCCACGCAGGGACACCTCCTGCGGATCGAGCTTCGACAGGTGCGTGGGTGACCCGGCGGACAAGCCGCCACCGCGCCGCTCGCCTCAAAGGCTGCCATCCAGCCAATGACCGTAGTGTTCCCAACTTTGAACCGCGGGGCCGTCAGAGACTAGGCTCTGGACCCATAAGTTTGGCTTAGCAGGTGTGTCTGTGATTCCTTCTGGGTGGAGGAGGCGCCG
>NZ_PDHT01000051.1:0-20435 GCF_002917135.1 Methylobacterium sp. V23
GGCCACCAACTACCTGGCTGCCGTCTGCATCGCTGCTACCGTCAGCTACTGGTTATGAGTCCCGAGCCTAAAGGACGAGGCGTAGGCGGCCAGCTGGCGCGCGGCGTGGCGCTGAGAAGACGCTGCCCTGACGCCGGTGCGCTACGCGGACGCATTCAACTCCTGCGGGTACAAATCCGGAAACACTGACGGCCTGGGCTCGGTTGGCGCGGTATCAGGAGGATCTCACGAGCGTCTTCGTTCGCGAGAGCCTCGTGCCAATCCGCTACACGAGGAAATCTCATGCGTCGTCTCACCCTCAGCGCTGTTGCGCTGGCCTTTACCATGCCTTGCAGCGCGCTTCCGGCCGCCGCTCAGAATGCGTCAGGCTCAGCATCCGAGCAGAACCCGTCGAGTTCGGCATCCGAGAAGACGGGCAACAAGGCTGCGGCGATGGGCGAGGCGGAAGCTAAGCACGCCGCCGACACCACGACCGTCGGTCTCCTGGCTCTCCAGACCAGCCAGATCGCCCTCAAGAAAGCGCAGAACCCGAAGGTGAAGGAGTTTGCGCAACTAGAGGTCGCCGAGCAGGAGACGATCGCTGACGTGCTGAAGTCGATGCGCGATCAGAGCACGCCAGCCAGCGGGCAGGTGAAGGCTCCGACCGCCGACACTGTCCAGTCGAACCTCGACGCCAAAGGAAAGGCGATGGTCGAGAAGCTTCAGAAGGCCGAGGCCGGAGCCGCCTTCGATCGTGAATACGTGCAGGGTCAGATCGAGGGGCATCAGCAGTTGCTCGAGATCCAGGAGGCCTACCTGAAGACCGGCAAGGATCGCGAGAACCTCAACGTGACGAAGCTGATGCGTGGCCAGATCAAGGAGCATCAGATGCTCCTTCAGGATATGCACAAGCAACTCGGCCATAGCTGATTCGAGCCGATCGTCACCCTCTCCTCGCAAGGGGGTGACGAGCTCAGGTCGATAGACTGTCGTTCTCCGCACCTATCACAGTCGGTCTAGATGTCTCCAACAAGTAGACACGTTCTTAGAGCATGACATACCGTATCATATTCTACGATGCTCACGGTGAGATCGGCTCACGCTTAGAACCGAGCGACCTGGAAGCGGCCAAAGCGCATGCTGAGGAGGGCTTGACCCTGCATCATGCCGCGTCCGTCCGGATCGTTGACGGCAACGATGACGAGGTCTGGGTCAAGCAGGGTGCGGGACGCGCAGGCGGCGTCCCTCAGGTTTGAGGGACGCCTTGAGGTTCTAGTAGAAGCCGCGGCGGCCATAACCGCGATCATGTCCATAGCCATGACCGCGCCCTCGACCATAACCGAAGTGACGGCCGCCGAAGCGCGGCCCGAAGTGATGACCGCCACCGTAGCCGCGGCGCCCATATCCATCCCCGTAACCGCGGCGCCCGTATCCTCCGCCGCCATAGCCATATCCGTATTGGACGTTTTCTACAGCAGTCGCAGTTTCCGGCATCGTCGTAACACCAAGCGGTGTTGCCGAAACCGGGGCCGATGCCAGGAACAGACTGGCAGCCATCAGGCCAGCACCAAGCGTGAGTGTCTTGAACATAGGGTTTCTCCCTGCGGATCCGCTTATCCGAGCAGCTCGCTCGGGAGACCTACCAGCCTCAATCTGAACGACGCCCGCGTCGGCAGCATCTCTGCAATCAGCCCACGAACCAACATGCCCCGAGCATCACGGCCGCCCTGGCAGCGGCCATGCCAAGCAGGGTCACGCGACTGACCCGGTCGACTTTGCCGATCGTGTCGCCGGTTCGATGTTCCCCACTCACGGATGCGCTTTCCAGGCCGGCCTTGTTCGCTTCGTTATTCACGACACCGTTCGCGGTCGGGATCGTGCCTGTTCCGGGGTAGCCGCGCGCGGTCATGCCTGTCTCCTTTCCGCCCAGGAGGGGAACGGTCGGGGAGCGGTCGAGGTCGGTGAACGGAGGTGCGGCGAGATACCCATGCCCCTCGTCACTCAGAGAGGCGATGCATACGTCCCGAGGGCACTTGGAGAGGAACGAGCGGCGTGAACGTGTTTGCCGAACCTTTTGAGGATCACACAATCGGCTCCGCGGAGTGGAGGTCTGCTCTCTTTGCGGAAGCGGTTCGCCACACGGCTCACCTCGCCGGTCCCATCAAGGTGAGTGCTCTGCAAGAGCACCTCCTGGCGTTCACCGGTGGAACGGAGGAAGAGTGCGGGGGCGAGATCCTCATGACGCTCTGCCTGCTGATCCACAGCGGCCTCTACACGGCCAACACCTACAATCGTGCTACGATGACCCTCATCCTGAGCGAGGCAACGACCTTCACGACCTCGCACGTCCTCACCATGCACATGCACGGAGAGCACGAGGCCGGCGAGGAGGATGAGGAAGAGGCGTAAGGTTCGCACCCAAGCTGACCACTGGTGCCGGTGTTCGAAACTCCTTCCGTGTGAGGCACGCCCATGAAGGCGACCTGATGACGGGACGTGTCGCCTTGATGATGAGCCGATTTGAGAAAGTCAAAGCCCCGCGCCGGTGAGAGCTTCGGACATCGACAATTGGTCAACGTTCCCGCGGCCTGACAGCCCTTAACCGACGACGGTTCGTCCTCACCGCGCACGACGCGACGACCGAGGCCGATGGACTTCGCCAACTCTGAGGGGCGGACTGCATAACGCGCGGCAACGTTCGGACATGCTCCACCGAGCCACATCGCAACGGCAGCAAACGTGCCGACGGTGTGGCCGACCTTACTGAACGGATGGGGCCGCCCCTCCGGTGGTGGATCGTCGAGCGGCGCAGCAGGACAATCGGACGTCGGACCTTCGAGGACAGGTACGGCTCGAAGGTCGGAACGAAGGCCACCTGCTGGCGAACGGCGCGAGACCAACCAGCTGCTACGCCGCCACTTGCAACGCAGAGGCAGCCGACGTCTCAAACGACCGGACGCAGTTGCGGCCACCTGTTTTCGCAGCGTAGAGCGCGCGATCGGCCCGCTCGATCGTGCGATCGATGTCCTCGTCGGATGTCTCCGCCTCGGCCATGCCGATGCTGATCGTTGCCTTGAAGCACGAGCCCCCCGGCTCGAACAGGGTGTCTGCAACCGTTTGGCGGATCCGGTCGGCGAAGATCGCTGCGCCCTGCAGGTCGGTTTCGCGGAGCAGGACTACGAATTCCTCGCCGCCGAACCGGGCAACCTTATCCGTCGTCCGGATCGCTTCGCTGATGATCCGGCCAACCTGGCGGATGACTTCGTCGCCTGCGGCGTGGCCATGAAGATCGTTGACGCGCTTGAAGTGATCGATGTCGATCATCAGGACGCAGATCGCCCGGCGGTAGCGCTTGAAGTAGCTCATGGCGTCCTTGGCCAAGGGCATGAACGCACGCCGGTTCAGGAGGCCTGTAAGGGCGTCCGTGTCGGCCAGGACCTGCATGGCATGGAGATCAGCTCCGAGGCGTCTCACGCGGTCTTCAGCGACGTGCACCGCGCTCGATGCCTCAGCCTCGATGTGACGGGCATCCGCCTCGGCGGTGCCGATGCGCCGGAGCAGAGACCGGACAGAAGCCGACAGTTGCAGAACCTCGGGCGAGCCATGCACGCGGTCGGTCATCCGCGCATTCGGTTCACGACCCACGCGGTCGACAGCTTCTGTCAGTTGCGACAGAGGTCGGCTCAACCGTGCCGCCACCGACCGGATCCCCAGCATCCCAACCAGGGCAGCACCAAGCCCGAGCAGGGTGATGAGGACGGCCAGATGATTGGCCCCTGCGAGCGCTGTATCGATGGGCTGCAGAGCGACGACGATCCAGCCCAGCCCCGCATAGTCGCCCCGTCCGCGGGTCGACGTCGCCGATGCTACCTGATTGCCTTGCGGGCGCAGAGCAAAAAAGGATCCGGCGGCAAGTTCGTCAGCCGTGAAGGGACTTGCGCCGAGGTCCGGCCCAAGGAGAACACGACCTGCTCGATCAAGGACGATGATGTCCTCCTTCAGGTCTGCTCTTCGGGACGACAGCACCTCACGCCGGACGACATCGGCCCAGCGCCAGCTGAGGTGACCGCCGAGAACGCCGATGATCTGACCGGACGCATCCCTGACCGGTGCAGCCAGATCCACGAACCGGAAGGGGGTTCCATCCGCATGCGGCTTGAGCAATGATTGCAGCATGGACGCCGCATGCACGTCCTCGACAGCCGCGTGTTTGATGCCGTTCTGAAACCAGGGTCGTTGTCCGACATTCGCCCCTTCGAGAACACCGCCCGTGGCCGCGCGCACGCGCCCATCGCGATCCGCGAACCCAACCCAGGCGTAATCCGGGAGTGTTCCCTGCATACGGTCGAGGACCTTGCGAAGGCTGCCGGTATTCTCGAGCCAATGCGGCTGCAGCGCCTCGAGAGCGGCGACATTGCGAATTTCGCGTAACCGTTCGGCCATATCTTGATCGAGCCGGTCAGCCACCGAGCGCGCCACCTGTAGAAGGTTGCTCTGGGCCATCTCCGTCGCTTGCCTGCTCGCCAGGAGAGCCGAGCCTACCGCGGTCACCCCGATTACGGCGAGAGCAATCGCACCAGCGAGCAGGCTGATCTGGCGCCTCAACAAAATCCCGTCAGCAAACTGCGTGAACGTCATGACTTATCCTCGATGGCGAGGATCATCCCTTCTATCGGATGGCATCACATGAAGTTTATAAGTTAACGACCTGTGAACGAGCTGGGAAAATATATGTAAGTTACTTGAGCGTTACAATTGCTATTCAGAAATTTACTAAGTTCTGAGCGCGAATAAATCACTTAGAAAAATACAGTCTTTCGGGTTGCGAGACTGCAGCTGCTCAAGGTGCCGTTCGGTCAGTCTGCGTCGTAACGGAGAGGTATCGGAGCGAGAATTACTGCTCCGCCGGCTTACGTATCAATGCACAGGATGGGGCGCTGCCAAGCAGGCCAAGCAGCTAACTTTGACGGGTTCTGGCGCAGCCGAACGTCTGTTCTCGCAGGGTAACCCTGTGACGGCGCACTGCTGACAGCGGTCCCATGATCTTCAAGACCCTTCGGCGCAGGCGGACACATCATGCGCTTCGCCCGCCGCAAACGCTCGACGTGCGCGCTCGATCTCGGCGTGATGCGTCTCCGCCCAGATCCACACACCGCAGAACGCCGCTCCCAAACTTTGCCCCAGCGGCGTCAGCGTATAATCCACATGCGGCGGAATCACTGGATGCACCGTCCGACGCACCAGACTATCTCGCTCCATTTGCCGGACTGTTTGCGTCAACATCTTCTGGCTGATCCGTCCTACCGCCTTGCCGAGTTGGGTGAACCGTAGCGTGCCGTGCTCGTCCAAGGCTTCAAGAATGAGCATGGTCCACTTGTCGGCCACCTTGGCGATGATGTCGTTGACCAGAGCTTCAATCACCGGATCGATCTTGTTTGGGATCGGCTCACGCCGCTGCACCTCAATCCTGGGGTCAGGGGCAGCTCTACGCATCCGACGCTCTCCTTTTGGTAAGTACCAATCTTTTCGGTGCCTACTTCAGTATGGAGAGTGTGGTCCATACTCTCCGAGGCGACAACAACGAAGGTCGCCGTCATGAAAATCTCAGGCAACACCATCCTCATCACCGGAGGCGGCTCCGGAATCGGTGAGGCCCTCGCGCATCGTTTCCACGATTCAGGCAACAGCGTCATCGTCGTCGGTCGCCGAGTGCAGGCACTGGAACGGGTCACCACCGGCCGGCCGCGCATGCACGCGATGCCGCTCGACATCGCGGATGCCAGAGACATCACCGCGTTCGCGAAGCGGATCGTGGCCGAGCACCCGACCTTGAACGTGGTGATCAACAACGCCGGGATCATGCGCTTCGAGGCGTTGGATCAAGCTCGCAACCTCTCTGATGCCGAGGCAACGATCACCACGAACCTGCTCGGCCCGATCCGGCTGACGGATGCCCTGATCGAACATCTGCTCGGTCAACCTGATGCGGCGCTGATCAATGTGTCCTCTGGACTGGCATTCGTTCCCCTGACGGCGACACCCACCTACGCGGCAACGAAGGCCGCCATTCACAGCTACACGGTGTCCCTGCGAGAGGCTCTGAAGGGTAGGATCGAAGTGATCGAACTGGTGCCCCCGGCGGTACAAACCGATCTGACGCCGGGCCAAGCCACCCGCGAGGGCTATCTGCCGCTGGCCGACTTCATCGACGAGGTCATGGCGCTCTTCCAGCAGCAGCCCACGCCGCGTGAGATCCTCGTGCAGCGCGTCGCCTTTCTGCGTAACGCCGAGGCCGAGCACCGCTTCGACCACGCCGTCATGAGCCTGAACGATGCCGTTCGCTAACATCAAAGTTCCCGAGGTGGCGCTCGGCCGCGCAGACGGAGGAGATCGTCCATCGCGTGACGAACCTGTTCGCGGACGATTTCAGCGAAGGCGTTCGAGGACACACCCTGGTGTGGATCGCGGAGGTCAAGGACGGCGGCTACGCCCGGCCAATGAGGTGTTCGTCAGGCCGCATGCCTATCGGTCGAAGGACTGACCGTGTCTGGGCCGCCCAGGAGAGCGGCGGCCCAGACATCTGGCGTTACCGGAAGTTGCTGCAAGAACCGTGGAGCAGGCGGTAAGTCTGCGGCCTTGATCAGCCATGACGGAGCAAAGGGCGAAATCTCTTGACTGCTTCCAAGGACGGCAGGTCAGCTTCCACGATTTATTTGGCGGAAAACCGTCTTGTGGGTTTCGGTCTAAAGAGGACTTCCACCGGAGCTTCAAGGCCACGTCCGTGTATCGAGCGACCCTCAATCAGGGAGATCGGTCTGCTTGCCTGCGACCACGGCGAACAGGTCCGTGAGTGCGGCCAGGCTCGCCGACTGAAGCTGCGCGGCTCGAACAACCGAACCATCAGGAGCAGGCAGGTCGCGTGTTGCCGTCGTCGAGGCAACGACGGTGGGTCGAAACCCGAGGCTGAAGGCGCCGCGCGCCGTTGAGTTGATGCACATGTGCGTCATGAAGCCTGCCAGGACGACGTCCTTCACCCCCGCCGCTTCCAGCTGCGCCTGGAGATCGGTCCCGACGAATGCGTTCGGATAGGCCTTGGTGATCACCGACTCGCGGCCCTGAGGGGCGACCTCGGCGCTGATCTGACCGATGGGCGCCGTGATGTCGTAAGGCGAGCCCAGCCCGGCATCGTGCTGGATGTGAATGATTGGGATACCCGCGCCCCGTGCCCGCGCGAGCAGGGCAGCGGCTTCCCGAAGGGCGGGTTCGACGCCCTCGAGGCGCATCACGCCTCGTCGATAGGTCTCCTGCAAGTCGACCATCACGAGGGCCGAGTCCTTGAGGGACGGGGGCTCTGTGCTGAGACCGGAGAGCCTGCGTAGGGTCGCGAGATCTGACATCGTGCTTCTCCTCCGGCACCACGTGCTTTTCGTGGCGTGCCATCCAAGCGTGCCGCGGACCTTACCACCCGCAGGTCCGAAGGCATCTGGCCGGAAAGTCGAGTGTGCTCACCTCGGCCCGCTGGATTCTGTTTCTCGCATCGACCTGCCCGATCTGAGGGGAAGGTGATTACGCGGCCCGCCGACGAGTTCCGAGGCGTTCCGCGATGAAAATCCCACCGAGGACGAGCACGAGCGCAGCGGCATTGTCGAAGCGAAACGGCTCCCCAACCAGCACCACGGCCAATAGGGCGCCGAACACCGGCAGGAGGTTCACGAAGACGCCCGCTCGGTTCGGGCCGATCATCTCCACCCCGCGTAGGAAGCAGAGTTGCGAGACAAGAGAGGGACCAAGTCCGACATAGACGACGATGGCCCAGCCCTCGCGGGTCGGCCAGACGAGATGACCGCTGATCCACTCTGCAGCCGCGAGCGGCAGGGACGTCAGGAAAGCGGCGACTGCCATCGCCGTGAAGAACGTGAGGCCTGAAACCGCCGGTCTCGCCCGTAGGGCTACGGTGTAGCCGGCGTAGAACAGGCAGGCGACGAACATGAACAGGTCGCCTCGGTTGAAAGCCAGGGTTCGCAGGATCTCCCAATCGCCGTGGGTTGCGGCTACGGCGACCCCAAGCAGCGTGACCAGCACGCCCACGGCTTGCATCGGCCTCACGGGGGTCCGGTAAGCAAGGAAGCTGCAGAGCAGCACGATGACGGGGATCGCCCCTTGGATCATCGCCAGATTGGTGGCGCTCGTATGGGTCCCGGCCACGTAGAACAGTGCGTTGAAGGCAGTGTAGCCGCAGGCGCCCATCATGACGACGAAGCGCCAACGCGGCAGGAGGAGGCGCCACTCGCGAGATACGGGACGAGATGCGAGCGGCACCAAGGCGATACACGCAACCAGCCAGCGTAGGCTGGTCAGGGCAAAGGGTGACACCTGACCGACCGCCCACTTGCCCGCGACTGCGTTGCCGGCCCAGATCAGCGCGGTGAACGTCAGCAACGCGTAAGCGACGTTCGTAGACGCGGTGTCAGGGCTGTGGGGAACGGTCGAAGGGGTTTCGCCTGAAGACATGGACGCTTCTAGCACGCCTCCCATGAGAACCGGGATCTCTCACTCCGACCACTTCACGAGGAGAAGGAAGATCGCCGTACAGGGCGTCTTTAAGCCGGGAACCGTCTGTCCGCTCTACGACCGGGTTGGGTGGTTTCCGGTAGGTCTGCTTTGCAGCTCTTGGCCGCGAATAACGCCGTCATGCGTACAGGCCAAAGGTCTGGATCCGAGCGGCCGCCGCGGGTCGGGCGGTAAGGCGCCGCGGAGCGGCGGGCTTGGGGTTCGGCTCGAGCAGCCTTCTGGCGCAGGGGAAATGGGTCGCATCCGCTGGTTCGCCCAGGCTCCTAGGTAAGCGGCATGGACCGCAGCTTTCCCATGACCCGCGCCGCCGGGCTCGATCGCCTCACCGAATTCCTCGCTGGCGCCGGCGCCTCCTACGCCGCCGACCGCAACACCGATCGGGGGGCTGAGCACGCACCGACGACTTCGGCGCTCTCGCCCTATCTGCGTCGTCGCCTCATCACCGAGGCCGAGGTCGTAGCCGCGGCCGACCGCGCTTTCGGTGACGGCGGCGCGGAGAAGTTCGTGTCGGAGGTCTTCTGGCGGACCTACTTCAAGGGTCACTTGGAGACCCACCCCTCCGCCTGGACGGAGGCACTCGCGTTGGCTGCGGCGGGCCACGAGCGCCTCGCCGCCGAGGCCGGCCTGCGCCGGACCTACGAGACGGCCATCGCGGGGCGCACCGGGATCGCGGGCTTCGACGATTGGGCCCGGGATCTCGTCGAGACCGGGTGGCTCCACAACCACGCCCGAATGTGGTTCGCCTCGATCTGGATCTTCACCCTGCGGCTGCCCTGGGCGCTCGGGGCGGACTTCTTCATGCGCCATCTCCTCGACGGTGATCCGGCGAGCAACACGCTGTCGTGGCGCTGGGTGGCGGGCCTGCACACCCGGGGCAAGCACTACGTCGCCCGGGCGGAGAACATTCGTCGGTATACCGAGGGCCGTTACGATCCCGCCGGTCTCGACGAATACCCGGATGCGCTCGACGAGCCGATGCCGCCGCGCGAGCGCCCCCTGTCCCCGGCCGATACCTCGCCGTCGGGGCAGGCTGCACTGCTCCTGCATCTCGACGACCTGCACCCGGAGAGTTTGCCCCTGGGCGGCGCGACCGTCATGCGCGTCGGCGGGCTGATCGCCCATGCGGATGGGGCGTCCGACCGCGTCAGGTCCGCGGACAGGGTCGCGATGGCCGATGCCCTGGCCCGGGCCGGAGCGTATTTCGGGTGCCCGGCCGGCCCGGTCGAGGCCGGATGGGCGGGCGACCTGCCGGTCCTGACGGCCTGGGCCCCCGTCGGACCATCGGCGACGCTCCTGCCGGACGGCTGCCGGCGCGTACGCCGGGCCTGGGACGAGGCGGCCTGGCCGCGATCCACGCGTGGGTACTCACGCCTGCGCTCTGCTATCCCGGCGGTGCTGGCGGGCTGCCCCTGATGCCCCTTCGCCTGCCGACGGGGCCTCCGCATCGAAAGGCATGAACAATGAAAGGCATGAACAATCCGATCCGGCGACGGCAGCGCCTCGGGCCCCGGGGCCGCTCCGGTCTCATGGCTCTCTGACGCGCGCACGCAGTTCGCCGACGCGACGTATCCGCGAGACACGCTTCAGCACACCGAAGCAATCGTGCGACTTCGAACGCTCGATTGGTCAGGCCGCCATCTCGTATTTTGCGATCACAGGAGGCGCCTGCTTAACACTTTTCCGTGATGATGCTCCTCCAGCTGCTTTCGACTTTTCGCTTCGCAGCTTTGGGAGCTCATCGTGTCGTTCCGAAATCTTTCCATCCGCGCCAAGCTTGTTGCGGCTTTCTCCATCCTGACACTGCTGGCCATCGGATTGGGTTTGCTGGGCGTGTTCGGCACGCAGCGCATGCGGGAGCAGGCCCTCAACATCGAGACGAACTGGCTGCCGAGCATGCGCGTGCTGGGTGAGATCGATACGCTCACCGCACGGACCAGCGCCCTCGTTCTGCGCCACACGCAGGCCACCGACCCCGCGCTCGTTGCCAGCATCGAGAAAGACATGGAGCGCTTCGGCAAGAAGCTCGACGAGAAGAAGGCCACCTACGAGCCCATGATCGGCTCTCCTGAGGAGCGGGCGCTCTACGAGACCTTCGCGCGTGAGGCCCGGAATTTCGAAGGCGTGCGCGGGTCCATTCTCGAGCTCTCGCGTGCCGGTGAGAAAGCTCAGGCCTATGCCCTTTACGAGAGCAAGGGCATCATCCCGCGCCGTGCGGCCTCCGTGGCCCTCGACAAGCTCGTTGCCATGAACAACGAGGGCGCCACGGCCGCTCAGGCCGAGAGCAAGGCCGTCTTCGAAACCACCCGCACCTGGGGGGTTATCGCCATCTCGTTCTGCGTTCTCCTCTCCACCGTCTCTGCGACCCTGATCGTGCGCGGCGTCACGCGCGGCATCGGCGCGGTAGTCCAGCCCATGCAGGCGCTGGCTGGCGGCGACCTCTCGGTGACCATCCCGCACCAGGGCGCCCGGACCGAGATCGGCACCATCGCGGACGCCGTTCAGGTGTTCAAGGACGGCCTGATCCGGATGCGGGCGCTGGAGGAGGAGACGGTGCTGGCGCGGGCCGGGGCCGAGGCGCAGCGCCAGGCGGCGATGCGGGCGATGGCCGACAGCTTCGAGGGCGCGGTGGGCGGCATCATCAGCATGGTGACGAGCTCGGCCACCGAGCTGCAGGCCACCGCCCAGAGCATGGCCGGCACCGCCACCCAGACCGCCAACCAGACGACCAGCGTCGCGGCCGCGGCGGAAGAGGCCGCTTCCAACGTCAACACCGTGGCGGCCGCCGCCGAGGAGCTCGGCTCCTCGGTGCAGGAGATCGGCCGTCAGGTCAGCACCTCCGCGACCATGGCACACGGCGCCGTCCAGGAAGCCGCCGAGACCGCCGAACTCGTACAGCAGCTCAACACGGCGGTGGCGTGCATCGGCGACGTGGTGACGATGATCACTTCCATTGCCGGCCAGACCAACCTGCTGGCGCTGAATGCCACGATCGAGGCGGCGCGGGCCGGCGAGGCGGGCCGGGGCTTCGCGGTGGTGGCCGCCGAGGTCAAGGAGCTGGCCAACCAGACGGCGCGGGCCACGCAGGAGATCGGCGAGCACATCAGCCAGATCCAGGGCTCGACGGGCCAGGCGGTGGCGGCCATCGACGGGATCGCGGCGCGCATCCGCGAGATCAGCGGCGTGGCCACCTCGATCTCGGCGGCGGTGGAGGAGCAGGGGGCGGCCACCCAGGAGATCGTGCGCAACGTGGCGCAGGCGGCGATGGGCACGGGGGCGGTGACGACCAACATCGCGGGGGTGGCGGGCGCGGCCGAGGAGACCGGCGCGGCCGCCAGCCAGGTGCTGGGCGCCGCCTCGGAGCTCTCGCGCCAGTCCGAGCACCTCAGCACCGAGGTAGACCGCTTCCTGGCCACGGTTCGGGCGGCCTGAGACGCGCATGTGAAGGCGGGGCGGCCTCGCGCTGCCTCGCCTCGGCGCACACCCGGCGACCAAGCGCGCAGGATTGAGAAGCCTGCGCCGCCGGGCGGTCGCTGACTGGTGCGGTGCCTGCTGCGTGGGGGTGACACGACAAGCCCGGCACGCCACGACGACGGCCAGGCTCCGTAGGCAGGCCGGATCAGGCGAGGTCGTTCTGCTCCTCTGGATCCTCCGGCAGATGCTCGGCCGGATCGACGGTGTCCTGCGCGCGGCGACCCTCGATGCCGGATTCCTTCGGATTGGCCTCGCTCTTCGGCTCAGAGCCTTCTGAACTGCTCCCGCCATTCCTGGTGAGCACCCGATCCATGGGGACGTCCAGCGGATCTTGCGGATTCTCAGGCATCATTTCCTCCAGGGTCTTTGTTCGAGACCAACGGATGAAGACGATGAACGTTCGAGCGCCCTGCGCCGGCCATGTGCGCGAAGGCGGCGTCACGGAACAAAAACCCGCCGCGGCCAAAGCCGGGCGGGTGAAGGTGGAGTCCTCGGGTAAGGACAAACGCCGGCCAGAACCATTCTGGCAGCTCGCTGCATCGCTTGCAGGATCCGTGCAACACCACGATGACCGGGCGGACTTTCTTGCGGATTGCCCTCGGGCGCGGTGTGGAACGCCGATCCGGCCTGCATGCGGTGCGCCGGTCAGCATACCCCCGTCTGGTGATCCTCGGTGAGCGTCAAGCACGCGCGGTAAGCGGTCTCTCCGTCCTCATCCCGGACGATGGCGGTGAAGGTGCGATCGTCACCGTCCAAGCCGCACTCTCCGGCGACCTCGTACAGGGCACGGACGGCCAGACAGCGACCGGCTTGAAGGTCCGGGAGAACACTGCCCTCCTCGTCTGCGACGAAATCCTGTCCCGCTGCAACGTCGACGAAGTACCGCGGCATCCGCTTGCTCCGAGTCGTTTCAGATGACTCGTGAATGCCCGGTGCGGCGTTTTGTTCGGTCGGCTTCCCATGCCTCGCGCCGACTTTCAACGAAAAACCCGCCTCAGACTGCGCTGGGGCGGGGTAACCGGCTGTGTACAGATCGTAATTTGTCATGCGCTCGGACGCTATGCGAGCGGTGTGCTACTTCGCGCGGATAGGGTGATCTTGGCGCAGTACGACTCTTCACCTTGCTCATCTCGTACGGTAGCAATAAACGTCTGGTTCTCTCCTGTCGGGAGATCCTCTTTGATCATGTCGCTGAGGGATTGAAGGGCAACCTGCCGGCCCGACTCTCTGTCTGGCAAGATGGTCCCAACCTCATCCTCGATAAAATGGGTGCCCTCTGCGACGTCGATGAAATACTTCGGCATTCACCCGCTCCAGTTGACCCAGGCTGTTGAAATGCCTGCCGAGCCGCCAAGTTCATCACGTTTCGGTCAAGCTGAGGTTACGGTTAACGTTTCGCGGAGAACGCCCAGCAGCGGCTGCGCTCGGTCTGCGCGGAATCAGCCGTCCTGGGTGGGACGATCTCCGCCAGACGACGCCGGTCGTGTTGCAGGCTCTGACCCTGGCGAACCGAAACGCCGGACGAGTCCACGATTGCTCCAGAGATCGGTGCGGATGTTGCTGCCGCGTGCGGTGACGATCAGGATCGCCTCTGCGTCGCTGTCGGCGAGAAAATCCCTGACATGGATGATGCGGCCGTCGGTGTGCCGCGTGATGGCGCGATACAACCGTCCCGGATCAAATCGCGTCTTGCTCCTCTCGCCGCCCTTATCTCGCAAGCGCTTCTCTCCCTGATCGTTTCGCGCGGTCGGGGCGCGGTACGATCGACGGAGGTCGAAAGTTTCAGGGGCGCAGAAAAAACCCGCCACGGATTGCGCCGGGCGGGGGAAGTCGGTCTCTCGCTTGGGAGGAAGCGTGGGGGCTTCCCTACGCCGATCGCTGCGGGGCGTCATGGTTACGGTTGCGGGGCTGGTATGCAAAGCGCCGCAACACCCAATGGCACCTCCCGGCGGGCCGTGCGTGGATCGACCCCCTCCTTCGCTCGCGCGCCGATGAGCTGCCCCGCATCGCTGGCTGGGCCAGACAGCGCATCATCCCCGGAAGACGAGGCCCGGGCGGTTGGCGCGGTGCGGCGCTGAGCGCTCGGCCGCCCATCGAACCCGTGGTGTGGCGAATGAGTGATTGCGGCCAAGCTTTGTTGTGGCCAGGGTCCCGCGCCGTCCGCCCCGTGGCGGGCGACCGTTATGTGAGGTGCCGTGACAAGCGATAAGCCGTGCACTGCCGATGCGATGCTCGTCCTCGAACTCGCAACGGAGAACGCCCTGTTGCGGGCGCAGCTCGCGGAGGCGCAGGACCAGTGCGTCGAGCTGGCGGTCGACGCCGGCGATCTGCATGCGGAGATCGAGGCGCTGCGTGCGGAGCTGGAGACCCTGCGGGCCAACGCCGCCAAGTGGCAGCGCGTGGCGTAGCGGAAGCGTGAGGGCGTAGGGCGGGGAGCCCCGGAACCTCTTCCTGCTCGAACGCGCATTCCTGTGTTCTTCCCGCTTGTGGCGTGCCCGGGTCGCGGGAGCCCACTGGAGGCGTCGTAGCGCGGTGCCGCCGAGGTTCAATCTGACGCAAGCCAGGGCCACCCGGTCTGGCCACCTGCTGGAGCCGAGGTGCGGTTCGATGGCCGCAGTAAGCCTTGGACGAGGCCGTGCTCTTTCGGCTCCCAATGCTCGGATTGCTCGTGTGCCAAACCTTGGTCGGCAACTCGTACGGGATTGGACAAAGTCCCGTCATTCCCAAGGGATGCGAGCGCGAAGGCGTGACTGTTCGGCTACGCTCTCTTAGGGCTGGAACACCTCGAAGATCCTCGGTTTTGCGGACCGCATGACCATCGTTCCGACCCTGAACTTCAACACCGACCATCTCTCTCCGGCTCACGCCTTTGCGGCATGGCGGGATCTGATGGCGCCGATCATTCGGGTCGAGCAGTGCGAGGGGGCCGGGCCACCGCGCGGCAATCTCTCCTGCACGATGCTCGGCGACATCCTCGCCAGCCGGATGGTCTTCACCCCGCAACACATGATCCGGGACCGTCGGCACGCAGCGGTGACGTCGGATCACCTGACCTTCATGCTCTACGTCTCGGGAGGGCTGACAGGTGAGATCGCAGGCTGCGCGGTGATGCAGCAGCGGAACAGGGTGATGGCCGCCGATATGGGCCGAGAACTCGATGCGCGCGGGGCTCGGTCCAGCGCGATCGGGCTGACCGTCCCTCGCCGGCTCCTGGCTGATGTCGATCTGAGGCGCATTCCGATGTTCTTCGATCAGGAGCGCAACAGATTGCTGCTCGCGCGCCTTCACGCGCTGTATCGCCATCTTCCCGCGACACGCATCGCCGACGCGGATGAGGTCGCGGCGGAGCTGACCGGGTTCGTGCGTCGCTTGCTCGACGGCTCCTCTGCCTCGGACGTTCTGCAAGGGAGCGAGCTCGACGCAGGGGTCGTGGAAATGGCTGAGCGCCTGATTGAGCTGCATCTCCCCTCATCCAGCCTCTCACCCGAATGGCTTGCCGAACGCCTGGGGACGTCACGGACGTCGCTGTATCGGGCCTTCGAGCGGACTGGCGGGGTCATGCGCCTCGTTTGGGAGAAGCGGTTGGAGGCGATCCGGACGGCGCTCGCGGATCCGCTCGAAACCCGCTCGATCACCCGCCTGGCGAGCGAGCACGGGTTCAAGACTTTGGCGCATCTCAGCCGTGAATTCCGGAACCGCTACGGCGTGGCGCCTCGCGAGTGGCGCCACGCCCGGATTGATCGGTCTGCTCTGACGTTCGAAAAATCACCTGCGATGGCGCACGATTGGTACGAGCGACTTGGTCAGCGGTCAGGCCCACGACGGATCGCATGACCGAGGTTCCTTCGGAGGCCGCTGCCAATCCCCTGCAATCATGCCGCCTTGTGTCGATCCTTCGCGCTGGGCTGCTCGTCTTCGCTCCGGTCGGCGATGCGGCCGAGGCCGATGGATTTCGCCAGCGCTGATCGACGTGCGGCGTACTCCGAGGCGACCATCGGGTAGTCGGCGGGCAGGCCGAAACGAGCCCGATAGTTGAACGGGTCCAAGCCATGGGTGTTGAGATGGCGCTTCAGAGTCTTGTAGGTCTTGCCGTCCAAGAAGCTGACGATGCCCTCTGGTGTCACCGACTTCCGGATCTGCGCCGCCGTGGGCTTTTCGACCTCGATCTCGGATGCGGTTGCAGCCGTGACGTTGGCGAGGCCGTTGAGGGCCCCGTGGACGTTCCGGATCAGGTCCGGCAGATCGGAGGGACGGACGGGATTGTTCGATACAAACGCCGACACAATGTCGGTAGTTAACTCGACAAAATCAATTTGTTGATCGTCCATGTCAGTAATAATGCTACTTTCGCGTTTTGCACCCCTGCAACATGTGCATCGTCGATCCTTGGGCAGCAATCAAGCGTCGATCAGAAAATCAAGGATATTACATTCCTAGCGTGCATCCAACAAATAGATTGCACGAGCAGATCGTTTCCACGATCGAAAGCTGTGCGATCCGCGTGGCCTCACTGAGGATCGCTTCCTCGGGTGACGACGCGACGGCATCGGGCGCTGCGACGGTGCGGTCGTCCTGGCTGAGCGGATGCGGCCGCTTCGTGCGCCGTGGATCATTCGGGCGTTCGGCGCGCCTGACGGGGGCGTCGGCGCCAGCCTCGATCTTCCGTCACGCGCCTGATGGGGACGATTCGGTTGCCTCCGAAGGTGGAACGCGCGATCCCGACGCCCGCTGCGAGAGGGCGCGCGAAGAGTGCGCGTAATCGGAGCCATGTCTCTGGAACGGAGGCCCAGCCTGATCATCACGGTGGCAGTCCGTTACGGATCTATAGCTTGCGACGTCCGGTTGGCACCATGGATGAACACACCGATACCGCCCCGGTTCGGCGTGGCGGGATCGGTTCAGCGCCAAGGCACGGGCTCCAGTGAGCGCTGCAGTGCATCGAGGAAGCGTCCGGTTCGCGCCGCACGCGCTTGGCGACGCGCGCCGAGCAGAGCCACGACCGGCGCCGCGGGCAGCCTGTAATTCTCCAGAAGCCGGACCAGCCGACCCGCCCGGACATCGTCGACCAGGTCCCATTCAGAGCGCACGATGATCCCGCACCCCGCCAGGGCCCAACGGCGCACGACTTCGCCGTCATTGCTGGCCAGATCGGGCTCGATTCGGATGCGCTCCTCGGCGGCGCTCGCCGATTGGAAGCGCCACAGGGTCACGTCCTCATCGTTCTCGCGCAAGGCGATGCAGGCATGTGCGCGCAGCGCGCCCGGTGTCTCCGGCACCCCGCGACGGCTCAGGTAGCTCGGAGCCGCGCAGGCCCAGCGCGCGTTCGGGGCGAGGTTGCGCATGATCAGACCCGGGGCCGTGTGCTCTCGGTCGCCAACGTGGATCGCCAGGTCCCAGTTGCTGCTGCCCGGTGCCCCTCCCAGACGGTCGGATAAGACGAGGTCGATCTTCAGTTCCGAATGCTCCGCCTGGAAGGCTGCGACTACCGGCGCCACGTAGCGGCGGCCGAACCCGAGGGGTGCGACGATGCGCAGATGGCCCCGAACCGCGCCGCGGCGCTCGGCAAGTGCATCGTCGATCTCGCTGAGGCCTTCGAGGACTTGGCGTCCGCGTTCTGCGAGCAACTCGCCCTCGTCGGTCAGCGTCAGGTGCCGCCCCGAGCGATCGACGAGATGGACGCGAAGCCGGGCTTCCAGGGCACGAAGCCGCTGGGTCACAGCCGGCGGAGAGACGTTCAGGTCGCGCGCGGCCGCCGCCAGGGAGGATGCCCTGGCGATGGCCGCGAAGAAGCGAAGGTCATCGGTCGTCAGCATTCAGGCTAAACTTAATCCGGGATGCAGCGGGCGTTAATGGCGGTCTGCTATCGTCCGTGCTCTGTCTGGTCTCGCACCTGCGTAAGAGGCAAGACCATCGATGCCGGACGTCACGTTCCGCCAGACGCCCCCCGTCAAGCACGGGACGGCCTTGGACCAGCTCGAGACACCCTGCCTGCTGCTCGACGAGGCAAAGCTGCGCGCCAACGTCGAGAACCTGCGCGCGCGCCTGGTCCGGCTCGGCGTCACGTTCCGCCCCCATCTCAAGACCGCCAAATCCCTCGACGTCGGCCGTATCGCCATGACGGCTCCGCACGGCCCCGCCATGGTCTCCACCCTGCGTGAGGCGGAGTACTTCGCCGAAGGGGGCGTGCGTGATCTGGTCTACGGCGTCGGCATCGCGCCGGCCAAGCTCGATCGCGTCTCGGCCATCCGCGCCCAGGGGGCCGATCTCGCCCTCATCCTCGACAGCCTGGAGCAGGCCGAGGCTGTCGCCGCCCATGCCCGATCCCTGGGCGACGCGCTTCCCGTCCTGATCGAGGTGGATGCGGACGGCCACCGCTCCGGCGTGGCCCCGGCCGACGCAGATTTGCTCGTCGAAATCGGCCGGCGCCTGGTGGCCGGGGGGGCGGGCTTGCGAGGTGTCCTGCTTCATGCGGGTGACAGCTACGCGCTGCATGATCCGGCGGCTTTGACCGCAGCGGCCGAGGCCGAGCGCATGGCGGCCGTGACGGCGGCCGAGACTCTGCGCGCGGCGGGGCTGCCCTGTCCGGTCGTCAGTGTCGGCTCGACCCCGACCGCCCGCTCGGCGCGGGACCTGACGGGTGTCACCGAGGTTCGCGCCGGGGTCTTCATGTTCGGCGACCTGTACCAGGCCGGCATCGGCTCGGTGGATCCAGCCGATATCGCCCTCTCGGTGCTCGCCACGGTGATCGGCCACCAGCGGCCCAAGGGCTGGATCATCACGGATGCCGGCTGGATGGCGCTGTCGCGCGACCGCGGGACGGCCAAGCAGGCCGTGGACCAAGGGTACGGTGTCGTCTGCGACCTCGCAGGCCGGCCTTACCCGGACCTCATCGTCGCCGACGCCAACCAGGAGCACGGCATCATCGCCGTACGGCGCGGATCCGAGGCCACGCTCCCCGATCTGCCGATCGGGGCACGGCTGCGCGTCCTGCCGAACCATGCCTGCGCCACGGGCGCCCAGCACGACCGTTACCACGTCCTCGACGGAACCGGCCGCGTCTCGGCGGTCTGGCCCCGCATCAATGGTTGGTAGGAACCCGCATCATGACCGATCCCATCGCTCGCATCGCTTCGTCCGCCGTATCGGCGCCGGCCGGGCACTACGTTCATGCGACTGCGTGGCGTGACCTGGTGTTCGTCTCGGGACAGCTCGCCGCCCGCCCGGACGGGACGCATACCGCCGATCAACCCTTCGACGTGCAGGTTCGGCAAGCTCTCGCCAACGTCCTCGCCATCCTGGGCGAGGCGGGATGCGGACCGCAGGATGCCCTGCGGGTCACGGCCTATATCGTCGGCGTCGAGAACTGGCCTGCTTTCAACCGGATCTACGCCGAGGTTTTCGGGGAGGCGAAGCCGGCCCGCACCGTCGTGCCGGTGCCGGAACTCCACCACGGCTATCTGGTGGAGATCGAGGCGATCGCCGCCCGGACCACGTGAGGGCAGCGTCCCGCACGAACGCCTTCGCGAAGCACGGCAACGACTTGGAGACCCGCGATGCCAGAGCAGCGCCATGATGCCGTCCTGTTCGATCTGCTGACCGCCCTCCTGGACAGTTGGTCGCTCTGGAATTCCGTGGCCGGAAGCGAGGATTTAGGCCGGCGCTGGCGCGCCGAGTACCTGCGGATCACCTATCGTACGGGGCGCTACCGGCCTTACGAAGACCTCGTTGCCCAAGCCGCGGGGATGGTCGGCCTACCGGGCTGCGCGACGGCCGAGCTCGCCGAACGCTACGCCGAACTCAGACCCTGGCCGGGCGTGGTGCAGACCCTGCGGGACCTCTCGGACAAGTCCATACCGCTCGGGATCGTGACGAATTGCTCCGAACGCCTGGGACGGATCGCGGCCGACTGCGTCGGGGTCCCTTTCACCACGGTGGTGACGTCCGAGCGGGCGGGATTCTACAAACCCGATCCTCACCCCTATCGCCTTGCCCTGAACGAACTGTCCGTCGATGCGTCCCGCTGCCTGTTCGTTGCCGGATCGGCCTACGATCTCGTCGGGACGGCTGCGGTCGGGTTGCCGACCTACTGGCACGATCGCGTCGGGATGACGGCCCCCGAGGGCGCACCGCCGCCGCTGGTGCACGCGTCCTCGCTGGATCACCTGACGCCGCTGGTCCGAGGCCGGTGATGCCGGCGGCAGCCCCGAACGACCCGCCGGCCGACGTCGCGAACCGGCGCCACGCACCGACCGAACCTCATTCGCACGCGAGATCACGGATCGCCCGCCTGCGGCGTCTCGCCCCGCGGAATGTTTTTCGGGAACCGAACAGCCGGATGGGCGCTAGAGCGATCGCAAATAACATGGTAAGTAAAACCCTAACGCAGTCTTGGACCATCTGGCGCTTCATCAATC